>JBELJV010000036.1:0-7637 GCA_042090165.1 Gammaproteobacteria bacterium
TATCCAGAGATTCTTTTAGCAATAAATCATGATTTTGTAGAGAATAGAGCTTCAATAGATTAAAATTAGCCCATCTTATGAAAGTAGTAATTACAGGCGCCGCAGGACAAATTTCATACTCTCTTATCCCTTTCTTATGCGAAAATGGGATTTTTAATTCAGAAGAAAAATTAGATTTAGCTTTAGTAGAAATTCCAGGCGCTATGGAAAGGCTAGGTGGTTTTGTAAAAGAACTTGAAGACTCTGCCTACTCTACTGTCAATTCAATTTCTACCTATGACAATATTCAAGATGCGGTTGTCGATGCTGATTGGTGCCTATTGGTTGGTTCAATTCCAAGAGGTATTGTTTTGAATGGTAAAGAAATAAAAGAAAGGTCAGACCTCTTAAAAATAAATGGTGGGATTTTTACTGAGCAAGGCAAGGCTATTGGAGAAAAGGCAAAAGAAAACTGCAAGGTTTTAGTTGTTGGCAATCCTGCAAACACTAATGCTCTAATTGGTTACAGCAATTCTTCAAAAAAAGATCATTTGTGGATGGCCATGACCATGCTTGATGGTTTAAGAGCAAAAGCACAACTTTCTCAGAAACTAAATTGTCATGTGGATGATATTTATAGACTGGCAATTTTTGGGAATCATAGTCCCACAATGTTTCCTGACCTTGAAAATACAAATGTAAATGGAAAAAATGCATACGAACTTATAAATGATCATGCTTGGGTTGAAAATGAATATTTACCACGCATCCAACAGCGTGGTGCTGAAATTATAAAAGCACGAGGGGCATCGTCAGCATCGTCAGCTGCCAGAGCAGCATGTGATACAGTAAAAGCTGTTGAACATCCAACAAGATCTGGTGATGTGTTTAATGCGGCAATCTTAAGTGATGGTTCATATGGGATGCCAGCAGGCATTTTTTCAGGCTTTCCATTGATTTCTGATGGATCAGGCAATATAGAGATAGTTCGTGATTTTGATCTAAGCGATTTTGCAAAATCTAAATTAGAGATTACAGCGAATGAACTTCTTGAAGAGAGAGATTTAGTTCAAGACCTAATTTAACTTCAAATTAAGCTTTTATTTTAACGTTGGGAAGAACACCACATCCCTGATAGATGTTTTGTTAGTTGCCAGCATAACAAGTCTATCTATGCCTATTCCAACACCTACAGCTGGAGGCATTCCATACTTTAATGCATTGATATAGTCGTCATCAAACGACATGGCTTCCTGATCACCAAGATCTTTCTGAAGAAGCTGTTTATCAAATCTTTCTTCTTGATCTAAGGGATCATTAAGCTCGCAGAAAAAGTTAGCAATTTCTCTTCCTGCAATGAAAAGCTCTATTCTGTCTGTGTACTCAGGATCACCATCTTTTTTTCTTGATAAAGGCGAAACTTCATATGGATAATCTTTTACAAAAATTGGATCCCATAAATCTTTTTCAACATGTTCTTCAAATAGTTCAAGCAACACCTTGCCCCAACCCCAGTTTTTTTGGATTTTAAGTTTGTGTTTTTTTGCCTCAGCCATTATTTCATCTTCAGTTTCTAGGCTTTTAATATTTAATTTTTCTTTCAATAAATCCTTTATTGATGCCACTCTAAAATTATTTTTTAAATTGAGTGGTTTATTCTCATATTCTATTTCTAAGGAGTCGTTGACAGCTAAAACACTACTTTGGACAAGCTTTTGCACAAAATTTGTTGTTTTTTCTAGAGAACCGTATGCTTCGTAAAACTCGAGCATTGTGAATTCTGGGTTATGGACTGTTGATATTCCTTCATTCCTAAAGTTTCGATTGATTTCATATACCCTGTCGTATCCACCAACCAACAACCTTTTAAGATAGAGTTCTGGTGCAATTCTTAAATATAGTTTTTTATCAAGAGCGTTATGATGCGTTTCAAATGGTTTTGCATTGGCACCTCCAGGTATTGGGTGCATCATGGGTGTTTCAACTTCAAGAAATTTTTGTTTCTCAAGGTCAGATCTAAGAGATTTAATAATTGCATTCCTTTTTATAAAGATATCTCTTGAATCTTTGTTGCTCATTAAATCAATATATCTTTGTCTGTATATGGTTTCGATATCTTGAAGGCCTTTATGCTTATCAGGCATAGGTTTTAGAGACTTTGTTAATAACTGATAATATTTTGCCTCAATTGTTAACTCATCTGTACGCGTTCTAAATAGTGGCCCAGAAACGCCAACAATATCACCAACATCCAATGTCTTAATATTTTCAATTTCATCATCAAAATTATTTTTAGAGAAATATCCCTGAACAGAACCAGAAGTATCCTCAATTGTCATAAAAACAACTTTTCCCATTTCTCTTTTCAGAATTACCCTTCCAGCAGTGGATACTTGAATAGCAGCTTTTTCTAAATCTTCTTTTGAAAGACTTCCATGTGCCTGAACAATATCACCAATATCTTCTGCTTTATTGAAATCATTGGGATAGTTGAAACCAGCCTCTTTTAGCTTATTAAGCTTTTCTTCTCGGTCTCTTTCAATCTTATTAAGTTCTTTAGTATCCATTTTTTAAACTTTCTTTTATAAAGTTGTTAATTTTACCATCTAATACGGCCTGAGTATTTGTTTCTTCATATTTGGTTCTTATGTCTTTAATGCGTGATTGATCAAGAACATATGATCGAATTTGATTGCCCCATCCGATATCTGTTTTTGAATCTTCAATTTTTTGAATTTCCTCTTCTTTTTTTTGCATTTCCAATTCATAAAGTTTTGATTTTAATTGTTTGATTGCTCTGTCTTTATTTTGATGTTGTGATCTTTGCGATTGGCACTGAACAACAAGCCCTGTCGGTTCATGAGTAAGCCTAACTGCCGAGTCAGTCTTATTAACATGCTGACCTCCAGCGCCACTTGCTCTGTAGGTATCAATTCTAACCTTGGACATATCTAATTCTATTTCAACATCATCTTCAATTTCAGGAGATACAAACACAGCTGCAAAAGAGGTATGTCTTCTATTGCCTGAATCAAATGGAGATTTTCTCACTAATCTATGTATACCGGTTTCTGTTCTTAACCAACCGTATGCATACGTGCCTGATATATGAATACTTGCGCTTTTTATACCAGCAACATCGCCAGAGGAATATTCCTCAATCTTTACCTTAAAATTCATTTCTTCAGCCCAGCGACTATACATTCTAAAAAGCATTTCGGCCCAATCCTGTGCTTCTGTCCCACCAGAACCAGACTGAATATCTAGATATGCGTTATTTAAGTCATTTTCTCTTGAAAAATATTTTTTAGTTTCTAGTGCATCTATTTCAGAATCTACCATCAATAGCGCAGTTTCTTGTTTTTGTAATTCTTCTTCGTCATTTAATTCAATTGAAATTTCAATTAGATCTTTTATGTCAGAGAACTTAGATTCAAGAGCATTGAATTCATCTAATTTAGACTGAAAAGCTGTTTTTTCTTTGTTTAGTGAATTTAGCTTTTTGTGATCTTTCCAAACATCGGGATTTTGAAGTTGCTCTTCGAGCTCAACTAATTCTTTTTGCAGATTTTCTGGGTCAAAGAAACCCCCTGAGACCAGCAATTTTCTCGGTAGTTTTTGTTAAGAATAAATTGATTTCTGCTTTATCCATTTTCGATTATTTTAATCAATTCGCTTGCAGGAATATAGCCGCTTAATTTTTGGCCATTGCTAAGAAATATTGATGGGGTTCCGGTAATTCCTAATAATTGACCGTACTCATAGTGCATTTGAATTGGATTTTGACATGTTTTTTCCTCTACATCATCACCCGCTTTAAGTTTAGTAATTGATAATTTTGGGTCATCACTGCACCAGGCACTTTGCATATCTTCAAATACTTGTGTCTGGAGCCCATCTCTCGGAAACCCATAATATTCAATGCTTATGCCTAAGGCTAGATAATCATCAATCTGAGAATGCAAAAGCCTACAGTAACCGCATGATATATCAGTAAAAACTTTTATCAGATGCTTTTCATTTTCAGCTGTGAAATTTATTGTTCTTGTGTCTTCAAGAAGAGACATAATTTTTTTCACAAGCTTTGCTTGGTATAACTCATTCAAGCTTGAAGGAGCTCCATTATCTAGAGAAATTACATCACCTGCAAAGACATATTTAAAATCATTTGAAACATAAAGTATTTGGTTGTTTGCCACATTTACAACATAAAAATTCTCGATTTCAGATTCTTCATAAAAATTTATATTTAAACCTTGGGGCAAGATCTTTTTAAGATTTTCAAGAACCAATGGTTGTTGTGCCCATATCAATGAAGCAGCGAAAAATATTAATATTATTTTTTTCATTAACCTCTGGGATGGTGTTTTTTGTGCATATTTTGCATTTCAGTTTGTGCAATATGAGTATATATCTGAGTAGTAGATAAGTCAGTATGCCCCAAAAGCATTTGCACCGACCTTAAATCTGCTCCGTTATTTAACATGTGTGTTGCAAAGGCATGTCTAAGTGTGTGTGGGTGAACATCTTTGGAAATTCCAACTCTATTGATGTAAATTTTGATTCTATGCCAAAAACTATGCCTGGTAATACGTTTTCCATGAGTAGAGACAAAGACGTTAATGTGATCCTTTCCTTTACTTAACTTTTCTCTTGATTCAAGAAGATATTTTTCAATGATTTTTACAGATCTTTCAGTTAATGGTATTAATCTTTCTTTGCCACCTTTTCCAACAACCTGTACTGATCCTCTAGTGAGGTCAATATTATGCATTGCTAGGTTCACAAGTTCACTTATACGCATTCCAGTAGCATATAAGGCAAAAAGCATTGCTTTGTCCCTTAGCTCAATTGCTTTTGTATCATCGGGTGAATTTAAAATTAACTCTGTCTCTTCAACAGTAAGCGTTGTTGGTAAAAAAAATCCTGATTTTGGCGCTTCAATATTCGACATTGGGTTTGTAGCAATATGATCAAGGTTTAAAAGATATTTAAAAAAGCCTTTTAATGATGAAATATTTCTTGATATAGTCTTAGATGAAAATCCTTTATCCAGAAGAAAGCTTAAATAAGACAGAATTAAAAAGTGATCGGCTTTATGAACATCTCTATTATTCTTTTCCAAATACAGTCTAAATTTTGTGAGATCGTTTTTGTAAGATTCCAGAGTATTCTGAGACAGATTCTTCTCCAACCACAGAGAGTCGATAAAAGTATCAATTAATAATTTAGATTCAGATTGCACTAACCAATTTTTTCTTTAATCCTAGCAGATTTTCCAGATCTTTCACGGATGTAGTAAAGTTTAGATTGTCTAACAAGACCTCTTCTTTTTACTTTAATAGAATCAATTAGTGGGCTGTGTGTTTGAAATGTTCTTTCAACACCTACACCATTTGAGATTTTTCTTACAATAAAGGCTGAATTTAGACCTCTTTTCTTAATAGATATCACAAGTCCTTCAAATGCTTGAAGCCTTGTTCTTTCACCTTCAGTTACTTTGACTTTTACTTCGACAGTATCCCCAGCTCTAAACTCAGGGTGGTCTTTTAACTGATCTTTTTCAATTTTTTCAATTACTTTATTACTCATTTTGTTTTAGCTGGTTTTCGTAGTCACGTAATAATATCACTTCTTTTTCAGAAAGTTGAATTTGTTTAAATAAATCTGGCCTTTTTTGCTTAGTCACCCACAAACTATTGGCTATTTTCCACTCTTCTATCTTCTTATGGTCACCAGATAATAGGATTTCTGGCACTTTTAAACCGTTAAAATCAGATGGTTTTGTATATGAATGTCCTTTCAATCTTCCAGAACTGTGGCTATCTTTTGCAACTGAGTCTTCATTTCCAATTACACCAGGAATATTCCTAAGAATTGAATCAATAACTACTGATGCAGCAATCTCACCCCCACTTAAAATATAATCGCCAATTGAAAGCTCCTCATCCACATAATTATCAATAAACCTTTGATCTATACCCTCATACCTTCCACAAATTAGAGTAATGTTTTTTAGGGATGCAAATTCTATAGCTTTGTTTTGGTTAAATAATTTACCTTGAGGGCTCAAATTAACTACATGTCCTTTTTTTTTAATAGAATCTAGAGATTTTTCTAGAGGTTCAATTCCAATTAACATTCCCTCTCCTCCACCATATGGTGTGTCATCAACACTTCCATAGGTATTTGTAGAAAACTCCTTTAAGTTAATAAGATTTAGTCTCGCATGATTCTTGGTGAATGCTTTGCCAGTAAGCCCTTTTAGAGAAGATTCTATTATTTCTGGGAATAATGAAATTACATTTATATTCATACTATTTAATCTATGCTTTTTTTGTATGCTCAATCAAGAGCGTTGGAACATTATTAGTGTGAGAGCTTATTGTTGCAACCAATGTATCTTCTTTTACTCCTGGTCTTATATCAGAAACCTCAATATTCATCGATAGAAGTCTTTCTCTTGTTTGCTTAATATCCTGAACACCCCATGCTAATCCCCACAAAGAGTCATTTGGTAAATCCTTATCATTCTTATCTTCGATAACTTCGATTGTTGTTTTATTTAATCTAAAAAATAAAATTCTCTTTTTCCAAGTTTCTACAAAACTATCTAAAGCCAACCTAATTCCATAAATATCTTTGTATATCTTAATAAACCCGTTAACATCGTTAGTCTTAATTACGACTTGCTCTAGCTTATTAACAGTGCTTTTGTCACTGGCAAGCAAAGGAAGATCTGGTGATTTATGCTCTATTACAAAGGAGAATATGCCTCTAGTGAGTTCATAAGGTAAAAATTGGTAAAGCCATTCTCTTTTTTCATTTTGTTCGTTTATTCCATGCCCAGTCGATATTTCTGATAACGGATAACCGTTTTCAATAGCACTATCTCTAAATTGCACAATATTTTTTGTGCCTAAAACCAAGCCTAGCAGCCCTTCTCCCTTTTCATTGATAGTATGATTTACTAAATCTGCTCCAATACCGGACCCATTTACTGCTAATAACTCAAAATAAGTATTTTCAAAATTAAATAATACATTAGCTGTTCCGAGTTCTTCATGTTTTCCTCTCCACACAGGATCAATGCCAAAGATTTTTTTATAATTTCGTTCTGCTAAGCTTAAATCCTCAACAACAACAATTATGTGATCAACATTTTCAATCATTTGGGTTTGGAAGCTTTATTACCAGTTTACATTTAACACATTTGATTCGATATCAAATTTACCAAGAAAATGATCTTCTAAAGGAATAATAATATCTTCCTGATTTGTTTCGATAAATATTAGATCAGAAGCTCCATGGTTCTCTAATTTGTATATTTTTCCTAGTAATTTAGAGTTTTGATCAATAACATCACATCCAATTAAGTCATTCCAATAGATTGCGTCGTCGTCTTGTCGGATTTCTTCAATGGGAACAAAAATCTCTTTATTAACAAATGCTTTTGCATCTTCAATAGAGTCAATGCCCTCAATTTTTGCAATAAATGATTTTGAACTACTCACAAAACTTATTTTCAAAGGAGATTTATCCTCTAGAAAAAAATTTGAAAAAGTAAGAATGTTTTCTAAAGGGTCGCAGTATGAAATGACCTTGATTTCACCCTTTAGACCATGGGTTTTCCCAAACTTTGCTACTGGAATATTATT
>JBELJV010000037.1:0-1618 GCA_042090165.1 Gammaproteobacteria bacterium
ACCTTGCAAGAAGTTGTCTCTGGTGACAGAGATGGTCTAATGGAAGCTCTTAAGAATTCATTAGGGGAAGATGCTGGTGAGCTTGGCGTACAAATTGTTGACTTTAGAGTTAAGCGAATCGATTTTGAAAGAGAGCTAAGGACATCAGTTTTCGAAAGGATGAAAACTGAAAGAAACAGAATTGCGGAGGAGCTTAGAGCCGAGGGCCGAGAATCAGCTGAAAAGATTAGAGCTGATGCTGATAAGCAAAGAACTATTATTCTTGCTAATGCTACAAGAGCATCTGAGAGAATCCGTGGTGATGGAGATGCTACAGCAACAGCTACTTATGCTGAGGCCTTTAATGCAGATCCAGAGTTTTATGATTTCACACGTAGCTTGAAAGCTTACAGGGAAACATTTAAAGATAGAGGAGATATTCTCCTTATTGATCCTGATAGCGATTACTTTAAATATCTGAATAAGTCAGAACAAGACTGATGAAAAAATCTCTTATCCTTGTCGGCACCCAATGGGGGGACGAAGGCAAGGGTAAGATTGTCGACTATTTCTCAAAAAAATTTGACGCCGTGTGCCGTTTTCAGGGCGGTCATAATGCAGGTCACACAATTTATAAAGAGGATGAAAAGTTTGTTTTGCACTTAATACCTTCTGGAGTTTTTTATGATCATGCCTCCTGCTACATTGGTCAAGGCGTTATCTTGTCTCTCGAATCATTGCTTGATGAAATAGAACAGCTTGAATCACGTGGAATCTCGCTTGAAGGTAAATTAAGAATAAGTAGATATTGCAGTCTCTTGCTACCAATACATGCCAAGATTGATCAACTTCGTGAAGACAATAGGAATGCAATAGGCACAACCCGTCGAGGTATTGGGCCAGCCTATGAAGATAAAACAGCCAGGAGAAGCATTAAAGCTTTTGATTTAGAAGATAACGATTTACTTGAGGACAAGCTTAGAAGTTTGGTGGATTACTATAATTTTCAAATCAAAAATATTCATAATGCAGACCCTTTTGATTTTGAAACTGTTCTAAAAGATCTGAAAGATGTTTATCAAAAAACAGCCAAATACTTTGGGGATGTGACTGATAGTCTTGAAGATATCTATGAAAATGGAGGCAATATTCTCTACGAGGGAGCGCAAGGAACAATGTTAGATGTTGACTACGGCACCTATCCCTATGTCACATCGTCTAATACTCTTGCCACATCTGTAGGCATAGGTTCTGGCTTTCCAAAAAGTATTTATTCTGATGTTTTGGGTGTTGCCAAAGCTTATACAACTAGGGTCGGTGCTGGACCTTTTCCAACTGAGTTGTTTTGTGCTGATGGCGAGAAAATAGCTAAGTTAGGACATGAATTTGGAGCAACTACAGGCAGACCAAGACGCTGTGGATGGCTTGACCTGGTGGCACTTAAATATTCTGCAAAATTGAATAACCTTACAAGTTTGTGCATTACAAAGCTGGATGTCTTAGACAAATTTGAATCAATTAAAGTTTGTATTGGTTATAAAGTAGATGATGAAGAAATTCCGTTTAAATCTAGATTATTGCATAAAGCAGAACCAATCTATAAAGAGTTTGCAGGCTGGAAGAAATCATTAAATGATTG
>JBELJV010000037.1:1718-7357 GCA_042090165.1 Gammaproteobacteria bacterium
AAGCAGAACCAATCTATAAAGAGTTTGCAGGCTGGAAGAAATCATTAAATGATTGCACAAATTACGATAGTCTGCCTGGAGAAACACTATCCTTTTTAACATCTATTGAAGAGTTTGTTGGAGTGGATATCAGCGTAGTATCAAATGGCCCCAACAGGGATGATTTAATCCATCGATAGTTCTTTAGCTCTATCAACCGCAGCATCAACTGCCTCTGAAAAAACTTTTGAAAAATCTTTTGAATATAAGCGATTGAGCCCTGCCTCTGTTGTTCCGCCTTTTGACTTAATGTTATCAATAATATCTTCAAGATTTTCACCATTTTTAATACTGGCAATTAGGCTTGATAGAAAAGTTATAGTGATATCTCTTTTTGTTTCTCTATCAGGCAAGAGCTCATCTAACCTTTTTTCAAACTCATTAATAATTTCTAGAAAAAATGCTGGGCCGCTACCAATTAGTGATGTGTGAAGATCAATCTTATTCTCATCTTCAACAACAAATGCCTCACCAAGATGCTTAAATAGCTCAACAATATCTGAAGATTCTTCCCGAGAGAATATACTTGTGATTCCAAGATTATCTTTGCTGCCAATATTTGGCATGGCTCGAAAGATTTTGGCATCATCTAAACAGCCCTTAATCTGACGATATTTAATACCTGCTGCGACACTAACAACCTTTTTATTTAAACTTATGTGTTGCTTTATGTCATTGCATAGTGAAATTACATCCTTTGGTTTTACGCATATAATAACTACATCAGAATTGATCACTACATCCTCTAAGCTTGACGCCTGGTGCCCATTAGATTGAAGCCAGTTTTGGTTTGCTTCATTTCTATCATGCCCATGAATCTTATATTTTTTAAAATTTGATAAGCCATTTATGAGGGCTTTTGCTAAATGACCGCACCCTATGAAACCAATTTTTTCCATACTGAAAAGACTATTCTGAATTCAAAATTTGCTCAAGACTTGCATTTACAAATTTATACGAGTTATCACAACCAAATTTTTTACTAAGGCGAACAGATTCATCAAGCAATATTTCTTTTGGTGTCTCTTCAGTAGCGCTTTCTGAAATTGCCATGATAAGAATATTTTTCTCCATTCGTTCAATGGACTCCACGCCAAATAAACTAAGGTCTGACTTTTCCATCAAGAGTTTTTCATACTCTTGAAAATTTTTTGTAGCATGCTGAAAAACATTGCGAAAAAAAATGTAATCAACCTTTGTTTTAGTGAAATTTTTTCTGAATGATTCTTCTATTTCCTCGGCACTATTATGTCCAAAAGAAAATTCATACATAGCTTGCACTACAAGATTTCGTGCATTCACCTTATCCTTATGTTTTGCTAAATTTTTCATATTAAGAGCAGATCATATGAAATAGAGATAGAGCAAACTCTTTGCCTTTATTTAATCTTTTCTGACTAATTCTATCTTGTGCCTGCACTTTGTTATCAACAGTTAAGATCCCGTTGATTAGAGGGGTTTCATAATTTGATGTAGCTATAACTGCCAAACTTGCATATGTTTGGTTTGATACAAGTTTAAAATGAGGAGTATCGCCTTTTATTACAAGCCCTAGCGCCAAGACACCATCGAAGTCATCGGTCATTTTACGTAGAATGGTAGCAGGTATTTCCAGCGATCCAGGACAGAATACTACTTCACAACTTACCTTAAATGTTTCGCATTCTTTTTGAATTGCGTCTACTGCTGGTGACAAAAAATCTTTGTTCCATGCAGTGGTAACAAGAAGGATCTTCTTTCCAGTTAGTTTCTTACCATCCAAATGAAATTCCGGTGAATTATTCATCAATAAATTCCTCTATTTCAATATGAAAGCCTTGTAGTCCACTATACTTTGTTGGAGTTCCAATGGATCTGATCTTTGATAAGCCTAGAGACCTTAAGATTTGTGCCCCTGTCCCCACTACTTTCCTATTTCTTTTTTGTAGCTCAGGCTCACCTTTTAGTTGAGATAGCCAATATGACTTTGCGTCTCTATGGTTGATCAATACAAAAACTGCCTCATCTTCATTTGAAAGTCTCTCCATTGATTTTCTAATTGACCATTTCTTTCCAACTTCCTTAATGCCTAAAGTATCTTGCAGAACACTATGAGTCTGCACTCGAACAACTGGCGATTTTGCTTTGGAGATTTCTCCTTTACTCAAGGAAAAGTGATGTTCTTTAAAAATCATATCTTCCCAAACATTGAGTTCAAATTCACCAAATTCAGTGTCAATTTTTTTTGTGAGTATTTTTTTCACCGTAGACTCTTTTGATGAACGAAAATCAATTAGGTCTTCGATAGTGCCTACCTTTAAATCAAATTTTTCACCGAACTTAATTAAGTCTTCTCTACGTGCCATCGTTCCATCATCATTCATTATTTCGCATATAACTCCAGCTGCTGAAAATCCTGCAAGTTTTGCAAGATCACATGCTGCCTCGGTATGGCCAGCCCTAGCAAGAACTCCACCTGCCATTGCTTGTAATGGAAAAACATGACCTGGTTGCACAATATCTTCTTCTGTAGCATCAGGTGAAACGGCTGTTTGAATGGTGTGCGCTCTGTCTTGTGCAGAAATTCCTGTCGTAATTCCTTCTTTAGCTTCGATAGAAACTGTGAAAGCAGTTTTATTGCTTGTCATATTATTTGATGTCATTGGTTTTAGATTAAGTTTTTTACATTTTTCATCATCCAATGCCAGACATATAAGACCACGACCATGCGTTGCCATGAAATTGATTATTTCTGGGGTTACAGCTTCAGCCGCGCATATAAGGTCTCCCTCATTCTCGCGATCTTCATCGTCGAGAATGATAACCATTTTACCCTTACGCAGGTCATCTATGATTTCTGTTGTCTTATTTTTTAACATTTTACGAATGTAGTTTTTTTGTCTCGATCAATTGTATATGAAGATGTATGTTTAAAACCAAATTTCTCAATTGTATTGCCATTACCAAACCAAGAAACACCTTTTGCTCCAATTGGGTTTGGTGATTGATATACAACTAATTCTTCACACAAGCCATTTTCTAAAAATGCATTAACTAATGATGGTCCTGCCTCCACTAGTGCAGAACATATGTCTTCATCAATTAAAGAATGAAGTACATCTTGAAGATTTCTAGAATCGATTATGCTGACAGGGACATCAAAGAACTTTAAACCCTTATCCCAGTAAGATTCTGAGCTCAGTAAAAATTTTTTTGGCTGATTAATTGGATAATCAACTCGCGCATTCATCTGTGGATTATCATTCCTAACAGTATTTCCTCCTGTGATAATGGCATCATGCTCAGCACGCAAATGTTGAACATCTTCTCTAGCTGCAGGTGATGTTATCCATTTGATGCTTCCATCTTCAGCATGAGACATGCCGTCACTAGATGAAGCAATTTTTATAGTTATAAAAGGGCGCTTATTAATGTGCCGAAAAAAGAAAAATTTATTGGTATCCGCAACTTCGCTTGCCAAAACGCCTTGCACAACATCTATATTTGCATCTATGAGTTTTTGTATGCCCTGACCAGCTACTTTTGGGTTTGGGTCTAGAGCACCTATGACAACTTTTTTAATGCCAGACTGAATAATAGCGTCAGTGCAGGGTGGTGTTTTGCCAAAATGATTGCATGGTTCTAGGGTAACATAAAGTGTTAACTCATCCTTAGGTAATGAGTTATCAAGATTATTTAAACAATTAATCTCAGCATGATTTTTTCCCCAAGATTCATGAGCACCTCGAGCAACAATTTCACCATTTCTTACTACCAAGGCTCCAACTACTGGGTTTGGTTTAGCTGTAAATTTAAAATCTTTAGATAAATCTAAAGCAACTTGCATAAGTTCAATTTGAGTCATCAATCTTTTGATAATTCAGATACTTCATCAGCAAAGTCTTTGATGTCCTGAAAGTTTTGATAAACAGAAGCATATCGGACATAAGCAACTTGATCGAGCGCTTTAAGGTGTGCCATGACTTGCTTACCAAGCACTTGAGAATTTACCTCTCGCTCGCCAATTTTTCTGACATAGTCTTTAATTTTTTGAATAGCATCCTCTATTTGGTCAGATGCTACTGGTCTTTTTTCCAGAGCTTTGTGAAATCCAGCCCTAAGTTTGCTTTCATCAAATGGTTCTCTTCTTTCATTTGATTTAATAATTCTTGGCATAACAAGTACGGCCTCTTCATATGTTGAGAATCTTTCGCCACAGTCTGAGCATTCTCTTCGCCGTTTTATCTGTGAGCCCCCTGCAAGCAGACGTGAATCAACTACCTTTGTTTCTTCATTTGTGCAAAATGGACAAAACATTATTTATAAACTGGAAAATTTTTACATAGCTCTAAAGACATATTTTTAATTTCTTCCAATTTGTCCTCATCATCTTTATTTTCAATAGCATCACAAATTAAATCAACTACATATCGAGATTCATTTTCAAGAAATCCTCTTGTAGTAATAGCAGGCGTACCAATTCTTATACCAGAGGTCACAAAAGGAGATTTCGGGTCATTTGGAATTGAATTCTTATTAACAGTAATATTTGCTCTACCTAAAAGCTCCTCAACATCTTTACCCGTAACACCTTTATTTCGCAGATCCATAAGTAGTAAATGATTGTCAGTTTTAGGCTGCACAAGATTGAATCCTCTGTTTTTAAACTGCTCACACATAGCCTGAGCATTCGAGATTATTTGTTTTTGGTATGCAACAAAAGAATCGCTCATAGCTTCTTTGAAACAAATAGCTTTTGCGGCTATCACATGCATCAAAGGACCACCTTGCGACCCAGGAAAAACGGCAAAATTAAGTTTCTTTTGAAATTCTTCATTTTCATTAGACAGAATAATTCCTGATCTTGGGCCTCGTAATGATTTATGTGTGGTGCTGGTAACAACATGTGCGTATTCTACTGGGCTTGGATAAACTCCCCCTGCGACAAGACCAGAGACATGAGCCATGTCAACCATCAGATATGCGCCAACTGAATCAGCGATTTCTCTGAACTTTTTCCAATCCACTATTCCCATATATGCTGAAAAACCTGCCACAATTAATTTGGGCTTATGTTCTTCTGCCAGCTTCTCAACAGCTGCATAATCAATTTCACCAGTTTTTTCATCTAGCCCATATTGAATCGCATGGAAATTCTTACCAGAAAAATTAACTTTTGCTCCATGAGTTAAGTGGCCGCCTTGATCGAGAGCCATGCCCAGAAAGGTGTCGCCTGGCTCAAGCAATGCAAGAAATACTGCAGCATTAGCCGAAGCACCAGAATGTGGTTGAACATTTGCATACTTAACATTAAAAAGCTCTTTAGCACGTTCAATAGCAAGAGTTTCTGCCCCATCTACATGTTCGCAGCCACCATAGTAACGCTTGCTCGGATAGCCTTCGGCATACTTATTTGTTAGCACGCTACCTTGTGCTTCAAGAATACGCTTTGAGGCATAATTTTCTGATGCAATCAGCTCTATATGCTCTTCTTGTCTATTTAGTTCTCGATCAAGAAATACTGACAACTCCGGATCGTAGTTTGAAATATCTTTATTTTGATTCACTTTAAATTCGTTCATTTATGGCTTCTTATGTTTAAATTTTGATTTTCTATTAGG
>JBELJV010000038.1:0-7296 GCA_042090165.1 Gammaproteobacteria bacterium
GTTTGTTGAGCAATAAGTTTTTGGACTAATAAATATTCTGCTGAAGCACGTTCTCTTTCTTCCAGACTTGGAGATACGAAGGATAGGTTATCTATGGTGATTCTTGACTCGCCATAATCTACCGCTTTAACAAGAATCTCATTATCCCCAATATTAACGGCCTGATCTTGTGTGACATAAGGCAAGCCCACAACATAAAATGTTTTGTTATCTTTTTTAACTTTATACGTTTGAGTATCTATTTTTACTGGGAAATAAATTATTCCTCCTGATTTTCCTTCTGTAGGTAAAACTGCATTACGATCAACAGTTGAGCTACACGAGCTCAAAATCAAAAGAAGGAAAATGCGTCTCATTTGATCATCTTAAATAAAAAACTAATTTTTTTGAAAAAAGAAGTTAAAATTTTGGGCATGAATCATATTTACCCAACTTACCTAGTTCACTCATTATGAAATTGGCAATTGATTATGGACTTTCTAACATTGATTTCTTTCTAAAAGGAGATGATGAACATTTTTGGACTGAAGAAAGTATAAACTTTTCACATCAAAGAAGTTTTGAAGAATATGTTTCTCAACTTGCTGCAAAAAATTTAATACAGCATATTGGTATAAGTGGGGGTAAATCAAAAATATTCTCATTTAATGATATTAATAAATCTTATTTTTCTGAGATTGATGCATTCAGTTATGGTGCAAAAAAAATCTATGGGTTTGACAGTGGGATCGTTGTTAGTTGTGGCACTGGAACAGCATGTGCATATGTTGACAATCAACAAGCAATTCATCTTGGTGGCATAGCTAATGGAGGAGGTCTTATAAAAGCCTTTCATAAGCATTTTCTTCATTGCGGTGATGTTAAAAAAATTCAACAAATGTCAATTGAAGGGAATTCCGCAAACATTGATCTTAATATATCCGAGGCGGTAGGTGAACTTGGCGCCTTAAATCCAAAATTAACAGCAGTTAATTTTGGTAAGCTGGAACATAAAGATGGTTATATTAGTAAAGATATTTCTCAAAGTATTTTGAAGATGGTAGGGGAGTCAATTGGAACCACAGCGTCACTTTATGCACACATGATGGGGGTTAAGGATGTCTACTTAACTGGCAGAACTGCGCAATTTACAGAAGTAAAAAAAGGTATAGACTCAATTTTAGCTGCGGGGCAATTGGACTGTCATTTAGCAGCTGAAACAGAAAAAGCAAACGTCATTGGCATTATGGAACTTTTGAAAAAAACACTGACCTAAGTTGGGAAGAGAGAAATTTGAATCTTTAAAGGAATTGCATAGATTGTATTAGTTTAGGATCAAAATTAAACGAGTCAATTCCAATCTGGGGGAGCAGGTGGCCAAAAAATTGCACCATGTGCTAAGGCAGCTCCAGTTTTTCCATGTGGCCATTCATCAATATCAACCATTAATCCCGGACCATTATTATCACCTTCTCCAAATGCTTCATCTAAAGATAATTTCCCAGTTAATTTATTAAAGTTTAATATCATTATCCGTTTTTCTAGTTCTTGAAAAAACCCCGTCATTACAATTTTTTCACCTGATGCATTTGGACTTAACCAATGAGGACCAATATTTTTCCCTGTTACTAGACTATCAACTTTTACTGGATTATACGGATCACTTACATCAAGCACCACTAGACCATTGAAGCCTCCATTATCACTTGCAACAGTTTGAATCCAAAAGTTTTCTAATCTTACTGGTAATGAGCAGAAAGGCTCTTTTGCAAAATTATATGCATGAGTAATCTTTGGTGTGCCTTCATCTAAACTATCAAGAACAAAAAGGCCACATGAGAAAGTTTGCAACATTACAGTTTTGCCATCAGCCAAAAGCCTGCCTTCAAAAGGATTCTGGTTTACTGCCATACCCTCAATCTTTGGCAGCTGAATTGTATGAAGAAGTTCTAAAGACGTCATATCCCAAATCTGAATATGGTAACCAACTCCAGTTTCATGCATGTCATAATTTGTTGTAATAATTTTATTAAGTCTTGGAACCAGAATTATTCCATACGGCCTAACAAAAATTGAAGGGTCAGATGGTTCTGCACTTGAAGATCTTAAATAATTTCCTTCTTTGTCAAACTCTACAAGGCCACCTACTGTATCAATACCCCCCTTTGTTTGAAAAGTAGAGATGATGTTTCCATTTGGTAGTTCTGAATAACTATGAGGATAATCAAAGTTATCTAATTTTCCAAAACTTTTGATCAGCTCTGGTCTTAACGGGTTTTTAGTATCAAATACATATGTAAAGCTGTTATGGAAATCATTTGCAAATATCATTCCAGAAGAAGGTAAAAAAATTGGTGTATGATGTGCCATTCCAACAGTTTCTTTAACAGGCACTGTATTAATTAATTTTCCATAGTTTTTTGATGATGGATCGGCATTCACTATTGCCAAAAAGTTTGGGTCAGTAAAACCAACATCATGTAACCATAAATATAAAACTTGATTTGGGGTCTTTTCATGATCTTTGATAACAGAGCATGAAGATAAGAATATAAATAATACTAAAAATGTTATTTTCTTAATCATAATTATTACATTAACTCAAAAATTTAAATATATGAA
The DNA here is from genome assembly GCA_042090165.1 of Gammaproteobacteria bacterium. Taxonomy (GTDB): domain Bacteria; phylum Pseudomonadota; class Gammaproteobacteria; order Magnimaribacterales; family TMED112; genus TMED112. The sequence continues at coordinate 2,602 of JBELJV010000038.1, forward strand.
ATGGCGGAGAGAGAGGGATTCGAACCCTCGAGACAATTGCTCGTCTAACACCTTAGCAGGGTGCCGCTTTCGACCACTCAGCCACCTCTCCGGTTAATAAAAACTTATTAGAATGCGTATTTTATGATGAGAATGATGAGATAGCAAAGCGCTAGTTTCATCATCATTCATCAATTTGGAGGGTAAATTGCTACCTTTTTGCTAGGTTTTGCTACCCTTTTACTCCCTTTTTTTATAAAAAATTTATAAAAAATAAACTTGATAAAATAAACAATATTTATATATAATTATAAGAAATACTTATATGATAGAGTTAATTAACAAAGCGCTAATAAATACTTCGGACACATTTGCGATGTCCATGACAAGGTTTTTTAAATTTATTGCAAACCGTTTTTTTGCTAAACGTTATGGTCACAGAGCTGTTGTTCTTGAAACTATAGCTGGAGTACCAGGTATGGTTGCTGGCATGCTAATGCATTTCAAGAGCCTAAGAGCAATGAAAACAGGCTATGGCAAACATATACGTGAGATGCTTGCAGAGGCAGAGAATGAAAGAATGCACTTAATGTTTTTCATAGAAATAGCAAAACCAAGTTTATTTGAAAGAATCCTGGTTCTAGGGGCTCAGTTTGTATTTGGGATCTTTTATTTTTTCATGTATTTAATATTTCCTAAAACTTCACATAGAATGATTGGTTACTTCGAAGATGAGGCAGTGAAAAGTTACAGCGAGTATTTGAGGCTTGTTCAGTCTGGTGCTGTCGAGAATATTGCTGCTCCGAAACTAGCTATTGATTACTATAATCTGAAATCAGATGCTAGGCTGAGTGATTTGATTGAAAGGGTAAGAGCTGACGAAATGCATCACAGCGAAACCAATCATAAGTACTCAGTAGATTTATGAGAGATTTAGCTCTGTTTCACCGGAATCTCCGGCTTGAAGACAATGCTGCCTTATATAATGCCTCCTTAAATCAAGATTATGCAGGTTTATATGTTTTTGATAAAGAATATTGGTCTCAATCTGATAGATCTAAAAATCAACTTAAATTTGCTTTAGACAGCCTTAAAGAATTAGAAAAAAAATTGAATAATTTAAATGTATGTTTATATGTATTTGAAGGGAGCTTAAGTGCTTTAAAAAAATTTCTTCATGAAACATTACCGAATGTTAATTTACATATTAATCACACAACAGAAACCAACTATTACAGCAATCAATTAAAAAAATTTTCAAAAGACTTTCCTTTTTTATATTCTTACAAAGATTTTGGCATACAAATAAATAATCCTGATAGAGATAAATGGGCACGCAGCTGGCAAAAGCACATGAATAAGCAGCCTTACAATTCACCAAAAACCAATAATAATTTACACCAACTTAATCTTCCGAAATTCAAAGAATTTAAAACGACTCTCGAGACACAAGATATGCAGATTCAGACAGGAGGTTCTAACTCAGGGAGAGAACTTTTAAACTCATTTTTAGAACACAGATGCAAAGGATACTCAAAAAAAATGTCTAGCCCTTCAGAAGCTGAATATGCTTGCTCTAGACTTTCTCCACATATCGCGTTTGGAACAATTTCTATAAGAGATATTTATCAAACTCTAGAAAATAATATTAATAATTCCAGATATCGCTGGGATTTATATTCTTTTAAGAAAAGACTCCATTGGCATTGCCACTTTATTCAAAAACTCGACACACAACCATCACTTGAGCACCAATCAATGCACCCAGATTGTGATCAGTTAAGACCTAAAGTTGATAGAGAATTAATTGATAAATGGATTTCAGGAAATACAGGTTTCCCATTCGTAGATGCTTGTATGACCTATCTAAAAAAATATGGATGGATAAATTTCAGAATGAGAGCAATGCTAATGTCGTTTGCATCATATAATTTATGGCAACCCTGGCAGCAAACTTCACCTTTGCTAGCAAACACGTTTACAGACTATGAGCCAGGCATTCACATCTGCCAAGTGCAAATGCAGAGTGGAGTAACTGGTATTAATCTTCCTAGAATATATTCGGTTACAAAACAAAGCCTAGATCAAGATCCGGAAGCAAATTGGATTAAAAACCAATTACCTCAACTAGAAGATATAGATAAAAATATAATTCATTCTGCAGAATTAGGTGAACTTTACAAAGAAAAGGTGGTAGATCTAAAAAGTTCGGCAAAAAAGGCAAGAGAACTCGTTTGGCAAATAAGAAGCAACAGCGAATTTAGAAAGAAGGCGAGAGAAATTTATGAGCTACATGGAAGCAGAAAAAGTAGAGTTGAAAAGAGGAAAGGATTGTCCTAATAATGTCTAAATGGATTTGGTTGGCTTAGCAGCCGCTTTCGACCACTCAGACACTTCTCCGGTGAATGAAAATTATTAGAATGCTTATTTTATGCTGAGAATGATGAGGCTGGTTTCATCATCATTTATCAATTTGAGGGCAATCTGAAACGTTTCTGCTACGTCTTGCTACCCTTTTGCTATCCTTCTTACTGTGTAGTTAGTATTCCTAGCTACTAAATGGTCTAATTTATTTGATAACCTTTTTTAATTTTCATAAAGACAAATAAAAATTATTATGACAACATTTGACTATGCCTTTACAAAACACTTAACTTTTAATTAAGGAGAAGCTATATGGAATTTCTAACAAACTTGGTACCTTTCACAATTGCTGGACTAGCGGTATTTGTATTATTTTTAGGCATAAAAGTAGTACCACAGTCAAAAGTTTTTATCGTCGAAAGGTTCGGTAAATACACAAAAACCCTTGACTCAGGTCTTAATTTTATTGTCCCTTTCATTGATAGTGTGCCGTTCAAAGTAGATATCTTAGAAAGACAGCTGCCAAAGTTTGCTATTTCGGTGATTACCAAAGATAACGTTGAGGTGGGTTTGGAATCCACTGTTTTCTTTAGAGTTCTGGAGGCAGATAAATCCGTATATAGAATCAGAGATATCGATGCAGCTATTATGAATACCGCAATATCTGTTATCAGATCTGCAGCCGGTAAGCTTGAACTTGATGAGTTGCAGTCCAGTAGAGAGTCTATGAATCAGGAAATTAAAGAGAGGCTTAGTAAGGCATCTGAGGTTTGGGGTGTTGAAGTGACAAGAACTGAAATTCTAGATGTCATAGTTGATGAAAAAACCAAAGAATCACAAAGACAACAGCTTAACGCAGAACGAGAAAGACGAGCTGTTATTGCTAAAGCTGAAGGTGATAAAAGAGCAGTTGAGTTAAATGCTGATGCACAGCTTTATGAGGCAGAAAAAGTAGCCGAAGCAGTGAAAGTAAGTGCTGATGCTGATGCGTATTCTGTAAAAGTCAAAGCTGAAGCAGACGCTGAACAAACTAAACTGGTTGGTGAGGCTATAAAGAAAAATGGCCAGCCTGCTATCAATTTTGAAATCATGAAACGACAAATTGATGGGCTATCAAAATTTGCTGAATCTGACCAAACTAAAACACTAGTACTTCCTTCAGATGTCACAAAAACTCTTGGCTCACTTGAAGTATTAATTCAATCTGCAAAAGAAAAGTGATGTTTGATTTGCTTTTAAATTCTGATTTTTGGTTAATCTTTGGGTTGGTTTTGTGTATTACTGAGCTTACTAATGGAACTTTGATCTTATTTCTTCCCACTGGTTTGTCAGCAATGACTTTGTCAGGAATACTCAAGCTGCAGGAGAATCTTGTCATACCTTTATTACTGACTGACTGGTACTACATTGTGATTATATGGGTAATTATTTCATTAGCATTTGCAGCAGTATTGCGAAAATATTTTAAAAGAGAAAACAATGAGGAGGACATTAACAAATATTAATCACAAATCATGAGATTACTGCTAGGTTTTGCTACCCTTTTGCCACCCTTCTTAAAATGTTGTTATTATTCCTTGCTACTAAATAGTCTACTTTATTTGGTAGAATTTTTAGATTTAACTCATATATTTCACGTTAGACATATGGATGACACATGTGATGTGAATAATTATTTCGATTGGTTTATTTGTATTTTTCCCTCCCGCGTAAGTAATTAATATCCAGTCATGGCTATTGGCAACAATAGCCTTTTTTTTGTCTCTCTAAAAGCAGTAATAATTCTTATGTCCTGCTGTCGAAGGTATTTCATTTGCTTAGTTGATGACTAGTCACAAAAATTTTTCATAGGTGTTGCTGTTATAGTTTTAAATATCGCGTATGGAAGATAAAAATATAGTTAAACTAGAAAACCTTATCCATAGACTATGTGGCGTGCCTTATTTTCAAGAAAAACCACTTGCTGAAATTGATGATGAATATGAGATTCAAGTATTTGAAACAGTTGAAGATAACATAACTTATCTTCTTGGGTTGTTGGAAGATTGCATTGACTATATGGATAGTGAGGATGAGGAAGAGTAAGAAGACTATCTAGGCTCTTACTCAGCAATATCTATTGCTGGATTTCAGCCTGTTGATCATTCAACAATTCTGCTACCTTGTGCAAGCCTTTGTCATGTTGCTCTGCTTAAATCTAAAGCCACTCTGGACAAGACAAATTATTATTTTCTAAAAAGTTTCTGTTGTACAGTTTACTCAAATAGCGCGACCCTGAATCACACAATATTGTTACGATGGTATGTCCTGGTCCCATAATTTTAGCCATTTCAACTGCGGCATAGACATTGA
>JBELJV010000039.1:0-3003 GCA_042090165.1 Gammaproteobacteria bacterium
TTGATGGTGAATTAGTTGGTGGGTGTGATATTGTGACTGAGCTTGATCAGAATGGCGAACTAAAGAATTTGCTAGCTAACTAGGCTTGAGATTGCAGGAAGTTTTCTTTACCAACTTGCTCAAGTAACGTTAGTTGTGTCTCTATATGATCGACGTGTTCTTCCTCACTTTCGAGGATCCTAAGAAGCAGGTCTCTTGATACATAATCTTTCAATTGGTCACAATCAAGTATTGCCTGTCTCAAGTCTGGAATAGCCTCATTTTCAAGCTTGAGATCATTATGAAGAATTTCAATTGGATCTTCAGCAATGTAAAGATTACCTAAATTCTGTAAGTTAGGCAGGCCTTCTAAGAAAAGAATTCTTTGAATGAGCTGATCTGCATGTTTCATCTCATCCATAGATTCGCCATACTCATATTCTGCAAATTTATTTAAACCCCAATCTGCTAACATTCGAGAGTGGAGGAAATACTGATTAATTGCTCTAAGTTCGTTATATAGAATTTGGTTCAGGTGATCTATGACCTTATCGTTACCATGCATAGTGAATTTATATGTTCTTTGAATTTAAAAATCAAGGAAATTTAAAATTTTGCTAATGATTCTCATTTAGAGAAGCATTATTTTCGAGTTTGTATTCTTTTTAAAAGAGTTTCAACAGATGGCTTGCATCGACCACATTTTGTTGAAAAACCTAAAGACTTTTGACACGCATTTAAGTTGCCGTCAGATTTATTTAAAGAATTTTTTAAATCTGTTTCGGTAACTTTTTTACATACACATACATACATATGTAAATAATAATGAGAATTATTATCATTTACAATAATTAAAGTAATTTTTTGTAAAAATTTGCTACTAATTGATTAGAACTGGAATTTAGAGATATTTTCTTTTTATTGGTGGTAACCCGTAGCCTTTTTTGATCATATCTTTCTTGAGATTGCGCTCTCAATATAATGGCATCCTTGGTTTTAATTTTCTCTACGACAATACAATCGACAGGGCAGGGCTCAATACATAATTCGCAGCCAGTGCAAAGATCTGGATCAATTTGATGTAGTTTACCCGGCGCTCCAATAATTGCATCAACAGGACATTTTGGAATGCATTTGGCACAACCAATACATGCCTCTTCAATAATTAGGGCAATTTGGGGTGCAATTGACGGCCCATAAGATTGATCAAGGGTTTGCTCATGGTTTCCAGTGATTGTTTGAAGTTTCTTTAAGGTCTTATTGCCACCGGGGATGCATCTATTAATTGGAGCTCCTTCTACAATGCTGTCAGCATATTCCTTACATCCTGGAGTAGCGCAGCGGCCACATTGTATTTGTGGAAGAGCTTGATGTATTTCAGTGAAGCTAATTTTTTTTGTATCCGAGCTTTTCATGAATTTTTGAGCTTGAGGTTGTATAACCGAAAGGAATTCTCTCACCTGGATAACATCTTTTAAATGCCTCCTGTACTGCGAGGGTTGTTTCATGGAAACCTGAAAGTATAAGGTTCATTTTGCCGGGATAGGTGTTTATATCGCCTACTGCAAATATTCCTTTTTTGTTTGTTTGGTAGTTTTCAGTATTCACTGGAATTTTATTTTCTGATAACGATATACCCCAATCATTTATTGGGCCCAATTTTTTATTTAAACCATAAAAAAAGAGTACATAATCTGCTTCAATTGATAATGTATCTTTAGTTTCTGAGTTGAATAACTCTAAAGATTCAATTTCTTTATCACCATGTATGTCTTGAAGTATGTAAGGTGTAAGAAGTTTTATTGAATCTTTTGCTGCATGTTCTCTAACTTTCATTTCTGATTCAGGTGCACCTCTAAATGCATCTCTTCTGTGAATAAGAGTCACTTGTGCCCCAATCTTTTGTAACTCTAATGTCCAGTCAAGAGCGCTATCACCACCACCAAAAATAGTAACCCTTTTATCTTTAAACAATTCCTTATTTTTAATTGAATAAAGTATTTGCTTTCCTTCAAAACGTGAATAATCAGATTTTAGATTAGGTTTAATAGGTTCAAATGCTCCGGCACCAGCTGCTATAAAAACATTTTTTGTTGAAATTCTTTTTCCGGCATTTGTGGCAACAGTCCAAGAGCCATTATTTTCAGATAGCTCATCAACTCTTTCGTTAAGGATCAGATCATAACTAAAAGGTTCTATTTGTTTAAGAAGAGCATCAACATGTTCTTGTGCTGTTTGATAGGGTACTCCAGGTATATCAAATATTGGTTTGTCTGGATAAAGCTCAGAACACTGTCCTCCAGGCTTATCAAGATTATCAATCAATGTGCAGTTAAGACCTAATAGACCAGCTTCAAAGACAGTAAACAGTCCTACTGGGCCTGCACCAATTATTACAATATCATTTTTCATTTAACTCTCATGCCGGGTTCTGCCCCTTGATCAGGTGAGATCATAAATACATCTTCACCACCTGGACCCGCAGCTAATATCATGCCTTCTGATAAACCAAATTTCATTTGTCTTGGCTTTAAATTATTCACAACCACAACATATTTACCCTGCAACTCATCTAAGGTGTATGCAGATTTAATACCTGCAAAAACTGTTTTTTCACCCTCTTCGCCAATATCTAATACAAGCTTAATGAGCTTGTCAGCTTCTGGTACTTCTACAGCTTCCTTAACTTTAGCTATGCGTAAATCTACTTTAATAAAATCTTCAATTGTGATTTCTTTCATAATTACTCCAACATATCATCAAAATTTGCTTTATCCAATCTCCCAACAAAAGGTTTAAACTTTTCCACTTGAACCAAATTTTCTTCTAAAAGATTAGCATATGTTTGCTCACTGAGATTAAGCATCTCAAACAGTTTATTTGTTATTTCTGGTATATAAGGATGGAGTAAAATTATTAAATCCTTAAAGACATGCAATGCATTTGAGCAGACTTCTATACACTCTTGCACACGATCTTCCTTAGCCATTTTCCAAGGCTCTTGTTCTGATATATAGGTATTGA
>JBELJV010000039.1:3103-7185 GCA_042090165.1 Gammaproteobacteria bacterium
ATTTGCCAATCAAATCACTATTAACTTTTTGTATAAAATCATCAATTGAAAAATCAATATCAGCTATATCAGTATTAAGTTTTGATGACAGGTAATATCTGTAGTAATCGGGGTGTGAAAATTTAAGCGCATGATCAGCTAAGATAAAATTACCTTTTGATTTAGACATTTTCATACCTTCTATTGTTAAAAATCCATGCACAAAAACATTCTTTAACTGATTTATATCAGCAGATTTGAGCATTGCGGGCCAAAATAGTAGATGAAAGTAGACTATATCTTTACCAATAAAATGAACTAGATTGGTATCAGGATTATTAAGTAAATCTTTAAAATTAACGTTGTTTTTATCAGCCCAGTTCTTTATTGATGCTAGATAGCCAACCGGTGCATCCATCCACACATAAAAATATTTACTGGATTCACCTGGTATCTTAAAACCAAAGTAAGGCTCATCCCTTGAAATATCCCAGTTCTTAAGTTCCCCATCAAGCCATTCATTAAGTTTGTGCTTAATAGGCTGTTGATCAGATAAATGTTCTACTGAACTTTTCAAGAATTCAGAGAATTTATCTAGTTTGAAGAAATAATGCTCCGAGTCTTTAGCAATAGGAGTTGTATCAGATAAAACAGATTTTGGATTTTTAAGTTTTAAAGCGTCATAAGTACTTCCGCATTTTTCACAGGCATCACCATATTGATCGAGTGCTCCACACGCTGGGCATTCACCTTGGACAAACCGATCTGCCAGGAAAATCCCTTCTTTTTCATCGTAAAGTTGTTGTATTGTTTCTTTAAAAATAATATTTTTTTCTGCAGCTTTATTGAATATAGACGAGGTTAATTCCTCATTTTCAACAGAATGTGTGCTATGAAAATTTGTTAAATCAATATTAAATTTTGCAAGAGTGGATTTATGCAATTCATAAATATCTGCAATAAGTTGTTCTGGGGAAATTCCCTCACTCTTTGCTTTTAACATTACGGGTGTTCCGTGTGTATCAAGCGCACAAAAATAATGAGCTTCATGGCCATTTAGTTTTAAATGCCTAACCCAGACATCAGTTTGAACTGCTTCAAGGATGTAGCCTAGATGTAATGGGGCATTTGCATAGGGCAAAGCGCTTGTAACTAAATACTTCATGTTGTTTGTGAAATTATATGTTAACTTTGGATGGTATGGAAAAAATTGCTATTAGCTCTGCTAAAGGAGGTGTTGGGAAGACATCATTTACATTGATGTTAAGCCAGCATTTAAAAAACCATGGCTTAAAAATTGGGATACTTGATGCAGATATTTATGGGCCAAATATCTTAGCCAATCGAGATCACAAAATTTTAAGCACAGATGCACAGGCAAAATTTTTACCAATTGATCAAGATGGGGTAGAGGTGTCATCAATTTCTTTGGTTATTAATGACTCTGAAGCAGCTGTTTGGCGTGGTCCAATGCTTAGTCAAGCTATTAAATCATTGCACGATAATACCAATTGGTCAGACTTGGATTATTTGCTGATTGATATGCCTCCAGGAACTGGCGATGCGTATTTAACAGTTTTTCAAAGTTTGGATGTTAAGAAGTCTCTTCTTGTAACTACAAATGATAAATATGCTTTATACGATAACCTTAAGACCATAAGTCTCTTTAAAAAATTATCAATTGAACTTTGTGGTATTATTGAAAATATGTCTGAAGATTTCTCATTAGATGAAAAACCAATACATAATTCAGAATTAGCAAAATATTTGAGTAGCTCAGTTTTGATATCGCTGCCTCTTACAAAAAGATCTGTTGTTCATGCTGAAACGGTTAAACTCAATAAATTAGAAAAATATTTCACAAAAGAATTACTTAAATTATGAAAAAAATACTCATCCTTTTAATGTTTGTTTTTTCATTACATTCGGAGGAGCGTTTATCACAGTATGAAGAAGATCCTTTAGAAGACTTCAACAGGATAGTTTTTAACTTAGCAGATAAATTAGATAGCTCAATATTGAGGCCAACAGCTGAGTTTTATAGCGAGAATACCCCTACAATTGTAAAAAGCTCCGTATCAAACTTTTTTAATAACTTGTCAGAAGTTGACACTATTGCCAATCAACTTCTACAGGGAAAATTTAGATTAGCAGCAGATGATTCATTTCGATTTCTTATAAATTCAACATTTGGTATAGCTGGCATATTTGATGTTGCATCAGGTGTAGGATTAGAAAGGCATGATGAAGATTTTGGACAAACATTAGGGTATTGGGGCTTTCCAACTGGGGCGTACCTTTTTACCCCGTTTGTTGGCCCAACAACTGTTAGGGATTTTTTTGCATACCCAACTGGCTGGTTGTTTTCTATAAACAGTATATTTAACGATACTAATCAAAAAATAATCATTACTGGGCTTGATGTAATAGAAACCAGAGAGAGACTTCTTGTAGCTGAAAATTTAATTGTTGGTGACAAATATGCCTTTGTTAAAGATGTCTATTTTCAATCAAGAGAAAGCGAAGTTAATGACGGAAATGTGGAAGATGAATTTCTTATGGATTTTGACTTTGACTCTTTAGAAGAAGACCTTCCTGAAAATCTGTAAATATATTTTTTAAATCCCTATTGCTATTCCTAACGTTAAATAGAAGTTGTTTTCTAATTTCCTTTGAGAGTGATATTTTTTTAATTACTTGTACTAAATGGGTAATAGCTCTATTCACGTCTTTGGGGTTATCTAAGGAGAGAATGTATTCCATATAAGCATTCATACCATTATCAAAACAAGTAGCATTGTTCTCCTCATAAATGTGTTGATCAACTTCCAGCAAAAAAGTTGGGTCTGCATATACCTTTCTACCTAACATAACGCCATCTACGTATGACAAATGATTTTGGCACTTTATCATGTCATCAATGCCACCATTTATTATGATTTTCAAATCAGGATGATTTTCTTTAACTCGGTATACTGATTCGTATTTTAATGGTGGAATTGAACGATTTCGTTTTGTATCAAGACCACTAATGGCTTTACGTGCATGGATAAAAAAAGTATCAATGCCTTGGCATGATAGACTGGAAATAAAACCATTAAGAAATTCATCTCCTTCATATTCATCTACTCCAATACGACATTTAACTGTAAGAGGTATGGAAAGATTTTTTTTCATCGCCTTTAAGCAAGAACTAAGCAACTCAATATCCTTCATCAAGAAAACTCCAAAATTTCCAGATCTAACTTTTTTTGATGGACAACCAACATTGAGATTAATTTCATCATATCCATAGCTAGCACCAATTTCTGCTGCTTCAGCAAGTTGTGATGGTTCACACCCACCTAATTGAAGAGCTACTGGATGTTCACTATCTTTGTATTGTAGTAACTTGTCAGGGTTGCCTTTTAAAATGGCATTAGCATGAATCATCTCCGTGTAAAGAACGGCTTTCTCTGAAAATTGTCGTGATAAATATCTAAAATGACGATCTGTTTTCTTCATCATTGGGGCAACACAAAATCTGTAATCTAAAGACATCAGATATAAAGAATCACACAGATTACGCCAACAATAGATAGAACAATCGTATAAGGCAGCGCCCTATAAACCATTCTAAGATAGGACAATCCTATCATTGGTGCTAAAGATGATGTTAGTAAGAATAAAAAGGCTGCTTGACCATTTGGTGTCGCAACACTTGGCAGGTTTGTGCCGGTATTAATTGCTACTGCTAATCTGTCAAATTGTTCACGAGAGATAACATCGTTTTCCAAGGCTTGAACAATCTCATTCATATAGACTGTTGCCACAAAGACATTATCACTAATAGCAGAAAGTATACCATTTGCTGCATAGAATAATGGTAATTGTAGGTCTTCTGATGCATCTAAAACTACAGTGATAACTGGTGTAAATAATTGCTGATCATTAATGACAGCAACAATCACAAAGAAAATTACAAGCAGTGCTGTAAAGGGTAAAGATTCATTGAAAGCATGTCCAAGTTTATGTTCTTCAACCAAACCTTTGAAGGAAGTTAAAAGAACCATTAAGAAAAGGCCGATAATTCCTACTGGCGCGTGATGGATTTGGTGGGTAGC
>JBELJV010000040.1:0-1341 GCA_042090165.1 Gammaproteobacteria bacterium
ATGCTCTTCGGCATGCTGTTCCATCAATGAATATTCTGAAGTTGTTAAGAAGTAATCAACTTTGTTTACTAAACCATTACCTAAGTTCAATGAACCCTGCAAAGTGAAGATATCAGATTCAGTCATGGCAAATATTCTTTCCCCTTCATGCTCATCATGCTCTTCACCTTCGTGTTCATCTTCATCCATAGTTTCATGATCATCATCGTGATGTTCATCATGCTCTTCATGTTCTTCACCATGAAAAGGTATACCATGAACTCTTTCCGCAGATGATAGTGACATGCCTATGTAGCCCCAATCTCCTGTCTTAGAAACTCCAAATTTACCTGTCTCAGCGGCAGAATCTGAATTCATTACAATGCTTTCATCAGTTTTCATTCCATCTTCAATAATAGAACCTCTTGGAGTTACGTAATTTTCAAAATCGGAATCTAGCCCACTTAGATAAAAGTTAAGACCGGCAACATTGTGCTGAAAGTTATAGGTTGAAACACTGCCATCATTGACTTCCTGCATTTCATAACCAAGACTTCCGGAAAAACCATCAAAATCGGTTTTTGCAATTGAATTGTCGACAACATTTATAATTCCACCAATGGTTCCATTTGCATAAAGCAATGAAGATGGACCTCTAACTACTTCGACCTGTAAAGCATTGCTAAGATCTATGTCATTAGGGTGATCAGCACCAATCCCTGCAACATCTCTAACAACTAAACCATTATTTAGTACCTTTATTCGTGCGCCAGATAGGCCTCTGATAATTGGTTGGCCAATAGCAGCACCATAGTCAGCAGAACCAACCCCCAATAAATTATCTAAAGCTTCGCCTAAACTAGTGGTTGGCTCTGCCTCCAAATCAACACTTTTAACCAAGTGGAGTGGATTTTCAATTTGCGATGGGTCTGCAAGAGCAGAAGTTACAACTTCTTCAACATCTTGAGCATATGAAAAGCTCGAAATGCTTAGTATTAAAATTAAAATATGATGTTTTTTCATTTTACCTCCTTAAAAAAAACTTAATCTAAAATATTTGGGATTAAGATTCTTTTGGAGGTGCTCTTGAGTTAAAACTATAAACTTTAGAAGGGTATAAAAAAACTGATAGACTAGCCTCAATATCAAACGAAATGTAATTATTTACAGCTGCTTCGAATGTTTGTGGCTCTGGGTTTTCTAGAACACATGCAACGTGCTCAATATTCTCACTTATGCCATGATCTTCAAGAACATGAGATGATTGATCAAGCGTGGTTAGACCAATAAAGGAAAGACTTAATAGAAAAACAAGTCTATTGAGATTTTTCATATAAAAAGATATTACTCATTTAATGAGGA
>JBELJV010000040.1:1441-3701 GCA_042090165.1 Gammaproteobacteria bacterium
AAAACAAGTCTATTGAGATTTTTCATATAAAAAGATATTACTCATTTAATGAGGATTTGTCTTTTTCTTTTTAATTTTTTCTCTTTTTAATTTTTGATAAAAGTTTAAAGTTCTTTCTTCAACGATGCGTTGGTTTTCGTGCCTTCTATTGCGTGCTCTCTCAGACCTTTGCATCCTTTCATTTTTATCCATATTTCTGCCCCCTTAATATTTAGGAACAGAAAAATGAGAAAAGGTTCAAAAATTATCTTGGTTTTAGAACAGCTCGATATCTTTAAGCTCTAGATCAACATTGAAATCACGGCCGTAGCCTGCAATGCTTATTTCTCTGATGTTTTTAGGCTTCATGGATGCAGCCATCATGCCGTTTTTCTTGAGGTCAGAAAATAGAATTTGGTATTCATTCCACTGATCATTTACATCAAATGATGTGCTCAGATATGACCAAGGTGGCATTTTCATGCCCTTTAATGTTACGTGAACTTCATAAGCTTCGTTGTTGCCTTTGGCTTTGAATTTAATGCCCTTGGCATTTTTATTTATTTCGTCAGGTCTGTGCGCTAACCTAACAAAGCCGCCATTATTTTTTGTTGTGACTTCACCATCAAGCTTTACAACACCTTCCGTAAAATTTGCACTTAATTTTGATTTGCCACCCATCACCTGGTCAGTGTAGACATACCAAGAGGTGTTATTGTCAGAATTTTGAGCGTATGTGAACATAGAAAATAAAAATACTAATAAAAATCTCACCTAGAATATCTAAGTATTAGTATTTTTATTTCAAGAACTTATGCAGCTAATGATTTAAGTGAGACGTTCTGGTTTAAATATGAAGCCACATCTAACATTCTGTTTGAAAAACCCCACTCATTGTCATACCAGGCTAGAATTTTTGTTGAATTCCCTACCTGACGAGTGTGAGATTTATCATAAATAGATGAATGTGGATCATTACCGAAATCTATACTTACTAATGGGATGCTATTGATGTCTAAAATACCACTCAGCCCATTGTTGGCTGCTGCTTCTAAAGCTTCATTTAGCTCATTAATACTAAATGATTTTTCTGATGTGAAGGTAAAATCTAGAAGCGATACATTTGAAACTGGTACTCTTATAGCTAATCCATCCAATTTCCCATTTAATTCTGGGAGGACAAGACCAACTGCACTTGCTGCACCTGTCTTAGTTGGAATCATAGAAACACCTGCAGCTCTTGCTCTCAGCAAATCTGAATGATAAACATCAAGCAAAGATTGATCATTGGTATAGGCATGTATTGTATTAGCTAAACCATTTGTAATACCAAACTTTTCGTTAATGACTTTAGCAAGAGGAGCTAAACAGTTAGTTGTGCATGATGCATTTGAAATTACGAGATCATCTTTAGTTAAAGATGTGTGGTTGACGCCGTAAACAATTGTTTTATCAACACCTGTTGCTGGAGCAGAGATTAATACTCTTTTAGCACCAGCATCAAGATGTTTCTGAGATCCGTCTTTGGATGCAAAGAAACCTGTGCATTCAAAAACTAAATCAACATCTAACTCTTTCCATGGAAGGTTGCTAGGATTTCTTTCACTGAAACAAGCAATCTCATTACCATCAATGGATATTGATTTATCTGTTGATGATATTTGGTTTGCCAGCTTTCCATGAACTGAATCATATTTCAATAAATGTGCATTGTGTTCTGGAGAACCTAAATCATTTATTGCCACAATCTCAATTTGATTGAATTTTTTCCAAATCTGATCTTTTGATAAGTAAGAACGAACAATATTTCTACCGATTCTGCCGAAGCCATTTATTGCAATTTTCATAATTTTTTATGTTAATTAGTACTATTTGTAAATTTTTTTGTAAAAATTTAGATAAATATAAATATTTTATATGTAAAAAGCAAGGGATATGTAAATATATAAAACCTATCGAAGAAGTGTGCTTAACTCAACAAAACGTGTGGCGTATTTGGGGTTTTCTTGGCTAGATGTTACAACAATCCATAAGTATTCGACGTACAAAGACATTTTTTTATATTCTTTTAATAAATCGTGATCAATATTATTTTCCTGATCGGCATAGATGCTTAAAAAGTTATATTCTTCATTGCTTGTCAAATTCATAGCATTAAAAAGTAGAGCGAGGTCAAAATAAGGATGATTGAAACCGGCATAATCCCAATCAATGAAAAAAATATCATCTGAATACATTATGTTGGATAAGTTCAAATCATTATGACAAAACACCTGATGTT
>JBELJV010000040.1:3801-7042 GCA_042090165.1 Gammaproteobacteria bacterium
TCTGAATACATTATGTTGGATAAGTTCAAATCATTATGACAAAACACCTGATGTTTATCCCTTGCTGCTAACTCATATATAAACTTGAAGGCACTTCGACATAATGAGTTTGACGAGTTTTGAGCAATGGCATGCTCATATTTCTTAATTTTACTCTCGAATGAACCGCAATCATCACAAACAATATTTAAGCTGTGAAGTTTCTTTAGTTGCTTTGCGCATTTAAGGATAATATTTGCTTTAGGAACTGTGCTCAGATCAGAACCAATCACTTTTTCGTATATCACTACTTTTTTTTGCGTATCAGCATGTAGAATTCGTGGTGTTAAATTAAGCTTGTGAAGTTGATCAACAATTATTTCTTCAATACCAATGTCATTTTCAAAGGTACAGTCTGTCTTAATTTTAAGAATGGCATCCTTACCATCCAACCTGCACTCAAAAACCTCTGAAAATTTTGTTTTCTGAATGGTTTTTATCAAAGCAATATCTTTTTCAGCTGTGTTAAGAAAATTCTCAATATTACTCATGCGTATTCATTGATTTCAGCCAAGCCTTGTAGCCAAATACAATAATTATTAAATATATAACAAACAAAACAACAGTTGGATAAAGCTCTCTGCTTAAGAATAGGAACACGGATACAAAATCAACTACAAACCAATAGATCCAATTCTCAAGCACTTTTTTTGCAACCATATAGGTAGCCAAGATGGCTCCCCATGTTGTAAATGAGTCGATATATGGTGATACAGCATTTGTATTTGCTGTAAGAAGGTAACCAAAACAAACAACAGCCACAAAAAGCAGGCTCAGTGCAGAAAAATGTTGCCGCAAAGTCCATGTTTTGATATTTGAACTTTGAGATGATGCTTTACGCTTCCATTGACTCCATCCATATAGCCCCATAATTAAATAAAAGATTTGCAGGGCAGCCTCCATTATCAGTCCAGCCGTTAGCATGACAAAGAAATACATAACTGAACTTATGATCCATGCTATCCAACACCTAATATCTTGCTGCATTGCTAAAACCAAATATGTTATGGCCAACAATGCTGCAAAGACTTCAAACCATATTGAATTTAATAGATCAGAAATCATATCTTACAGATAACCCAAAGTGTCTTGGATCCCCGTGCCTTCTATAAAGAGTATCAATAAAGTCAGGTGCTTCATTTCCAAAAAAGAACCCTCTTGTTGAGTAATATTCATCGAATAGATTTTGCACCCATAAATCAATTACCCAGTTATCAACACTATGACGAAGAGCTGCATTAGTTAAAACGTATGAGTCAGATTTATTGTTATGTGAATCTGAATAGTAGAAACCACTTTTCCCTATGAAGTTAATTTCAAATGAAGTATTTTCTTGGAAATAATATTCTGCTCCAGCAGAGAAACTATACTTTGGTGCGTGTGCTTGTTCTCTCCCCTCAATATCAGGCCTTGAAGCCCAATTTTTGATCTCGGTCTCCAGATACCCCAGATTTAGGAATAGAGACAATGCGTCATTTAATTGCGTATCGATTGATCCTTCAAACCCATAATTCAGGCCCTCTGCAGCATTTTGAGTTAAATAAACAAAAGTGTTGGGGTCATTTGGGTCAACTTGTGTTGAAATTAATACCTGTTGATCCTCTCTCTGGGAATAAAAAATATTAAAGCTCAAATCTGTAAAATCACTGATCTTTGAATTAATGCCTAGTTCATAATTTGTTAAATATTCAGGGTCATATTCAAGCTCATTTGGATCTACCTGTCCTAATAGTCCTAGACCTACGTTAAATCCCCCTTGTTTATAACCCTTCGCGTAACTTAAATATGCATTTCCAATGTTCTCCATCAAATAACTCACAGATACCTTGCCTCCAAACATATCATTGGAGAGATTAAAATTTTCATTATTAGTATCTGAATATTTGGCTTTCCATTCTTCTGCTCTTACGCCCAATGAAATAACTAAATCTTTAGCTAGCTCATAATCAATGTTTCCAAAAAAAGATAAATTATTAGAGCTGTAATCACTGCTCGATATGGTTAGGCTTTCATACGGCCCAAATGGATCAGAGGGATCTCCATATATTCCATCATCTTGCCTATCATTTGTTTCATCGAGCGATAGAAATGTCGTTCCTAATACCCAACTGAAGGGCAAATTATTTGAATTAGAAACCAACCTAAACTCTTGATTAAATGATTGCCTATCTCGCAAGGTTTCTGAAAAATAATCGTAAATATAAGGAGCGTGAGATTCAGAATTTCCCCAATCTGCATCGTAACTAAATACTACAAATGTATCAGTGGTGCTTGTGAAGCTTTGCAATTCAAACTGATCAAATTTTTTAAAGTATTTGTAGCCTAGCGTATCAGTTTTTTGTGAGTCCATGCCTGGTCTATCTGACAACGTATTGAGAGAATTGTTTATAGTCCATATATCTGCCGTATCATCCATATTGACTGAACTCAAGAGTAGTTTGCTGTTGCTTGTTTCTGATAGTTCAAAATCAATTTTTAATCTCAGGGTTAATTCATCTTTGCTAGATGTGTCTGATTTATTTAAAAACAAATTTTTACGAAATCCATCGGACTGATCCTGACGAACAACAAAACGAAATTTAACGTCTTTATTTTTTGTCACTGGTCCACTTAATGCCATGCCAACACTTTGAGTGTTATAAGATCCAAGATTTATTTCAGAACTAGCTTCAAATTCTTCCGTTGGTTCTTTTGTTTTAATGTAAATTAGCCCAGCAAGAGCATTGGCCCCAATTCTTGATGCTTGAGGACCTCTAATGACTTCAATCTGCTCGACGTCAAACAAAGTAGCAATACCACCTTGCCCTGAGTAGTCAACATCATCAATTAAAAAGCCAACAGAAGAGTTAGGTGTGCCAAGATAACCTGATCTTTCACCTATGCCTCTAATTTGAAAATACCTAGCTCTTGAATCACTTGCAGCAAAATTTAAATTTGGGACAAGATACGACAGGTTCTCGAAATGTTTTATTGGTTGTGCTTTGATTTCATTGTCACTTAACACAAAGGTGCTTGTATCACCGTCTGTAATAGGTGCTTCGCGCCAGTCTGCTTTAATAATTATTTCTTCAACTTCTTCAGCATATATGTTTGAAGACGCTAGTAGAACGAGAATATATAGATAATTTATGATGTTATTCATGCAATTCCTCCGCCATCATTGTATGGTTCAGGTTCAAAGGGTTCCTTAAAAGATCTCAGG
>JBELJV010000041.1:0-6830 GCA_042090165.1 Gammaproteobacteria bacterium
GCAGAAGAGCATGGCCTTAAGAGTATTTCTCGACAAAAGAAAGCAGATATTATCTTTAATATCCTCAAAACAATTTCCAAGGATGGTAGGGAATTACTGGGTGGAGGTATTCTTGAAACACTTCCTGACGGCTTTGGATTCCTTAGATCACCATGGGGTTCTTATTTAGCAGGGCCTGATGATGTCTATGTTTCTCCAAGCCAAATAAGAAAGTTCAATCTCAGAACAGGCGATTTTGTAGTAGGAAATATTAGGCCTCCGCGCGAGCAAGAAAGATATTTTGCATTAGTTCAAGTTGAAAGCATAAATGACGCTGAACCATCAAAAACACAAGAAAAAATTGCATTTGAAAACTTAACGCCATTATTTCCTGATTCAAGATTGAAGCTAGAAACAGGGTCCGGTACTTCACAAGATATTTCATCAAGAATCATTGATCTTGTGGCCCCAATAGGTAGAGGCCAGAGGGGGCTAATAGTTTCACCTCCAAAAGCTGGTAAAACTTTATTGCTTCAGAACATAGCCCAATCAATCATTAAAAATAATCCAGACACACATGTGATAGTTCTGCTTATTGATGAAAGGCCTGAAGAGGTCACTGATATGCAAAGGTCTGTAGATGCAGAGGTTGTAGCAAGCACCTTTGATGAATCACCACAAAGACATGTGCAGGTTGCTGACTTAGTAATAGAGAAGGCAAAGAGACTTGTGGAGCATAAAAAAGACGTTGTAATACTTCTAGATTCAATTACAAGATTAGGCCGAGCTTATAATACTGTTCAGCCTGCAAGTGGAAAAATTCTTACAGGTGGTGTTGACTCTAATGCTCTTGAAAGACCAAAAAGATTTTATGGTGCTGCTAGAAATCTTGAAGAAGGTGGAAGTCTTACTATTTTGGCTACTGCGCTTGTTGAAACAGGCTCAAAAATGGATGAAGTTATCTACGAGGAATTCAAGGGAACAGGTAATATGGAAGTTCACCTTGAAAGAAAGATAGCAGAAAGAAGAATCTTCCCTGCAATTAATATCTTAAGATCAGGCACCAGAAGAGAAGATCTCCTAGTTGAAAAGGATGAGTTAAATAGAGTGCATATGTTGAGAAAAGTCTTGGCTGAACAGGAAGAAGTGGCTGCGACTGAGTTCTTAATTTCCAAGCTCAAAAACACTAAAACAAACTTAGAGTTCTTTGCCTCAATGACTAAGTCAAAGGCTAAGTAGACTTTATTTCATCAAGTAAATTATCTGAAAAATAATCAAGAGTGATGGCTTTTAAGCCATACTCTTGGATTTTTCTTTTTATGCGATTTGAAATTGAATAAAATCTTGTGTCGACTTTATTTTGATAAATCTTTTCAAAGTAAATTTTGACTGCCATCGTGCTTGTAAAGATGATAGCGTCGGCATTTAAATAATCATTTCTTATCTGAGTATAATCTTCAAATACATTTCTCCGATATACTGAAATAGATTCCACATCGCCACCACGTCTAGCAATGTATTCTTCAATATTATCTACACCACCTTCACCTTTGACTATCAAGACATTGTTAGCATTAAAATCAGACTCTAAATATTTAATAATTCCAGCTGAACTATACTTTTCAGGCAAGGTAGAATCTAAACCCTTCTCATGTAATGCCTTTTGTGTGCCTGGCCCCATTGCAATAATTTTTTTATTCGCAAGTTTTACAAGAAAAGTATAGTTTTTTACTGCAGAAGGGCTCTGAAATATTACAAATTCTTTACCACTAGATAGGTCAGCATGCTCAATCTTATTAATTTCAAATAAAGGGATATTATTGATGCCTGGTTTGAATAAAAAATTTGTACTTGTATCAATTATGTTCATTGAGCATCTCTATTCCTCCAAGTTGTTCAGCTTGCTTAACCATATTATCTAA
Source organism: Gammaproteobacteria bacterium (assembly GCA_042090165.1). Lineage (GTDB taxonomy): Bacteria > Pseudomonadota > Gammaproteobacteria > Magnimaribacterales > TMED112 > TMED112. The sequence goes on from JBELJV010000041.1 coordinate 1,902, forward strand.
AAGTAACTGGCCATCTTTTAACAAGCCAGTTTCAGTTAATGCGATATAGTCATTTTTGCCAAATATTTGAGATGAAATTGATAAGTTTTTCCCATTAGAAAATGCCATGACTGATACAGCTGAATGACAGTTCCCTCCAATTTGTCTTATGAAAGCCCTTTCTAAATTGATCATTGAAATTTGGGCTTCATCTCTTAAAGGATCAAGGACTCTCTTAGTGGCGTAGTCATCTTTTCGACATTGAATAGCTATGATGCCTTGGCCAACAGCCGGTAAAAATTTTTGGATATCTAATGAAATAGAGTTTGTTGATAATCCAAGCCTTTCAAGGCCAGCATTAGCAAGTATGATTGCATCAAATTCTCCTGAATTTAACTTTTCAATTCTTGTATCAACATTGCCTCTAATTTCTGATATTTTGCAGCTAGGCATAAAGTGCTTGCATTGATTCAATCGTCTGAGGCTGGATGTGCCAATATGCAAATTTTCAATTTTATTAGTTTCAGCATTATTTTTTAGGATTAAACTATCACCCCGATTAACCCCCCCTATCATGGCATAAATTTCAAGATGTTCACTATCAACTACAGCTATATCTTTTAGTGAATGAATGGCTATATCTGCTTCATTATTGATCAGGCTTTTTTCTATATCTTCAACAAAATGTGCCTTATCAAACAAATTCTCACCTTTCTGGCTTTTTATATCTCCTGAAGTTATTTGTTTTTTTATTTCTGGCACTAAGCCTTCTGCATTTAAATTGTTAAGAAAGATATCAACTTGCTTTAATGCGAGTTTTGATGATCGTGTGCTAATTCTCATAATGAAACTCTATACAATTTACCATTTGATTCTCCTGAAACTGTCTCTTTAATTAACTCAAGCGCATCAAAATTATGTTTCTCATCTGAAGTTCTATTTTCTATATATATGAGAGTGCCTTTTTTGGTAAATCTATCAATAATTTTTGGGATAAGTATAGATACATATTCTTTATTAAATGGTGGATCAAAAAATATTATATCGAATTTTTTATCCTTAACTCTCCGAACAAAATTCTCTGCACTTTGTCTGAGTATTTCAGACTTGTCCGTTATCCCAAGATCGGCACAATTATTTTTGAGATAAAAGTTTAGTTCTTGGTTCTGTTCAACAAAAATACAATTATCTGCTCCATTTGATAATGCTTCAATTCCTAATGCTCCACTTCCTGCAAATAAATCTAAACATTGAGTATCTGCCAGGTTAGGTCTTATCCATGAGAATAGTTGTTCTCTTACTCTGGATGGAGTTGGTTTTAATATTTTCTTTGCTGGAGTTTTTATGGGTCTGCCACCAAGCTCACCAGATATTATTCTTAAACTTGGCATTACTTCTTACATTCAGGCTTGGTGCAAATAAAATCTCCGTCAACTATCTGCATATCTGCCTCATCAACAAACATTTTGCATTTAGAACATTGCGTCATATTTTTCACACCTGAGTTTCGTTTTGCATTGTTAATAAAATTAATAACAATATTCTTTATTGCCGTTCTAACTAGCCAATAAAGAATTGGAGCCAAGACTCCAAAAATTATGAAATTCATTTTTTAATTTGCTTCGAAGCTTGAAATTCTCTCAGCATACTCATCATAGCCAAGTTGTTTATAAGCTTCTTTAAGAATTCTTAAGGCTCTTTCTCGTTCCGTAGAGTTTGGAATATTTTTGAGAACATAATTGGCTCTATTAACAGCAGCCAAATATGCGCCTCTCTTCATATAATATTCAGCACCATCAAGCTCACTACTTGCTATCAAATTTCTTAAAAATATAAGTCTTTCTCTAGCTGCGTTTATATATTCACTTTCTGGATACCTTATAATAAATTCAGTGAGATCTGCATAAGATTGCATAGCAGGCGAAGTATCCCTTTTAGATAGATCTAACGCAAAGATGTCATTTAGCAAGCCTTCATCTTGGTAGTAGCCAGTCATGCCCTTCATGAAGTATGCATAATCAATATTAGTATTTCGTGGATACAATCTAATAAATTTTTCTGAGGCAGCGTAAGCTTGATCATAGTCGCCGCTCATATAAAAGGCATAAATTAGATCAGCTCTTGCTTGTTCTGCATAAACACCAAATGGATAGAACCTCTCTATTCTCGATAGGGATTCAACTGCACCAGAAAAGTTTTTAGCATTGATCCTATCCTGAGCCAATTGATAAAGAATAGCCTCTGCAGGTTCTCTTTCTTCCTCAGTTTCTGGTTTTGATGCACAGCCAGCCAGAATAAAGACTGCAAGTATTGCTAAAACTAATTTATTTTTCATGAAAAATATTTATATGCATTAAACTAAAAACCAATGATATCAAAAAGATTTCAAATTGACGAAGAGAATGCTCATAAACGCATTGATATCTTTCTTTCACATGAGTTTGACAGTATTTCAAGAGGAATAATTCAAGAATTAATAGAGAAAGGAGAAGCATTGGTTAATGACAAAGTCACGAAAAGAAATTACAAACTAAAAACAGGCGATCTTGTCGACATCACAATAAATCTTGAAATTGAAAGGAATGATGAGGCTGAAGATATTGAGCTAGATGTCGTTTTTGAGAACAAAGATTTTTTAATTATTAATAAACAAGCCAATTTAACTGTGCATCCTGGAGCAGGCCAAAAGGATGGCACATTGATTAATGGGCTTTTATATAAATATCCAAAGCAAAGGGATATCCCCCGGTTTGGAGTTGTTCATAGATTGGATAAAGACACAAGCGGCCTCATGGTTGTAGCAAGAACTTTGAAGGCTCACACCCTGTTAACCGAAATGATTCAAGAAAGAGTTATCAAAAGAAACTACTATGCATTAGTTCATGGTGCTCCCATCGCTGGAATGACAATTGATAAGCCTATTGGCAGGCATCCAAAAAATAGGTTATTGTTTTGTGTTAAAGAAGGTGGAAGAGAAGCAATCACCCATTTCAAAGTAAAAACTAAGTTCTCAAATTTTTCGTTACTTGACGTTTCTCTGGAAACTGGAAGGACGCATCAAATAAGAGTGCATCTTAAACATTTAGGCCACCCAATAGCTGGTGATGCACAGTATTCAAATATTAAACAGTGGAAAAATAGTAGCCCAGACGAAGTTGAAGCAGTTGCTTCATTGGGAAGACAGGCTTTGCATGCATACAGTCTTGCTTTTGATTTTGATGGTAAGGCTTATGAGTTCAAAGCCGATATTCCCGAAGCTATCCAGAACACAATGAAAGCACTAAGTTAAATGGAAGTTATAGATTTTAAAGACTACCGTTTTTTAAAAGTCTGTGAATCACCAAATATTATGATATCTCTAAATGGTACGAAACAGTTTTGTGATCTTAATAAAGATGATAAGTATGATCTTTTACATCAAGCTTTTGGGGTATCTGCGTTTAATGAATTTATTCAGATTCACGGCACATCAATATTTAATCTTGATTTAAATATTGAAACGTATGACGGTTACATAGAGAGGGAGCTGAGTGTGGCAAATGCAATTAGAACAGCAGACTGCATTCCTTTAATTCTTTGGAATGAGAGAAATAAGTTAATAATAGGATTGCATTGTGGTTGGCGTGGCATTGCATCAGGAATTATAGAAAAGGCTTTGCAAGATGATGAACTTGATATTACTCATGCATACATTGGTCCCCACATAAGCAAAGATCATTTTGAAGTAAAAAGGGATTTTATAGAATCATTTCAAGAACATGGTCTCAACATAGACAGATACATAACAGTTAGAGATGACAAAATGTATATGGATTTAAGGTCACTTTGCGAAGCAAAATTGCACGAAAAACATATAAAAATTATCAACAAAGAATCGCATTGTTCCTACAGGGAATACGATCAGTTTTTTTCATGGAGAAGAGATAAAAATCAATCCTTGCGAAACCTTACTATAGCTTGGTTTTAGCTAACCAAATAAAGATATAAAAATAATTAAAAAAAAGCTTTCTTTTTTATCCGAAAGGTCTATACTTTGTGGTTCCGCACAATGATGCGGTCGATCTAATTGAGAACAATTTAGTCACTCGTGTGGGTGCCCAAAAGAAAATTTCACATTTAATGTGAAAAATCATTTCTGCCTTTAAGGCAGATAAACAGTTTATTTGAAGAGTTTGATCATGGCTCAGATTGAACGCTGGCGGCAGGCCTCATACATGCAAGTCGAACGAGAAAGTATCTTCGGATACGAGTACAGTGGCGGACGGGTGAGTAATACATAGGAATCTACCCAATGGAGGGGGATAGCTCGAGGAAACTCGAATTAATACCGCATAATCTCCACGGAGTAAAGAGGGCTTCGGCTCTTGCCATCGGATGAGCCTATGCAGGATTAGCTTGTTGGTGAGGTAAAAGCTCACCAAGGCAACGATCCTTAGCTGGTTTGAGAGGATGACCAGCCACATCGGGACTGAGACACGGCCCGGACTTCTACGGAAGGCAGCAGTAGGGAATATTGGACAATGAGCGAAAGCTTGATCCAGCCATGCCGCGTGTGCGATGACGGCCTTCGGGTTGTAAAGCACTTTAGGTAACGAGGAAAAGTTAGGTGTTAATACCATCTAACCTTGACGTTAATTACAGAATAAGCACCGGCTAAATCCGTGCCAGCAGCCGCGGTAATACGGATGGTGCAAGCGTTAATCGGAATTACTGGGCGTAAAGCGCGCGTAGGTGGCATATTAAGTTAGATGTGAAATCCCGAGGCTTAACCTCGGAACTGCATCTAAAACTAATAAGCTAGAGTACTAGAGAGGAAAGTAGAATTCTTAGTGTAGCGGTGGAATGCGTAGATATTAAGAGGAATACCAATGGCGAAGGCAACTTTCTGGATAGATACTGACACTGAGGTGCGAAAGCGTGGGGAGCAAACAGGATTAGATACCCTGGTAG
>JBELJV010000042.1:0-6459 GCA_042090165.1 Gammaproteobacteria bacterium
AAGTTGCTAAAGTTGTGTGGCCAAGTAGAGGCGAAACAACACAGATGACAATAATCGTTCTTGTGATGATACTAATTCTAGCCTTAATCTTTTGGGGTTTGGATACACTTCTTTCATTCTTATCAGGATTTATATTGAGTTAAAAAAATGGATTGGTACGTAATACAAGCTTTTTCAAACTGTGAAAAAAAAGTGAAGGCAGCTATTGAAGAAAGAATAGAAATTTCTGGACTTGGTAAAAAGTTTGGTGAAGTGATGATTCCAACTGAACAAGTAACAGAGTTAAAACAAGGACAGAAGAAGCAGCTTGAGAGAAAGTTTTTCCCTGGATACATGCTTATTCAAATGGAAATGAACGATGATACATGGCACCTTGTAAGAAAAACACCAAATGTTATGGGATTTATAGGTGGTAGTAAAAACAAACCTGTCCCACTAACAGAAAGAGAGTTAAATATCATTGTGAACAGAGTTGATGAAGCAGTTGAAAGTCCAAAATTCAAGACAGTTTTTGAATCTGGTGAAACTGTACGAATCAATGATGGGCCATTTAATGATTTCAATGGAACAGTTGAAGAGGTTGACTATGAAAAAAATCTCATTAAAGTTTCCGTTAGCATTTTTGGTAAATCGACACCGGTGGAATTAAATTTTTCACAAGTAGAGAAGAGTTAATATGGCAAAAGAAGTTACAACAGTTATTAAATTACAAGTTCCAGCTGGTGGAGCAAATCCCAGCCCACCTGTAGGTCCTGCATTAGGTCAACATGGTTTGAATATCATGGATTTTTGTAATGCTTTTAATGAAAAGACAAAAGAAATGGAGAAAGGGCTTAAAGTTCCAGTTGAAATCTCTGTTTACGAAGATAGAACTTTTACCTTTATCACAAAGTCGCCACCTGCAGCAGTATTGCTTAAGAAAGCAGCTGGCATTGATAAAGCTAGCGGCGAGCCTAATAGAAATAAAGTTGCAAAGATTCCTGTATCTAAAGTTCAAGAAATAGCAGAAATGAAAATGGAAGATCTCAATGCAAATGACATTGATGCAGCCATCAAGATTATTGCTGGTACAGCAAGAAGTATGGGTATTGAGATTAAAGAATAATGAAAGAATCAAAGTATAAAAAAGAATTAGCAGAGTTCAACGTAGAAAAGGCATACAAGATTGAAGAGGTCATGAGTATGCTTAAGAGTCAGCCAAAAAGAAAGTTTAGGGAATCAGTTGATGTTGCTGTTAAGCTAGGCATAGATCCAAAAAAATCAGATCAAAATGTTCGTGGTTCACTTACATTACCAAACTCATTAGGAAAAAGCATTGTTGTAGCAGCTTTTGTAGAAGGTGATAAAGCTGAAGAAGCAAAAGTAGCAGGCGCTGACATCATAGGAAGCGATGATTTAATAGAAAAATATAAAGACGGAAGCATTGACTTCGATATAGCTATAACTACACCTGCACTTATGAAAACAGTAAGTAAGCTTGCAAAAGTGCTGGGACCAAAAGGTCTTATGCCAAATCCCAAATCAGGAACTGTTACAGAAAATATTGAAAAAGCCATCAAAGATTTAAAGCATGGCCAGGTTATTTTTAAAGCTGAACAGCAAGGCATTATTCAAGGAACAATAGCAAATTCAGAAATGGCTGACGCTCAAATTACAGAAAATTTAAATTCTTTTATTGCAGAGTTAAATAGATTAAAACCAGCATCTTCAAAAGGAATTTACATAAAAGACATTTACCTCTCGACAAGTATGGGTCCAGGGTATAGAATTGACGTCTCTCAATTTTGAGACATCGAAGACTGAAGGTGCTAAAGCTTAATTTCCTTCATAGATAGTTTCACTAATCTTGATTGTCTTCGTAATTAATTTAAAAATTTTGTTATGGCATTAAGTATTGAAAATAAAAAGCAAATTGTTACAGATGTTGCAGAGCTAGCTAGGGAATCATCATCTCTTGTAATCGCAGATGCAAGAGGCTTGAACGTTTCTGAAGCAAATGATCTTAGATCAGAAGGCTATAAAGCAAATGTAAAATTTAAGGTTGCGAAGAATAGCTTGGTAAAGCTTGGTCTTAAAGGATCAAATTACGAAGGTATGGATAACTATTTAAATGGACCAACAATGTTAGCTTTTTCATACGAAGAGCCGGGTGCTGCAGCAAAAATTTTAAAATCTTTTGCAAAAAAGAATGAAAACCTCGGTATAAAGGGACTTTCTATTGATGGAAAGCACTTTGATGCCTCAGAAATCAATAAATTAGCAAATTTGCCTACATTTATAGAAGCTATTTCAAAATTCGCTGGACTTTTGAAGGCTCCTATGGGTAAAATTGCATCTCTTATGAATGAGGTTCCTTCAAAATTTGCAAGAACAGTTACCGCTGTAAAAGAGCAAAAGGGTTAAAAAGGAGTATTAAAAATGGCAACTAAAGAAGAAATATTAGAATCTATCTCAAATATGTCAGTAATGGATCTTGTTGATCTAATTTCAGATATAGAAGAAAAATTTGGTGTTACCGCAGCAGCAGTAGCAGCAGCACCTGCAGCAGCAGCTGGCGCAGCAGCTGATGGTGGTGAAGAGGCAGCTGAAGAAAAATCAGCATATGACGTAGTGCTAACAGCAGCTGGTGACAAGAAAGTCGCAGTGATTAAAGCTGTTAGAGCAGCTACAGATCTTGGCCTAAAAGAAGCTAAAGATTTAGTTGATGGAGCTCCTAAAACTGTAAAAGAGGGAGTTAAGAAAGAAGATGCAGAAGCACTTGTTGCCGCTCTCCAAGAGGCTGGCGCACAAGCTGAAATGAAGTAATTTTTTTTACCTCAAACTAGATTTTAATGACATACTCTTTTACTGAGAAAAAACGTATTCGAAGACAATTTGGCACCCTGCCAAATGTTATGTCTTTGCCGTATCTGTTAAAAACCCAAACAGATTCATACGCAGAATTCCTGCAAGAAGGTAAAGACCCAGCAAATAGAGACAATTCAGGCCTTGAAGAAGTCTTTAAATCAATTTTTCCTATCAATAGCGCATCAGGTAATGCAGCCCTTGATTACATAAATTATGAGTTAGGTGAATGTCTTTATACTCCACAGGAATGCAAGATGAAAGGTATTTCATATGCAGTTCCACTATACGCAAACCTGCAACTCAGAATGATGGATAAAGCGACAGGCTATAAAACAATTAAAGAGAATGGCATTATAGAAGATAGAGTTTTCTTAGGTGAGATTCCTGTCATGACAAAAGATGGCAGCTTTGTTGTAAACGGCACTGAGAGAGTCGTGGTTTCACAACTACACAGATCTCCAGGTGTATTCTTTGATCATGACAAAGGCAAGACACATGCTTCTGGTAAAGTTCTGTATGCTGCAAGGATCATTCCTTACAGAGGCTCATGGCTTGATTATGAATTTGATGCTAAAGACCTAATCTATGCAAGAATAGATAGGAAGCGTAAATTTCCAGCAACAGCTATACTTAAGTCCCTTGACATGTCAGATCAAGAGATTCTAGATACTTTCTATAAGAAAATAGACGTTGAAGTGAAAAATGGAAATATATTCCTATCACTTGGAGCAGATGATTTAAAAGGTAAAGCATTTGACTTTGATATTGAAGTAGCAGGAAAGAAAGTTGCTTCCGGCAAAAGAGTAAATGCAAAAGTCGCTGCCGATCATTCAAAACAAAAAAACAAGCTAATCGCCGTAGATTATGATGCCTTTATGGGTCAAACCCTTGGTGAAGATATTATAAATAAAGAAACTGGAGAAATTGTTTTTGCAACAAATACACTCCTTGATAAGCCAACATTAAAAAAACTTGTCGAATCTGGTGTAACAGAATTTAAGATTCTTTATGTCAATACAATCGATAGTGGATCATACATAGCAGATACATTAAGAAATGATGCAAGCACATCAAGACAAGAAGCTTTAGTTGATATTTATAGAATGCTCAGACCAGGAGAGCCGCCAACAAGAGAGTCTACAGAAATATTATTTAATAATTTATTCTTCTCTGAGGATAGATATGATCTTTCTGATGTTGGAAGAATGAAACTTAACTGGAGATTAAAAATTGAGGACCGACCTGATATTTTTGTCCTAACAAAAGAAGATATTGTGGCAGTTCTGCAGAAGTTAGTAGATATCAGAAATGGTAAAGATACTGTTGATGATATTGATCACTTAGGCAACAGAAGGATTAGATCTGTTGGCGAAATGACAGCCAACCAACTAAGAATTGCTTTAGTTAGAGTTGAGAGAGCCGTTAAAGACAGGCTTGGAATGGCAGAAACAGAGGGCTATAAGCCATCTGATCTCATAAATGCAAAACCAATTACAGCTGCATTCAAGGAGTTTTTTGGTTCAAGCGCACTATCACAGTTTATGGATCAAAATAATCCTCTTTCCGAAGTTACGCACAAAAGACGTGTTTCAGCTTTAGGGCCAGGAGGCCTATCAAGAGAAAGAGCAGGATTCGAAGTCAGAGATGTACACCCAACACACTATGGAAGGGTATGTCCGATTGAAACACCTGAAGGGCCAAACATTGGTTTAATTAACTCTTTATCTACATATGCAAGAACAGATAAATATGGCTTTATTGAAACTCCTTACAGAGTAGTAAAAGATGGAAAAGTAACAGATGAAATAATTTATCTATCACCAATCATGGAAAAAAATCATTACATTGCTCAGGCTAATGTAGAAATGGATAAAAAAGGCAAATTCAAAGAAGAATTTGTAACAGCAAGACATCAGGGCGAAACAAGTCTTGTCAGTGTTGGAATGATCACCCTTATGGACGTTTCACCAAAACAAGTATTGTCAGTTGCAGCCTCCTTAATTCCATTCCTTGAAAACAATGACGCAAACAGAGCCTTAATGGGTTCAAATATGATGCGACAAGCTGTCCCAACTTTGATACCACAGAAACCCCTCGTTGGCACGGGTTTAGAGAGACAGGTTGCAAGCGATTCAGGCGTTTGTATTGTTGCAAATAACGCTGGCATAGTTGACTCAGTTGATGGTGGAAGAATTGTCATTAAAGTTTCTTCTGGCGACAACGTGAGTGTTGATATTTATAACTTGGTTAAATACACAAGATCAAATCAAAATACATGCATAAACCAGAGACCTCTTGTCAAAAAAGGAGATCATGTAAAAGCTGGTGATGTTATTGCTGATGGTCCATCAATAGACCTTGGCGAACTAGCGATAGGCCAGAATATGAGAATTGCCTTTATGCCTTGGAATGGTTTTAACTACGAAGATTCCATTCTTGTTTCTGAACGCGTTGTTCAAGAAGATAGGCTGACAAGCATACACATTCAGGAACTTACCTGTATTACAAGAGATACCAAACTTGGTATGGAAGAAATAACATCTGATATTCCAGGTGTAAGTGAATCAGCCCTATCTAAGCTTGATGAAAACGGAATCGTCTATGCAGGAGCAAAAGTTGAGGCTGGTGACATCCTGGTTGGTAAGGTTACGCCGAAAGGAGAATCTCAACTATCTCCAGAAGAAAAGTTACTAAAAGCTATTTTTGGAGAGAAAGCTTCTGATATAAAGGACACATCCTTAAGAGTACCTTCAAGCGTAAGCGGTACAGTAATTGATGTTCAAATCTTTACAAGAGATGGTGTTGATAAAAATCCAAGAGCTAAGAGTAACGAATCAACAATGATTAGTGACTACAGCAAGGATTTAGATGATGAGATGAGAATTGTTACCAATTCTCTGAAGAACACTCTAGTTTCGCTCATTAAGAAAGAGAACTTAATCACAACAAAGGGCAAACTTACACAAGAATCAATCGATGAGATGGATCTTGATGCTCTACTTAAGACCTCAATCAAAAATAAAAAAGTTAGCGACCTTCAAAAGAATATCGCAGATCAATTTAAGAAGTATCAAGCAGAAAACAAAGAAAAAATGGCTATCTTCAAGAAAAAAATTGAAGGTGGCAACGATTTAGCTCCAGGAGTTTTATCAGTCATTAAAGTATATCTAGCTGTTAAGAAAAAGATTCAGGCTGGAGATAAGCTTGCTGGAAGGCACGGTAATAAAGGTGTTATTTCGAGCATCATCCCAGTAGAGGACATGCCATATGATGAGAATGGTGAGCCAGTTGATATTGTTTTAAATCCACTTGGCGTTCCATCACGTATGAATGTAGGTCAAATTCTTGAAACACATCTTGGTTTAGCTGCAAAGGGCTTGGGATCAAAAATCGATAAAATGATCAAATCTAAAGAGAAGCTTGATGGAGTCAAGAAAGTTCTAAATGACATTTATTCTTTCGGTCCAAGTGAAAATGATGATATTTCAAGTTTCAAAGATTCTGAGGTCAAGGAATTAGCCGATAATCTGAGAGATGGAGTTCCATTTGCAACACCAGTTTTTGATGGTGCAAATGAATATCAAATCAAAGAATTACTAAAATATGCTGATT
>JBELJV010000043.1:0-6075 GCA_042090165.1 Gammaproteobacteria bacterium
AAGATTTGGTCTGTACTTATTTAGTAATTCGTTAGCAACATTTGGAGAAACCTTCAAAAACAGAATGCTTGATTTGTTATTGATTGATTTTTCTGTAATGAGTCTAAAAATTGATTCACAAATAGATGCTACAGACCTGACCCAGATGGTTTTACCCATTAGATCATTTAGGGCAGGTTTAATTCGCTGTCTGGACATTTCTAATAATCCAAACCTAGAGATTTTATCAAGCTGTATACGTGCATGATCATGTTTAGTAGATTCATACATTGCTCTTTCTACTTTCTCATTACTCTTTGGTTCTTCCATATCAATAAAATCGATAACTATTAAACCGCCAAGATCTCTAAGTTTTACTTGTCTGCCTATTTCTGTTGCAGCTTCAAGGTTTGTTTTAAGTGCAGTTTCTTCAATATCGACACCTTTTGTAGAGCGAGCAGAGTTAATATCAACTGAAGTTAATGCTTCCCCAGAGTCAATAACCAGTGATCCGCCTGAAGGTAGTTTTACTTCTCTTGAAAAAGCTGACTCAATCTTTGATTCAATCCCATAGCTTGCGAATAATGGAACCTCTTCGCTATAGAGTTTAATTTTGTCTATAAAATCTGGAACAATTTTAGTTGCATAAGTTTGGGCTGCTTTGAAATCCTCTTCATTATCAACTATAAGCTCACCAATCTCTTCTTTAAAATAATCTCTAATTGTTTTTTGTATCAAGCTTTGATCGGCATATATAAGCTGCGTTGCTCTTGCACTCTTAATGGCAGATTCTACTTCTAGCCATAGTTTTTTTAAATAATCTAGGTCCCAAGTTAATTCTTCAATTTGTTTATCAATCCCAGCTGTTCTGATTATGACACTCATGCCTTCTGGTACAGTTAAACCATCAAGCAAAGCCTTAACCTTATCTCTTTCTTCGCCATGAATTCTTCTTGAAACTCCACCGCCTGTTGGATGGTTGGTCATAAGAACAATGTATCTGCTTGCTAAAGATATGTAAGTTGATAGGGCTGCTCCCTTATTGGTGCGTTCTTCCTTTTCAATTTGCACAACAATTTCATCACCTTCAGAAATTTTAAATCTGTCAGATCCTATTTTGGATGAGTCAAAATACTCAGTTGAAAGTTCTTTAAATGGCAAAAAACCATGTCTTGAAGAACCTAATTCAACAAAAATTGCTTCAAGGCTTGCCTCTATTTTTGTAATTTTAGCTTTGTGTATACTTCCTTTTTGGAAGTTATTTTCTTCGAATTCTAGATCGAAATCTATTAATCTGTCGCCATCTATTAATGCACTTCTTCTGCCATTAATAGAGTTTGTATCGATAAGTATCTTTTTCATTGTATCCCTTATAAATAAAGGATAAGAACAGTATTAGATTAGACGTTTTTCCGAAATTTTCATTATATTGAAATCTTTTAATCTAAGGTTAGTTGTTCTCATCTTATTTGTATTATTAAATTTATATCAAGCTTACTTTTGTATTATTTATTTGTTCAGTTGTAAGCTAAAGGGGTATATTTTACAGCAAAATGAACAAAATTAATGTTTTTCTTATAAATGAGGATAATGACGGGCGTAGACTCGATAATTATTTATTCTCACAATTTAAAAAAACTATTCCAAAATCAAAAATCTATAGCTCAATACGAAAAAAATCTATCAAGGTAAATGGCAAGAGAACGAAGGCAGACTACAAAATTAAACTTGGCGATAAAATCACTTATCCTAACTTCGTAATAAAGCATAGTGTTTCGAACTCTGCTAATTTAGATCAACATAAGGAACTGGTAAGAAGTGCAATTATCTACGAGTCTGATCGTTTTATCGTGGTTAATAAACCACCTAATTATGCAGTGCATGGTGGTTCTGGATTAAATTTTGGAATTATTGAAATTATCAGGATGTTATATAAATATTCAGATGATTTTAATCTTGCTCACAGACTTGATAAGAGCACCAGTGGTTGTTTAATCATAGCCAAGAAAATGTCAGCATTAAGAAATATTCATAAACAATTTAGAGATCGAGAGGTAAAAAAAATATATGAATGTTTTGTTCAAGGACATTGGCCAAAAGCCATTAAAAATGTAGAGAATAAGCTTTCAACATCAAGAGATAAACAAAGTTCTCTTAAAGCAACAGAAAACGAACAAGGAAAAACATCTAAAACAAAATTTATGGTTGAGAAAGAATATAAAGACTATACCCATTTGATTGCCATGCCAGTTACTGGCAGGACGCATCAAATACGAGCACATTGCTATCAGACTGGCCACCCAATTGTTGGAGATAATAAGTACCATATCAAAGACTTTGTGATTGATTCAAAACGTTTGATGTTGCATGCAAAATCAATTGAATTTGTTGACCTTGATAAAAAGATTAAAGTACAAGCTAAAGAGAGATATGGGTTTAAAATCTAAATCTAAAAACAGTTACTTCTAATTGGGTTGCCTCTACATTTCTAACGTGAATCTCACTTAGTGGAAATAGAGTTAGATTATTGTTGTGGTATAGAGACATTTGATTGGGTTCATCTACATCATAAATTTCATAAATACCCCATATCAAAAAGCCTGTAATAATGATGTTGCTTATGACCTCTTCTTGTTTACACCTACCTAAAGATTCGATAGGGCCATTCTCCGTGTAAACTATTTTTTTCCAACCAACTCCTTCTAAGTATTCATCTTCGCAATTTCTTACCGTGTCGGCATGGCCAGAAAGCATGAATATTGCTAAGAGGATAAAAAATCGTTTCATCTCAATGATATTAAGTTAAATCTGATAAAAATAAAGCTGGTAGGGATGAACGGACTTGAACCGTTACGCTTTTCAGCATGCGAGTTTGAGTCGCACGTGTCTACCAATTCCACCACATCCCCGTAAATGTATAATACATCCTATGCAAAATGACATCTATAAAACTGATTATGATTATGAATTACCAGAGGAATTAATTGCAAAGTTTCCTCTAGCTAATAGAACTGATTCGCAGCTATTAATATCTGTAAATAACAATTTCCATATTCACAAATTTACAAAGTTAATAGACCTTATAGATTCAGATGACATCTTAGTTCTTAATGAAACTAAAGTTAATCCCTCAAGACTTAAATTAACTAAAAATACTGGTGGGAAAGTTGAAATCCTTGTTTTGGAAATAATAAGTAAATTTAAAGCAGTTTGTCTTTCCAAGGGCCTTAATAAAAAAATTAAAGACCAACAGTTATTCTCTTCTCACTTTCCACTTAAAATTTCAGTCTTAAGGGACTTAGGTGACTCAGTAGAAATAAAGTTTGCCCAAGATATACAACATCTTTGTAATTCAATCGGTGAAATGCCAATACCCCCTTATTTAAACCGAGATAGTGATGTGATTGATAATGATAGATATCAAACTGTATTTGCAAATGAAAAGTTTCAAGATTCAGCTGCAGCGCCAACGGCATCGTTACATTTAGATGAAACATTTTTAAGCAAAATCTCAGAAAAAATCAAAGTATGCAAATTAAATTTAAGCGTGGGGCTGGGTACTTTTAAACCACTTGGTGATACTCCAATCAATGAAAGTTCAAAATTGCATTCAGAAAAATTTTACATACCCAAAGAGACTGCATCATGCATTAATGAAGGCCTAGCTACAGGGAAAAGAATAATAGCATTAGGAACTACTACCCTACGTGCATTAGAGGCAGCATGGGACGATGATCGAAAAGTATTAAAGCATGGCCATATGTCTACTGATTTGTTTATCTTTGAGGGGTTTAAGTTTAATGTTGTGAATTCATTAATAACTAATTTTCACCTGCCGCAATCTAGCCTTTTGATGTTGGTTTCTGCATTTGCCGGGAAAAAATTAATATTTGATGCATATCAATATGCAATAGAGAATAAAATGCGCTTCTTTAGTTACGGAGATGCGATGATAATAGAAAGATGACATTTAAGGTATCCCATACATCAGGTTTTGCCAGAAGAGGAGCGCTTTCAACTAAAACCACGTCCATTGAAACCCCTGTGTTTATGCCAGTTGGAACATATGGCACAGTTAAAGGATTAACTCCCAAGCAGCTTAATGATATTGGTTTTGAAGTTATATTGGGGAATGCCTTTCATTTATTTCTAAGACCTGGTCTTGAAACAATAGAAAAATTTGACGGGCTTCACAAATTCATGGGATGGGATAAATCAATACTTACTGATTCAGGAGGTTTCCAGATCTGGAGCTTAAAAGAACTAAGAAAAATATCTGAAGAGGGCGTAAGCTTTAAATCACCCCTAGATGGACAAAAGATTTTCTTATCTCCTGAAGATTCTATGAACATTCAGTTGACGCTAAATTCAGACATTATTATGGCTTTTGATGAATGCACAACTTACCCATCTACGCTTGAAGAAGCAAAACAATCTATGGAATTAACGCATAGATGGGCCAAAAGATGTAAAAGTTACTTCGATGACAATTCTAATGGCCATAAATTGTTTGGGATTGTTCAAGGAGGGATGCATGAAAGCCTAAGAATGGAATCACTCAAAGCAATTGAGGGATTAAATTTTGATGGTATAGCATTAGGTGGTTTGAGTGTCGGTGAACCTAAAGAAGAAAAAACAAAAATACTGCGAGCGCTTGCTGAAAAACTGCCAAAGGATAAACCTCATTACGTTATGGGTGTAGGTACTCCTGATGAGCTTGTGGAGGGTGTTAGGTATGGCATCGATATGTTTGATTGCGTAATACCAACACGAAATGCTAGAAATGGCTTCATTTACACCAATACAGGAATTCTAAAAATAAGAAATGCAGAACATAAAAATAGCACTTTACCATTAGATGAGTCCTGCGATTGCTACACATGTAAGAATTTTTCTCGTGGGTACCTACACCATCTAGATAAGTGCAATGAGATTTTAGCCAGCACATTGATGAGCATTTGTAATTTATCCCATTTTCACACGTTAATGAGCAATATACGTAAGTCATTAGAGGAAAATAAATTTGAAGAATTTGTTGATTCCTTTTACGATATGAGGAGCTTGAAAAAGCCAGAACTTTAGGAGATTTTATGGATACACCGGCAGAACCAACATTTATTCCATTTTTTATGCTTTTAGCATTTTTTTTATTCGTTTATTTTGTAACCATCAGACCACAACAAAAAAGAAGAAAAGACCATGAAACACTTGTTGCCTCTTTGCAAAAAGGCGATGAGGTGATGACTTCATCAGGACTTGTTGGAAGAGTCGAAACAGTATCTGATAGATTTGTAAGTATTAAGCTTAATGAGAGTGTATCTGTAAACATGCAGAAAGAATTTATTTCTTCTCAATTACCTAAAGGCACAATAAATAGCATCGAAACACAGTGAATAGATTTAAGATTTGGCAAATATTTTTAATTTATACAGTAGTTCTGTTAGGAATTATCTATGCTCTGCCAAACTTCTATCCAACAAAACCATCATTACAAATAGCCTTTGGCGATTCTTCAAGGCTTCTAAATAAAAATATTAATTATGAAATAGAAGAAGTTTTAAATGCTGAAAATATTACTTTTGATGAAATAGCTGTTGAAGAGAACTCTCTTAAGATTGTATTTGACGATGTTTCAGATCAATTGGCAGGGAGAAGATTACTTGCAAATTACTCAGAAGGGGATTTTATTATAGCCATGAGCTCTGAACCATCTACACCAGAATGGCTTAGATCTCTTGGTGGCAAACCTATCAATCTCGGTTTAGATTTGGCTGGTGGCATTCATTTTCTTTTAGAAGTTGATACTGAAAGATATTCATCAGAGAGACTTTCCTCTGAAGGTGCCTCATTGGTCGAAGAGTTTCTTAAAAGAAATATTAATTCGTCATACACAAGCAACACAGAAGGAATAGTGCTTGTCTTTAGAAATATAGAAAACTTAAGATCAGCACGAGATTATCTAGAACAAAACAACTTTACGACATCAGGAAGCAAGTACACAATCATTCAGGAAGGTAATAATTTAAACCTTGAGTACACTCAAAACTACCTTTCTGAAATAGTTGACTACGCTGTCGAGCAAAATTTGGTTGCTCT
>JBELJV010000044.1:0-5978 GCA_042090165.1 Gammaproteobacteria bacterium
GCAGGCCTAAAAAAAATACCGGCAGTTATTGCAAAAGTTTCAAATACCCAGTCTCTTGAAATAGCAATTTTAGAAAACGTACAAAGAGAAGACCTAAACCCATTAGAAGTTTCAAAAGGCTACCAAAGGCTGAAGAATGAGTTTGGTTACACTCAGGAACAGGTTGCAAAAAGCGTTGGAAAACCAAGAAGCTCCATTGCCAACTCATTAAGACTACTTTCTCTATCACCAAAAGCTCAAACGGAACTTGAAAGGGGAACAATTTCTGAGGGACATGCAAAAGTTCTTCTAGGAACCGATCCAGCCAAAGCAGAAGCGCTACTTCAAAGAATACTTGCTGAAAAGCTGTCTGTAAGGGATTTAGAAAAACTGTCTCAACCCACTAAAACCACTTATATCAAAGCCCAAAAAACACGAGACGAGCTTAACTTAGAATCAGCGTTGAGCTCAAAATTGGGATCAAAAGTTACAATTGAAGACCAGAAAGGCAAAGGTAAAATGGTCATCAAATATTATTCTTATGATGAGTTGGATGGAATCATTGAGAAATTTTCCAACTAAGACTACAAAGAAAGCTAAAATTACATTAAAATACCCGCACCTATGGCATCTGAAAGTTCAGGACGTACATTTCAAGAATATTTAGAACACCACTTACAAAACTTGGTGTTTGGGCCCCTGCCTGAAGGACATGAAAGAAAGTTTTATTCCAAAGGTGAAACTGCGTCTGAAAAAGAAATTTACTGTCAAGATAAAAATATGGACTATGACGGTGAAAAGTACTGCAAAGAGACACTATCACAAGATGGTTGGTACTTAGCCAACAATAAAACAGACATTGATGCAATGGGTTTTTGGGCGTTCCACATTGACACACTCTTCTTTTCAGTTCTTTTGGGTGGAATTTTTCTATTTATATTTGCCGGAGCTGCCAAAAACTTTTCACTATACAAACCAGGCAAATTACAACTATTCATCGAGATGATGATTGATTTTATTAATGGGGTTGTTAAAGGAACCTTTAAAGCATCAACAAATACCCTTATCGCACCAATGGCTCTTACAATATTTTTCTGGGTACTGTTAATGAATGTTATGGATCTGGTTCCTGTTGACCTAATACCATATCCAGCTGAATTGCTTGGTATACCTTATTTAAAAGTAGTGCCAACAACAGACCTTAACCTAACAGCAGCACTAGCACTATCAGTCTTTATTTTATATTTAATCTTCAGCATCAAATCAAAAGGGTTTGTAGGGTTTATAAAATCTATATCTCTGCATCCGTTTGGGCCATGGATGTTGCCTGCAAATTTGTTTATCGAAATAATAGACCTTATTGCCAAACCACTTTCATTGGCACTTAGATTGTATGGAAACTTATATGCGGGAGAGATGATATTTTTGTTAATTGCTGGAATGGTTTCAATTAATCTTGCAGAATTAACATTTACAGGCATAGGTTTAAATTTAGCGGGGATTACGCTAAGTTTAATTTGGGCAATATTTCATATTCTTATAGTTGTGCTGCAAGCATTTATCTTTATGATGCTTACAGTCGTTTATATGAATATGGCACACGAAAAATTCGAACAACATTAAGGAGGTTGTGAATATGGAAGTAGAAGCTGCAAAATTTATCGGAGCAGGATTAATGTTTGGTCTGGCTGCAATTGGTGCTGGAGTGGGTGCTGGAGTACTCAGTTCAAAGCTTATTGAATCAATTGCTAGACAACCGGAACTTGAAGATCAACTTAGACCTACATACTTTTTGGGTATTGGTCTTGTCGACGCGGTACCAATGATTTCTGTTGGTTTAGCGTTCTATGTATTATTTGTTGCATAACTAATGAATTTAAACGCTACTTTACTAGGACAAATGATAGCTTTCGGGCTATTTGTTTGGTTTTGTTGGAAGTTTGTATGGCCACCTCTTTTGGCTGCTATGGAAGAAAGAGCACAAAAAATTGAACAGGGCCTAAAAGACTCTGAAGAGAGTGCAAAAAAAATTCTAGAAGCTGAAGAAGAAAGCAAAAAAATGCTTACCAAGGCTAAAAACGAAGCAAAGAAAATAATGGATAACGCAAAAAGTCAGTCTGAAAAAATGGTTGAAGAGGCAAAAACCAAAGCCAGCGATGAAAAAGAAAGAATTGTTGGGTCTGCACAATCTGAGATTGAAAAAGAGGTTGTTAATGCCAAGAAAAACCTTGAAAAAGACTTTGCTACTAGCGTTATGGCAGCAGTTAAGAAAATCGTTGCTAAAGAAATGTCTCTAAGCAATCACCAAGATACAGTCGATAAAAGTTTGGACGATTTTAGGAAATGAATAAATTGCTTGAGGTTTACTCTAAAGGTTTGTTTAACTCACTATCAAATGAGCAGGTTGGTGATGTTGTAGATCTTTTTCAAAACATAACTCTTTCAGATCCAAAAAAGGAACTGGGAGAGATGTTTAAAAACAGAACTATAAAAAAAGATAACAAAATTGCCGCAGCATTAGAGCTTGTTGGTGAGGACATGAACGTACAAGCATTTATAAAAACACTCGCAACCAATGGCAGGCTAGACCTTATCCCAGAAGTTTTTGGGTTCTTTGTAGACTATGCCTCAAGAAGACAAAACAATGTGCCAGTGAAAGTAACAGTAAATGAAGAACCATCTGAAGAAGTAAAACAAAGGGTGTCATCCTTTGTGGCAACAAACATAAGCGGTTCTACACCAATCAAGTATGAAATAAACAAATCCATGATGGGTGGGGTTGTTTTGAAGTACAAAGACAATGAAATAGACCTAAGTGTCGATAACAAGTTAAACGGATTGAATTCAGTTTTAATAAATTAAAGGAGAAAAAATGACAACAAAAATTAACCCTTCAGAAATATCCAGCATCGTAAAGAAAAAAATTGATGGATATAAAGGAGCTGCTACAGAAGCAAATGTGGGAGAAGTTCTCTCAACTGCTGATGGTATTGTGCAGATTTATGGGCTAGAAGATGCAATGTACGGCGAGCTTCTCGATTTTGGCGAAGGAACTTTAGGTATGGCGCTTAACCTTGAGACCGACTCGGTTGGGGCTGTGGTTCTTGGAGATGCTGCACACATCAAAGAGGGCCAGAAAGTCAAAACTACAGGAAGAATTCTTGAAGTTCCTGTTGGTGAAGGTTTGAAGGGTCGAGTAATTGACGCTTTGGGCAGGCCTATTGATGGCAAGGGTGAGGTAGTAGCTGAGATGAATTCTCCGATTGAGGTTGTTGCTCCTGGTGTTATTGACAGACAATCAGTTGATCAACCAGTTCAAACTGGTATCAAATCAATTGACGTTATGGTGCCTATTGGTAGAGGTCAAAGAGAGCTGATTATTGGAGACCGCCAAACAGGTAAAACTGCTATTGCAGTCGATGCAATTATCAGACAGAAAGATTCAGGCATAACTTGTGTTTATGTGGCAATTGGTCAAAAACAATCTACTGTTGCAACTGTTGTTAGACAGCTTGAAGAAGCTGATGCTTTAAAGAATACAATAGTTGTTTCAGCAAGTGCCGCTGAAAGCGCGTCGCTACAATTTATTGCACCATATTCTGGTTGCACAATGGGCGAGTATTTTAGAGATAGAGGAGAAGATGCTCTAATCATCTATGATGATCTCTCTAAACATGCTGTGGCTTATAGACAAATTTCATTACTTCTAAAAAGACCTCCAGGACGAGAGGCTTTTCCGGGAGATATTTTCTATCTGCACTCAAGATTGCTTGAGCGAGCAGCTAGGGTCAACCCTGATTATGTTGAAAGGTTTACAAACGGCAAGGTAAAAGGAAAAACAGGCTCACTTACAGCTCTACCTATAATTGAAACTCAGGCAAGTGATGTTTCTGCCTTCATCCCAACAAATGTTATTTCAATTACAGATGGCCAAATCTTCCTTGAAACTGATTTGTTCAACTCAGGCATTAGACCAGCTATTAACGTAGGTATTTCGGTATCAAGAGTTGGTGGTGCAGCTCAGACCAAAATAATCAAAAAACTTGGTGGTGGTGTTAAGTTAGCATTGGCCCAGTTTAGAGAGCTTGAGTCATTCTCACAATTTGCCTCAGATCTTGATGATGCAACAAAAGAGCAGCTAGAAAATGGTCAGCGCATTACAGAGCTATTTAAACAGACACAATTCTCACCGAGATCTGTTGCTTGTATTTCAATTGTTCTTTATGCCATTGAAAACAAGTACCTATCAAACGTTGAGAAAGAAAAAATGCAGTCATTTGAAGAAAACTTGAGAACCCACCTAAAATCCAATTACGGAGATGTTTGGGAAGAAGTAAACAAAACAGGCGACTGGAATGATGATCTTGATAAAAAATACAAAGAAATATTAGATACATTCATGAAGGAAGGTTCTTGGTAGATGGCACAAACTAAAGAGATTAGGAAAAAGATAGGTAGTGTACAAAACACTATGAAAATCACTTCTGCAATGGAACTGGTTGCTTCAAGCAAAATGAAAAAAACACAAGATGCTATGAGCAAAGGCAAACCATATTCCAAAAAAATTATTGAGCTAATTAATAATTTGGCAGGAGCAAGTTCAGAATATAAACACCCCTTCTTTAAAGCTACTGGTAATAAAACGGATATATATATTGTAGTCGGTACTGATAAAGGTCTTTGTGGTGGTTTAAATTCCAACCTCTTTAAACTAGCTTTAAAAAATATGGCCGAAAGAGAAAAGAATGGCAGAGATGTTAAAGCTGTATTGTTTGGGAAAAAGGCTACAGAAGTTTTCTCAAGACTAAAAAATGCAGAAGTGCTTGGAAGTGCATCAAGGCTAGGAGATATTCCAACAGCAGAAGATGTGATTGGTGCAGCTCAGATTGCTATATCAGAGTTTGAACAAGGCAATATCGGAGACGTTTATTTATGTGGCAATGAATTTGTTAACACAATGAGTCAAAAACCATTTGAGAGAAAACTGTTACCTATTTCCAATGTCACTTCAGAAACTGAATCTAAGAGAGTTTGGGATTATATATATGAGCCTGGTTCTAAGGAAATCTTAGACCTGCTCTTAAAAAGATATATTGAAACACAAATCTATCAGGCAGTAATTGAAAACAATGCCTGCGAACAAGCAGCTAAAATGCTTGCTATGAAAAATGCTTCAGAAAATGCTGAAGAAATAATTAAAGACTTACAACTGCTATATAACAACGCAAGACAAGCATCTATTACACAAGAGCTATCAGAGATAGTTGGAGGTGCTGCGGCAATTTAAAAGGAGAAATAATGAGTAATAAAGGCGTAATTAAACAAATAATTGGAGCTGTGATCGATGTTGAATTCGACAAAGACCAAATTCCAAATATTTATGATGCATTGGTTGTTAATGAAAACAACTTAGTGCTTGAAACACAGCAACAGCTTGGTGATGGTGTTGTAAGAACTGTTGCTATGGGAACAACAGAAGGTTTAAAAAGAGGGCTCGATGTTGAGAACACAAAAGCTCCAATTAGTGTGCCTGTTGGTGAAGCAACACTTGGCAGAATTATGAATGTTTTGGGTGACCCTATCGATATGAAAGGGGATGTTCAAACAAAAGAAAGAATGCCTATACATAGAAAACCTCCTGCCTATGTTGAGCTATCAGATTCAAATGAAATTCTAGAGACAGGAATTAAAGTTATCGACCTTGTTTGTCCATTTGCGAAAGGCGGTAAGGTCGGATTATTTGGTGGTGCCGGTGTTGGTAAGACAGTTAATATGATGGAGTTAATTAGAAACATCGCTATCGAGCACTCAGGATATTCTGTGTTTGCTGGTGTTGGTGAAAGAACCAGAGAGGGTAACGACTTTTACCACGAAATGACAGACTCCAATGTGTTAGACAAAGTATCGCTTGTTTATGGCCAGATGAATGAGCCTCCTGGAAACAGACTAAGAGTTGCGCTTACAGGCTTAACTATGGCAGAAAAGTTTAGAGATGAGGG
>JBELJV010000045.1:0-5944 GCA_042090165.1 Gammaproteobacteria bacterium
TATCTAATTTTGTTTGTTAGTAAAAGTTTAGGGATGCTATTAGCAAGTTGATCTAGCTGAATAACATCGGGCTGATTTGAGTTAGAGTGACGAAGAGGAATATCGTCTGACAAAAAGCCAGTGAAATTTTCTTTGCTGAATTTAAGATCTGGAACCATGCGACTATAGTAAACAAAACATCAATTATTTCCATTATTTACTTGCGTTATATTATTTTTCTTATATTCTTGCGAATGAGAATGATTCTCATTATCATTACTATTCTAAAAGAAAGCATAAATGAAACAAATTTTACAACTGACGCTCTTAATAAACATATTCCTAGCAGCTCAAGAAAACAATATAAAAGCCCCAAATGCTGAGATAGAGGAAGTTATTATTAAAGGCAACATTCTTTATGCAGACCAAGTTAATGCATTGAAAACGCCAGTACCTGTATTGGATGTACCACAAAGTGTATCTATTGTTACTGACGAAGATATTAGGAAACAAGGATTTAGAGAGATTAGTGATATTGTCAGATACATACCAGGGGTTAACACTTCACAAGGAGAAGGGCATAGAGATGCAGTGGTCTTCAGGGGTGTGCGCTCTACAGCTGATTTCTACATAGATGGTGTAAGAGATGATGTTCAATACTTTCGGTCTTTATATAATTTAGAACAAGTTGAATTTTTGAGGGGACCAAATGCACTTCTGTTTGGACGTGGTGGTACTGGCGGTATTATTAATCGTGTAACAAAGAAGGCAGTTATAGGTGAAGAGTTTGGCTCTGTTGATGTAGGTACGGACACATTTGGGTCACTTGATTTAACATATGATTACAATGTTTCAAGTATCGATGATTCAGCATTCAGAATCAATATACATACAGATTCTTTAGCTAACCATAGAGATTTCTATGATGGAGAGCGCATGGGTGTTAATCCAACAATGAAATTTGTCATGAGCGATGACACTACTTTAGATCTTTCTTATGAATACATTGACCATGAAAGGTTTATCGATAGAGGTGTTCCTACCATCCATGGCGCGCCAGATGAGTCACTGATAGATATAGTTTTTGGAACTCCTGACATTAATACAACAAAAGTGGAAGCTACAATGTTTAGAGGGACTTTAAGTCAAGTCTTCTCTGACACAAGAAAAGGGAATTTAGCTGTGCATTCAAGTTCTTATGAGAAGATGTATCAGAATCTATATGCTGCTGGATATGACGGCACGCTCGTGAATATGGATGGTTATAGAGATCCAACCGAAAGAGATAAATTAATCATTTCAGGTAACTTGGTAAATGAGATCAATGTTGGTTCTGTTAAGCATACTATTTTAGTGGGTGCTGAATTGATTGATACAGAAAACAACAACCTTAGATACGACACTTTCTGGTCAACAACCAGTGATGATAATGAAGTCTTCGACATCTCAAGACCAATGGATTTCACAGTCAATGCCGATGGTATTGCTACAAGTATTGATTTTACAACTAGCTTGATAACTAAAACTAGTTCAGATATCAAGGCCATATCACTTTATATTCAAGATCAAATTGACCTTACGGACAACATTAAACTTATGATTGGTGGTCGTCATGATAGTTTTGATATTACTGTCGCAGATATTAAAAATATGACTTCTGAATCAAGAAAAGATACAGAATTTTCACCCAGAGCAGGACTTGTATTTAAGCCAAGTGAAGAGATGTCTCTTTATTGGAGCTTCAGTCAAAGTTTCCTTCCAAGGTCTGGTGAGCAATACAAGGCACTAAGCGCAACATCAGCACGATTAGATCCTGATGTTTTTGAAAGTAATGAGGTAGGTTTAAAATATGATATTTCACCAAAACTTAATCTAACACTTAGCTACTTTAATAGTGAGCAAACAAGAGCAGAACGTGATAATGATACAGGAGAAAACTCTGAGGTTAGAGGTTTAACTGTTGATGGGCTCGAAGTTCAGCTTAAAGGTCAACTCACTGACAGACTTGATGTTATGGTTGGGTATAGCTCACTGGATGGTGAGACAAGCTCAGGGGGAGAGCCAAGAGAAATACCTGATCATACCTTTTCATTATATGCAAAATATCAAGTCAATGATAAATATGGTTGGGCCTTCGGTATGACAAGACAAGGTGAATTAAAAATTAAAGATAATAATCCTGGTCTTGTACTGCCAGAATTTACAAGAGTTGATCTAGGTGCTTATTACAGGCTTTACAATGGTTTAGAGCTACAGGTAAATATAGAGAATCTAAATGATGAATTATATTTCCCTCATTCACACAGCACACACCAAGCATCAGTGGGTGAGCCATTTAACGCTCGTATATCTATTAGAAAAGAATTTTAGAATGACTTAAGACCAATTGTAATTAATGCTAAGATAAAACCATGAAATTAAGCTTTCCTCCTGTTATCACTCTTGTTTGTGTATTGGTACAAGTTTTTTTATACATCCTTATTCCTTTAACAGTGAATTTGAGCATTTTATTGGGCTTATTTTTATTATTTCCCTCAATAGGGGTTATTTTTTTAGCCTTCAAGGAGCTAAAAAAACACGAAACTACAATTTATCCAGATGGCGAGCCAGATCATTTGGTAACAACAGGACCATTTAACTATTCACGCAATCCAATTTACCTAGGTATGTTTGGCATAATCTTGTCAGTGGCATTTCTTATGCAATCCTTATCTGCATTATTAATTCCTGTTCTATTTATTTTGATCCTTGAAAATACTTGGATCCCTCATGAAGAAAGAAAATTAGAGGAAAAGTTTAATGACCAATGGAAGGACTACTTAGCTTCGACTAAGCGTTGGTTATGGTAAATTTCTTTTCACAAGATTAGCCCAATCTGTGTAATCACTATTAATTCTATTGTGAAGCTCCTGTGAAGGAGATAACTTTTTTTTCTGCTGATTTTTGATTTGATTCAAATTAACTAAACCTTTACCAAGAGCAGACATATAAAACGCGCCCTTAGCTGTTGATTCTGTTGATTCAGGAATATTTAGTTGGATATTAAGTGTATTGCAGAGATTGGATACAAAGGTCTGGTTAGCAACCATACCACCATCAACATCCAATGATGGAACGTCTATATTCATTTTTTTTAATAGATTGACAATATCAAGAGTTTGATAAGCTATTGAATTGAATGCGGCTGTAGTAAGATCATTTTTGTCTGTATCCCTGGTAATACCGTGAAAGCTTGCTCTAATGTCAGAATTCCAATATGGTGCTCCTAGTCCATTGAAAGCAGGAATAAACTTCACGCCATTGGAGTTTGCATTTTCATTAATTAATCCCTCTGAGTCAGAATTATTAGTAAAAAATTCCAGATTGTCTTGTAGCCATTGAATAATGCTACCGGCTGAGTAAATACTGCCTTCTAAAGCATAAATAACGTCTTTATTAATACTATACCCAATGGTAGTTAATAAACCGAAATCATTGAATGATGGTTTTGCCCCTGTATTTGTCATAAGGAAGCAACCAGTTCCATAAGTACTTTTGCTTTCTCCTGTATTAAGACAGCCTTGACCAAATAAAGCAGCCTGCTGATCTCCTAAGACACCACAAACAGAAATATTATTAACATTTGATAATGAGCCAAAATCTGCGTTTGAAGGTTTTACATCAGGCATCATGTCTAATGGTATATCGAAAAGCTGCATTAATTCCTGATCCCATTCGTGTGTATTGATGTTGTAAAGCATGGTGCGTGACGCGTTAGTCATGTCAGTAGCATGGATAGCGCCATCAGATAAAAATGACATTAAATATGTATCGACTGTGCCAAAATATAGTTCTCCTTGTAAAGCTTTTTCTCGAGCTCCTTCAACATTATCGAGAAGCCACTTAATTTTAGTTGCTGAGAAATATGGGTCTAGTTGTAAACCTGTTTTGTATTTTATGGTTTGTTCAATTTGACTATTTCTTATTGAATCGCAATACGATGCTGTGCGTCGATCTTGCCACACAATAGCATTATAAATTGGTTCAAGTGTTGTTTTATCCCATATCAGCGTAGTTTCTCGTTGATTGGCAATACCTATGCACGCTACATCATCAAGAGGCATATTACTGATAGTATTTAATACAGATTGTTTAAGAACTTCAGGATCAATCTCAACCCAACCATCATCTGGGTAAATTAATGAGTATTCTTCTTGAGAAATATGATCAATGTCACCAGATACATTAAATGTAATCGCACGCGTACTTGTGGTGCCTTGATCTATTGTTAAAATCTTATTGGACATGTTAAAAAATATTGTACTCCTAATTTTTACCTTAGTGATATTATCCAACTGCTCATCTATGGACGTATCAAATACAATTGATCAGAGAAAAGCTGAGCTAGATGCTGTTGAAGATGAGTGTTTTTATGCTTATTATGAATTCTTTCGTGGCCAAGACATATTAATATGCTATAAAGATGGTAGCACTATCAAAGCATCTTCAAAAAAGAATGTTGATGCTCAACCCCCAAAAGAGGAAAGAGAACCAAGCAATGAGTGAATACACAGTCTATTCCAAAAGAAATTGTTCGTACTGTGTAAGAGCAATCGAACTATTAGAAAGTAAAGGCTTGCAACACACTATAAAAAAAATCGACGAAGATCAGAGCCTTTTTTTAGAATTAAGAGAAAAAGCATCTTCTATGCGAACGATGCCAGTAGTATTTAGAAATGATCAATTAATTGGTGGTTACCAAGATCTATTACAGTATCTAGAAACTCAGTGAAGAAATTTATTTTTTATGACACTGAGACTACAGGTCTTAAAGAGCTTAACTATGTTCAAGTAATTCAAATAGGCTCACTTCTATCAGATGAAAATTTTAAAGATTTAGATAGTTTTGATCTTATCTGTGCTCCCTTGCCTTGGACACTTGTTACTCCAAAAGCTTTATTAGTAAATAAGAAAGTGGAGATTTTTAATCATCCACAAACTCATTATGAATTAATTACAAAAGTTCATGAAACTTGGTCTGATTGGTCATCTCCTGATGGCTCTGTCTTCATTACCTACAATGGCATGAGGTTTGATGAAGAAGTTATGCGACGGCAATTTTATTGGAATTTATATGATCCATTTTTGACCAATACCAAAGGTAATTCAAGGTTGGACATTTACACAAAAATGTCAGTGATAGCGTGCTTCTATCACAATCACTATGCATTGCCTGAAATAGACGGGCAATTGTCATTAAAACTTGAGCATTTGGCTCAAAAACTAGGCCTGGATACAGAGAATGCTCACGATGCAGTTGCTGATTGCATTTTCTTGAAGGAGGTTATGTTTGCCATCAAAAAAATAGCACCATTTTTTTACGAAGAAATGATGCAAACAACAGCAAAAACCGATTTGCTTCAACATTTATACGATGATGAGTTGCATTTTATGTGTAACTATATTCCAAGAAGCAAAACAGCAAAATATTATCCATTCTGTTTAGTGAACAATGGTTTAAATGAATCGAATAACCAATTTATATTTGATTTAACAAATGATCCTGAAGAACTTTTTACTTTAACCTTTAATGATTTAAATGATCTTTTGAGTAGTCGACATTCACCAATAAAAAAAATGAATATAGCCAGAACAGCTGCCTCAGTATCCTATAAGACCCTTATTAAAGATAGTGTAAAACTTGAGAATATTAAGCTATATAAAGCAAGGGCTAATGCTCTTAAGCAAAATCTTGCGCTACAAGAAAAGATTCTCGAAATAATGGTTGACCAAACTAGATCATATCCAATCGGTGAGTTTCCAGAAGACCAGATTTATTCAGGAGGTTTTGCCTCAGCTATTGACAGAGACAGAATGAGTAGATTTCATAAGTCTGAAGATTTTGAGGAAAAAAATACCATATTAAATACTTTTGAAGATGAGAGATACAAAGATTTTGCAACACGAATCTGTGGACAAATATTTC
>JBELJV010000046.1:0-5806 GCA_042090165.1 Gammaproteobacteria bacterium
CTAAAAATGCTACGCCTATACTTGCAGCAACAGATGCTCCAACACCCAGCCATAGCTTGTTAATAGCTTCTGTAAGGTTGGATCTTGATAAGAAACTGTAGATTATTCCTACTATTAAACATGCCTCAAGGCACTCACGAAATACAATTATAAATTCATTCACGGCTCTATATTAATGAGAATGATTCTCATTTACAAGCATAAAGAATAATTAATCTAAGTTAATTACAACACCAGGTAGTGGGGTTTGAAAATTAACAAATGGATTAGCATTGTTAAGCTCTAAAATTATTTCTAAAGGCTCGTACGTAGGTTCTTGTACAAAAAAAATACCACCCCAATGCATACCAATAGTTAATTCAGCATTCAATGTTTTAGCTAATTCAAATGCTTCTATTGGATCCACATGATATTCAGCCTCTATTTCACGTGGCGAATACGAACCTATGGGTAGAAAAGCAATATCAAATCTTCCTAATTTGGTACTAAAATCTTGAAAGACATCATCGACAGCCGTATCACCAATATGGATGATGCTCTTTGTTTTATGTTTAATATGCCACCCACCCCATAAGCTCCTTTTCCTGTCAAACAGGCTTCTAGCTGACCAATGGTTTGAGGGAGTAAAGGTAAAGGTTGTATCATCAAAATATTTTGATTCCCACCACTCATACTCATTAACATTTAATATTGAATTGGATGATAATAGTTTTTTATCACCTTTCGGGACGTTGAAAACTGTAAGTGGATTAAGCTGTGAAAGCTTAATTAAAGATTCGATATCTAAATGATCATAATGATTATGAGAGATAAATACATAATCTATCTTTGGTAAATTATTGATATCTATTGTTGGTGGAATATTTCTTTTTGGGCCGATAAAAGTAAATGGTGATGCTCTTTCTGAGAATATAGGATCAAAAAGAAAAGTTGTTCCATCAATATCTATTAAAATAGTGGCCTGCCCTATCCAGGTGAAGTAATTTGTTCTTTGTTCTAGGTCTTCAGTTATTAATTGGTATTGAATGATTTCATTATCAGGCTTTACCCTTAATGTATTTAATCCTGATCTAAAGAAAATAAGGATGTAAATAATAAACAAGCTCAATAAGAGAACTAAAGAAATTGTAATTTTTGTTTGAAGCTTCAAAGAATTATTGAACTAAAAGAAAGAAATAAATTAGCGACCCTAAAAGGGCGTAATAAAAGAATGCGAAGAGTTCATAATTGAAATCCATTGTTTCTACATCATGAAACATCTGGTCTCTAACATTTTTGCTAAATATAAATGGAATTGCAGCAATTATAAGGATGCCAAATAAGAACGTTAAAATATAAATCTGATTTAAGATTGAATAAACAACCACTATAGCACCAAGAACTATTTCAATAGATGACATGAAAATAACCAGCTGGCGTTTTTTGATTAGAGATATTGAATTTATTGCAAAATAGAGACTCATCAAAGCTGCTGCTAGAAAATATGTAGTAGCTATAAGTATCATGAAAAAAAGGTGCGGCAAGCCGCACCTAATAATTTTTAGTTAAAGACTAATCTGCCGATTAACTCAACACTAACAATCTCACGTATATCCTCATAACCTTGAGATAATGCTGTGCCGTCATCTTCAGAAATTATCGCTCGATACTTTTCTTGAAACATAGCAATTTGCTCATCTGACCAAGGCCCTTTACTAGCCCAGCTTGGATAATTCATAGCTAAATAAACAGTTGATCCGTCATTACCAACATATACATTGTATCCAGATATAATGCCCATCTCTTCTTGAATTTTAGCTGCTGCTACCCAAGTTTTTTCTATTCCGTCAAGATATTGTTGTAAAAAGTTGGTTTTCACCTTGACAGTTGTTAACTCAATAACACCATCAGCTAATTCTCGACTTGGCTCCTCTTCTTGCGAAAAAGACAAAAATGAAAAAGTAATTAAAGTAAGTAAAAAATATTTCATAAAATACTCCTAGTGAAGATCATATCGTAAATATTTAAAGGTTTGTTAACTATGGAAGAATTTATGTGTCCTGATGCCAAAAGATGGCATCCCCAAGGGGATTCGAACCCCTGTTGCCGGGATGAAAACCCGGTGTCCTAGGCCTCTAGACGATGGGGACACATTGGTAATTATAGTAATAAAAAATTAATTTTAAAGTTATTTCTTGTTTAAGTTCTTATCAATGGCAGATAAGAATCCTCGCATGAAGTTTACCTCCATTTCATCTAATCCAATTCGTGTAAAAAGTCTTTTTATACGTGCTCCTATTTGTCTTGGATTTCCTTTATTGAAAACTTCTACCTGCTCTGCAATATCAATAAAATGCTCAATTAATCTATTTACATGATTACTACTAGCAGTTGGTACATCCCATGTACCTAAATTTTCTTTAATAGTTTCAAGATGCATATCCATAAAAAGTTGGTAGCACACAACTTGTACTGACATGGCAAGATTTAATACTGGATAATCATTGTTCGCTGGTATGTGAATATGTAAATTACATCTTTGTAGCTCGTCATTCGTTAACCCCCTATCTTCTCTTCCAAACATAATTGCAACCTTATTTTTTTTAGTAACTGCATCAATAATTTTTGGAGAAGCAATATTAAGCGCTTCATTGGGCCAAGGGACTTTTCTTTGCCTCGACGATGTTGCAATAACTAACTGTTGATCTTCTAATGCCTCATCAATGGTTTTTACAACTTCAACTCTTTCAATTAGATCAGCTGCATTAGCTGCAAGTGCAGTCACCTCATCTGAAGGAAAATGTTTTGGGTTTACTAAACATAGTTTTGAAAAATTCATAGTTTTCATTGCTCTAAGAGCTGAGCCTATGTTCCCTGGATTAGTTGTCTCAACAAGAATTATTTTGACTTGTGTATTTAAACTCATAATATAGTCACTATGTCATTGCCTCCAATTTTAAATAGAGCCTTAAAAGCAGCTTATGAAGGTGCAAATGAAATAATACACTTTAGTAAGCAAATTGATAATTTAAAAATTATTGAGAAAGGGGACAATGATTTTACTACCAATCTTGATAAATACGCAGAAATAAAAGTATTTGATTATCTAAAACAATACTACCCAAACTTTGGTTACTTTGGAGAAGAGAGTCCAGATGGTTCTATCGAAGAAAAGGAGTTAACCTGGATCCTTGATCCACTTGATGGTACCAGAAATTTTATTCATGGTTATCCACATTATGCATTATCACTTGCATGCTATGGTGAAGGTAAGGTTATCTGCGGCGTGATTTTAGACCCTGTAAGAAATGAGGTATTTTGCGCTGGTGAAGATACAGGTGCATTATTGAATAACAAAAGAATTAGATGCAGTGGAAAAACTTCATTAAATAATGCATTTTTATCAAACGTAGGTCATACAAATGAAGACCAAAATTATACATACAGTGTTTTAAATACTTTTAAGACCCTAAATGCATTTGATGTAACTGTAAGAAGATCTGGATGCACAGCACTTGATATAGCTTATTGTGCAGCTGGTCGGTTGGATGGTTTTTGGGGTCATGGGCTGCAAAAATGGGACAGGATGGCTGGTTTATTCATTGCGCAATCTGCAGGGTGCTTAATAGGTGATTTTTCAGGAAAACCTGATACCTATGATTCGGACCACATGATCGTTAGCACACCAAAATGTTTTAAAGATTTAAACAAATGTGTGGCCGACGGATATCAGTCTAAAGAGTAAGACTCTTCTGGCTCATTCTTAACTACTTCCATGTCTTTCTTTGTTAGATTTGTACTGAGAAGAACTCTAACAACAATATAAATAGAAGAATACGAACCAACAATAACACCAACAGCAAGAGCTAAACTAAAGTTCTTGAGCGCTTCACCTCCGGCAACCAATAAAGCTACCAAGACAAGCAATGTTGTAAATGATGTGATAATGGTTCTTGCAAAAACTTGGTTTAACGACTCATTGATTAATACCTCAGTACTTCCTTTTTTATTCTCATCCATAAAATTTTCTCTTATACGGTCTGAGACAACAATTGAGTCATTAAGCGAATAACCAACTATAGCTAGTAACGCGGCAAGGACTGATAAATCAAAAACTAAATTAAAAACTGAGAAAATACCCAAGATAATTAATACATCATGGAATAGCGCAGCTATGGCGCCGTAACCAAATTTAATCTGGAATCTAAAAATGATGTAGACAAGGATTACTAACATAGCAACCAATATTGCAATGCCCCCTTTATCTCTAAGCTCCTCCCCAATTTGTGGAAAAATTGTTTCAGATTTCTCAACTGTGCCTAAATAATTGTCGCTTTCTAACTGATTAATAACGGTATCAGCATTTATGGATAACTCTTCATCACTCTGAAACTTAATTAAAACATTTTCATCAGAGCCATAATTCAAAACAACAAAGTTTGCATTTTCAATTTTAGATATACTCTGTCTTATTCTTTCTAAATCTGCTTTCTGCTCATATTTAAGTTCAAGAGACACACCGCCTGTGAAATCCAGACCTAGTGTTAGACCCTTAAAAGACAGTGAGATTAAAGTTATAACCAACAGGACAGATGAAATTGCTATTCCATATAAATTAGTCTTAACAAACGGAATATTCATCATACTTTTAGCTCCTTGATGTCTCTATATCCATAGATAAAGTTAACAAGTGATCTAGTAACTAGTATTGCTGTAAAGATGGAGGTGATGATCCCTATGCTAAGCGTAATCGCAAAACCTTTTATAGGACCAGTACCTATTGCATAAAGAATAAGTGCCACTAAAAGTGTGGTGATATTTGCATCCATAATGGTGCTAAACGCTTTAGCAAATCCACTTTTAATAGCGCTTTGCGGATTAATATTATTTTTTAACTCCTCAGAAATTCTGGCAAAAATAAGAACATTAGCATCAACAGCCATACCAACAGTTAAAACAATTCCTGCTATACCTGGTAAGGTAAGAGTTGCACCCACCATCGACATAACGGCAGTTACTAACACTAGGTTGGTAATTAGTGCGAAATTTGCAGAAAGTCCAAAAAGCCTGTATCGAATAAGCATGAAGATGAAAACTAGAAGAAAACCTATTAAAACTGAATTAACGCCCTTTTCAATATTTTCTTGTCCTAGCGTTGGCCCAATTGTTTGTTCTTCAACAAATTTCATTGGTGCTGCCAATGCTCCAGCCCGCAATAGGAGAGCTAGTTCACTTGCAGCAGATGAATTTCCAAGACCTGTGATTCTAAAGCTTGTGCCAAGCACATCTTGAATTGTTGCATTACTAATGATGCTTTTTTCAATAAAAGACTCTTGGATCACATTATTTTCATCATCAAAGAATGTTTTAGTCTTCTCTTCTACTAAGACTACTCCTAACCTTCTTCCAATATTATCTCTTGTTGCATTTTGCATAGCCCTTCCACCATCAATATCAAGACTTATATTCACTTGTGACCCACCATTCTCATCGAAACCACTTTGAGCATTGGTTACATTATCACCAGTCAGTACAACTACCTTTTCTAAAAATACTGAACGACCAGGTTGATCCTTATATTGGAATTTATCTTTTCGTAGAAATGAGTCTGAAGTTTTTGCCTCTAATCTAAATTCTAAGTTAGCTGTTTTACCAATAATCTTTTTTGCAGATGCTGAATCTTGTACCCCAGGAAGCTCTACCACAATTCTGCCCTTTCCTTCTCTTTGTACTATTGGTTCAGACACTCCGAGTTCGTTTACCCTATTTCTTAGAGCAACCAAATTTTGCTCGACAGCGTAGTCAACTATTTCAGAAAGGTAGTTTT
>JBELJV010000047.1:0-5458 GCA_042090165.1 Gammaproteobacteria bacterium
GTTTTTCTTATGAGCTTGAAACAATCATTTGTGAAGGCATTGAAGATATGTATGTGAAAAATAATGATCAATACTATTACATCACTCTTATGAATGAAAATTATATTCATCCAAAAAGGCCAGAAAATGCAACTCCTGAAAACATTATGAATGGAGCATACTGTTACTGTAAACCAGAGAAACCAGACTTTAGAGTTCTTGCATCAGGCCTAACTTTAAATTTTGCATTAGAAGCGCAAAAAAAATTAAAGAAGTTTGGAATTGAACTTGAAATTTGGTCCATCACAAGTTTTAACGAACTTTACAAAAGCGGCATAGAGAGTGAACGAAATGAGAGATATTTTGATTCTAATGATCAGCCATATGTTTCAAGTATTTTTACTAATCCTATTCCAACATTGGCTGTTTCAGAATACCAAAGGGCGTATGCAAACCAAATACGTCCTTGGGCAACTTCAGATTATATTACCCTTGGCACAGATGGATTTGGTAGAAGCGATACTAGAGAAAAACTAAGAGACTTTTTTGAAATTGATGCAAATCATATAGTTATAAATATTTTAAAATCTTTAAATAGAAAGACTGATTATCAGCAATTTATTAAAGAGAATAAAATTAATTTTTCTAAAGAGGCACCGTGGAAAAGATAGAGTTAAAAATACCAAATTTAGGAGAAGCTGAAGCAACAGAAATTATTGAAGTCAATATTGAGCCAGGAGTGGAAGTTTCTTTGAATGACCCATTAATTGTGCTTGAATCTGAGAAAGCAGCGATGGAAATTCCTTCAGATTTTCAAGGCCAAATTAAAGAAGTGCTTATAAAAGAAGGTGATGAAGTTAGTGAGGGCATGGTCTTTGCCACAATAGAGGTGGTTAAAGAAGAACAACTCAAATCAGAAACAGAAGATACTCCAAAAATTGAGCAATCAACAAAACAAAATATTATAAGTGAAACTAGTGATGCTGCACATCGGGTAAAAGAAATAAATGCTGGCCCCGCAGTTCGTAAATATGCTAGAGAATTAGAAATAGACCTTACAAAAATAACACCATCTGGACGTAACAGTAAAATAACTAAGGCAGATCTCATAAAATTTATTCACTCTGATAAAGAGAGTATTAGCAGTTATCTTGCCTTCTCAGAAGACGAGCTATCAAAATATGGTGAATTCAGTATTGAAGAACAGTCAAAAATACGTGCAATTGGTGCACAGAATCTCCATAAATCATGGGTTTCAATCCCTCATGTCACTCATTTTGAAGAAGTGGATTTAACACAAATAATGTTAAAAAGAAAAACTGTGAATGCTTCAGTATTGGCACATGTGATAGAAGGTATTTGTAAAACATTAAAAGAATTTCATATTTTTAATTCATCACTACTTGCTGAAAATAAAATCATGTTAAAAAAATACATCAATATTGGTGTAGCTGTTGATACTGACTTGGGTCTAGTGGTTCCAGTCATAAAAGATACAGATAGTCTGAATGTTGAACAAATTGATTTTTCTGTGGCTAATCTTGCTGAAAAGGCTAGGAGCAAGAAGCTAAGAAATTCTGATCTTGAAGGCGCTACTTTCACAGTTTCTAGCCTGGGTAAGCTTGGAGGATTAGGCTTTACCCCAATCATTAATCCTCCTGAAGTTGCAATTCTTGCTGTTTCAAATTTTCAAAAAAGATTAGTGCTTGATGACGTTGATGTGTTGGAAAAATCATTTTTGCCAATTTCTCTTTCTTATGACCATAGGGTCATAAATGGAGGGGATGCTGGTAAATTTATGGTATATTTAAAACACATACTTGAGCTAGACAATGATTGATATTTTCCCTATTTCATTCTTAATCGCACTATTCTTTATTTTCTTTGAAAAATTTCAAAACAAAAGAGGGAAAAAAAATTTAAGAAATACGCCACAAACATTGCATAAAAAGTCTATCTCTAGATTTGGAGGAGTAGGTTTATTCTTCTCATTGATGATTGTCAGTTTCTTTGATGGCGGCGCAAATTATGAATTTTTAAGGTTAGCATTGCTGTGCTCATTACCAATATTTATTCTTGGGGTGCTTGATGATATTGCATTAGAAATTCAGCCGATGACACGTCTTTTGATAGTTTTTCCATCTGCATTTTTAGCATATTACTTTTTAGGCACAAAAGCATATTCACTTGATATTCCAATTATTGATAGTCTTTTTAACTTTGAAATATTCTCTATGCTTTTTATCTGTTTTGCGATAGCTGGTATGACCAATGCTTTTAATATGCTTGATGGAGTAAATGGAAATGTATTGCTTTATTCTCTAACCGTGTGTGCAACTACACTTTTTCTTCAAAAATCTAATTTTGATCTTTTCTTAAACTATTATTTTGTTGCTATGTTCTTTTCAATTCTTGGAGTTTTTGTCTTAAATTTTCCATACGGTCGCATTTTTCTTGGAGATGGAGGTGCATACTTTTTAGGTATAGCACTTTCAATCGGAATTATTAAATATTATCAGGTTAATAATTTTTCTCCTTGGTATGTTTTTGCAGTTTTTATTTATCCAATAGTGGATGTAGCATTTTCAATTTCTAGGCGAATCATTGCAAAAGTCTCTGCACTAGAGCCAGATAATAAACACTTGCATCATTTAATTTATAGAAAAGCAAGTAAAGCAGGAGTAAGGTCAGAAAATTTTAAACATGCAATTTGCACTATAATTATATTTATTTTTTACACACCTTTCTTAGCTGCTGCTAATTATGTTTCAGAAAGTACCCCAGCTTTGATGGCTATATCTGGCCTGTTTATATTATTCTATTTCTGCCTTTATTTTCTGTTAATGCCTAAAGATTTTAATTTACAATGACTTATCTATGAAAATACTTGTTACTGGTTCTGCCGGTTATATTGGAGGTACATTTTCTTACGAAGCTTTGAAAAATGACCATGAAATTATTGGGGTTGATAACTTTATCAACTCTAATTATAAAATACCTAGGATTCTAAAAGAATTCTCCAATAATAAGTTTGTCTTCGAGGAAATTGATTTAGCTAAAGAGCCTGCAAAAATTAATTCACTCATTAAAACTACTAATCCAGATATAGTTATTCATTTTGCTGGATTAAAGGCTGTAGGCGAGTCAGAGGAGAAGCCAATACTTTATTGGGAAAATAATTTGCTTAGCTCTATCAATCTCTTGGCTGCCATGGAACAAGCGAATATAACCAAGATAGTTTTTTCTTCTTCTGCTACCGTTTATGACTCATCTAATGTTCAACCCATAAGTGAGTCATCTCAAATACAATCTATGTCCACCTATGGGAGCACAAAGATTGCAATAGAGCAGCTGCTTGATGATGCAGCTAGAGCAGACATAGTTGATGCTATTTCTCTTAGGTATTTTAACCCTGTTGGAGCACACAAAGAAAAAATAATTTTTGAGAACTCTTTTGATAGTCCAAATAATTTAATGCCAAGGATAATACGAGTTGGGTTAGCAATAGATGAGAAAATATCTATATTTGGAGATGACTACGAGACCAGAGATGGAACTGGCGAAAGAGATTATATTCATATTATGGATTTAGTGGATGGTCATTTTGCTGCAATAGAATATGTAATGAAGAGCAGCGGATCCATAAAAGTAAATTTAGGAACAGGAAAAAGCACATCAGTGAAAGAGCTTATTAGGACTTTTGAAAATGTAAATGAAATGAAAATATCGCAAATAATAGCTCCACGAAGACAGGGAGATGTGGGTTCTTGTTATGCAGATGCATCTCTTGCCAAAAAATTATTGGGTTGGCAAGCAAAACATTCGCTTGAAGAAATGTGTAAGGACGCTTGGGAGGCGGTTAAAAATGAGTCTTGATAAACTTTTTGAACTAGCAAAAAATGCTGCCAAGCAAGCAGGGACTTATCTCAACAATAATAAAAATGTGACCAAACAGGTTATTACTGATGAAGGGCGCGATATAAAGCTTGAATTGGATAGAAAAACAGAACAACTTATAAATGAAATTTTAGCAGAATCAAAAATACCAGTAATGGGCGAAGAGTTAAATTCAAAGATTTCATCTGATTTTTTTTGGGTAGTAGATCCCATTGATGGAACAGCAAA
Source organism: Gammaproteobacteria bacterium (assembly GCA_042090165.1). Classification (GTDB taxonomy): domain Bacteria; phylum Pseudomonadota; class Gammaproteobacteria; order Magnimaribacterales; family TMED112; genus TMED112. The sequence continues at coordinate 4,105 of JBELJV010000047.1, forward strand.
TTACTTTAGAGGTCTCGACCAATGTTGTGTTTCTATTGGTTTAATTAAGAATGAAGAGGCAGTTCTAGGAGTTATTTACAATTTTAATACAAATGAAATGTTTACTGCTCTAAAAGGCAAAGGCGCTTTTTTAAATGATAAAAAAATAAAAGTTTCAAAAATATACAATAAAGATCAGGCCTCATTAACCACTGGCTTACCTGCTTCAGAAAGTATTGAATCCTCCTTAGAATTTCTTGAGGGTTTACAGGGTTGGAAGAAAATTAGAATGTTTGGCAGTGCTGCTTTGTCTTGTGCCTACATAGCATCAGGCAGGTGTGATGCATATATTGAAAAGGGTATTTATTTGTGGGATTTTGCTGCTGGCATTTGTTTGGTGAATGAAGCAGGCGGACGAGCAATATATTCTAAAATCGATTCGGAAAGATATTCGGTTAAATTTGATAACAACTGCCTATGAAGATTGCTATTGTAGCCGACAAAAAAGTAGGCCATCTAAGCCAATGTTTGGGGCTCAAAGAAATTATTCTTGAGAAGCAAAATAAAAAAGATATTTTTATCCTAGGCAAAGATATTTATTTTCTTCCGGGTTTTATTGAGAGAGCAATTACCTTAATTTCCGAAAAGTTCTATTTATTTATTCTAAGGTTAATGAACCCTAGTGTGGTTGATTATAAATATGATTTAGTTTTATGTTCAGGCTCTAGAACTGTCATTCCTGCATACTTATTGGCAAAACACTCTGGTGCCAAAGTTGTGTATGTTGGAACGCCAAAATTTCGATTGATGAAACGATTTGATGGGATCGTATCTACCAAAAAAGATTTAAGCAATGTTTATAAAGTAATTACAACAGACTTACCCCCAACAAAATTCTCACCTTATAAAGAACAACAAGTGGCCATTAAACAAAGCTTAATATTAATCGGGGGAGATGGTAGCGGCTATGATTATGGTGAGAATGATTGGTATCGATTAGCTTTTGAATTTAAAAACATCAATACTTCATTCGTTAACTCAAGACGTACGCCAAAGTTTGCCTGGCAAAATCTTAAGGACAACGCTGGGCCGAATCAATCATTTCTAGATCTTGAAGAGACACCTTTTGATAAGCTTCAAGAAGCCATAGACTCTCATAGTCATATTTTTGTGACCGCTGATAGCACAAGCATGATTGTTGAAATTCTTACTCGTGGGTATTTTGTCAATGTAATTGAACTCAGAGGCCCAATTAAAAGAGAACATCACCATGACATCATTGCATCTTTTGCAGAAAAAGGCTTGCTGAAAGTGCTGAGACTTAATCAATTGCATTTATCCGAAGATAAATACCAGGAAAAAGTTAAAGAATTTG
>JBELJV010000048.1:0-5291 GCA_042090165.1 Gammaproteobacteria bacterium
TCTACTCGAGCATTCTCAACTTTATAATTCACTCTTTTTACAGGTGAAAAAATTGCATCAAGGTGAAGAGAATCAACGCTTTTATCTTTGTTTTCCTCTGCTGGCACATAACCAATACCTGTTTTGACTTTAAGTGTCATGGAAAGTTTTTTTGGCTCAACTAAAGTTGCAATCACATGATCAGCATCCATTACTTCTACACCTGCTGGAAGTTCAAGGTCAGATGCTGTAATAGTTTTTGGTGTTTTAATATTAAGCTTCAGTTCAGCTTCTGAAGGACCATCAAGTTTGATTGCTAAATCTTTTAAATTTAATAAGACATCTAGGATATCCTCTTTAACTCCTTCAATTGTTCCATACTCATGTGATACGCCATCAATTTTTACTTCAGTAATGGCAGCACCAGGCATATAAGAAAGCATAATTCTTCTTAAACTATGTCCAATGGTATAGCCAAATCCCCTTTCAAAAGGCTCAAGAACAACTCTTAAGTTATTTTTATCTAATTCATCTACCTTTACTACTTCAGGCGCTAAAACGTTTAATTTATCTTCCATATTTATCCTCTTTTATTTTGAGTACAACTCAATAATTAAGTTTTCATTTATTTCTGAACTTAGCTCTGATCTATCAGGGTAACTTAAGAAGGTCCCTTTCATTTCATCGAAGCTTACTTCAATCCAACTAGCTTTCTCTTTAGATTTGGCCAGTTCAACTGCAGCTTTAATTCTTAAATGTTCTTTTGATTTATTTCTCACAGAAATGACATCGTCCGGTTTTACAATGTATGAAGGTATGTTAACTGCCTTACCATTCACTTCTATAGACTTATGAGAAACGATTTGACGTGCTTCAGCTCTTGTAACCCCAAAACCCATTCTGTATACAACATTATCAAGTCTTGTTTCTAAGAAGTTAAGCAGATTCTCACCTGTGTTGCCTTTAGATTTTGCAGCTTTAAGGTAGTAGTTTCTAAACTGTCTCTCAAGCAAACCATACATTCTTTTAACTTTTTGTTTTTCTCTTAATTGTGTTCCATAGCCAGATAAGCGTCCTCTGGGATTTGCATTGCCTGGCTTGTTATCTAACTTACATTTTGACTCAATAGCTCTTGTACCTGATGTCAACATCAGATCTGTGCCTTCTCTTCTTGAAAGTCTTAATCTTGGTCCTCTATATCTTGCCATTACACTCTTCTCTTTTTAGGTGGTCTACATCCATTATGCGGAAGTGGAGTCACATCAGTTATTTTATTAATTCTTAGCCCACAACCATTTAAAGCTCTTATTGAAGACTCTCTTCCAGCTCCTGGTCCTTTTACTCTGACTTCAAGGTTTACCATGCCCATATCTTTTGCCATATTGCCTGCTCTTTCAGCTGCAATCTGTGCAGCAAAAGGAGTACTTTTACGTGAACCCTTGAATCCAGCACCACCAGATGTTGCCCAACATAAGGCATTACCACCCATATCAGTGATCATTACAATAGTGTTATTGAATGATGCCTGTATGTGGGCTATTCCGTCAGTCACAATTCTTTTTGTCTTCTTTTTACCAGCCATTATGCTTTAATAGGTTTCCTTGGACCTTTTCTTGTTCTTGCGTTTGTTTTTGTTCTTTGCCCTCTTAGTGGCAGACCTTTTCTATGCCTAATACCTCTATAGCAACCTAAATCCATTAATCTTTTGATATTAAAGTTAATTTCTCGTCTCAGATCACCTTCAATCTGAAAGTTTTTAAGCTCATCTCTTATTTTATCTAACTGCTCTTCACTTAGCTCAGATACTTTCTTGCTATATTTAATTTTTAGCTTATCGCAAATGTCTTGTGCTGTTTTTCTTCCAATACCATAAACATGAGTGAGTGAAACATCTACATGCTTATTATCTGGTATGTTTATTCCGCCTACTCTAGCCATTATTATCCTTGTCTTTGTTTATGTCTCTTGTTCTTACAAATAACAAAAACTGTTCCAGATCTTTTCACGATCTTGCAATCTTTGCATATTCTTTTTACTGACGATCTTACCTTCATCTTCTTCTACTCTTTTTTGAGCTCGAAATATTAGCATTTTTTAAGATAGATGCATATTGTTGGCTCATAACATATGATTGAATTTGTCTTTGCAAATCTAGCATCACTACTACCACGATTAGTACTGATGTTCCGCCTAAGTAAAATGAGATCCCAAAGCTGTTAATTAGTATTAATGGAAGAATACATACTAGAGATAGATAGAAGGCTCCAAATACAGTTAATCTTGAAAGAATTGTGTCTATAAATGTAGCTGTTTGTTCTCCCGGTCTAATGCCTGGAATATAAGCTCCACCTCGTTTTAAGTTATCAGCCATATCATTTGAGCTAAAAGTAAGTGCAAGCCAGATGTAACAGAAAGAAACAATCAAGATCACAAACAAAAGAATATATAAAGGCTGTCCTGGGTTTAAATAAAGAGCAAACTCCTGTAAGCCACCCAAACCATCAACATTACCAAACCATGAAGATAACGATGCAGGGAATAATAAGAATGTGCTTGCAAAAATAGCTGGAATTACACCAGACATATTGAGCTTTAATGGTAAGAAACTTGATGGTGCTTGTACCATGCCTCTTGCTTGATGCCTTTGAGCATAGTTTACTGTTATTTTTCTTTGTGCATTTTCTACAAAAACGACAAAGGCAACTACCAATAAAGTTAGTATCCCAAGCACTATTAGTAATAAATAATTTAGATCGCCTTGTTGTGTTTGCTCAAGTGCTTGACCAAAAGATCTTGGTACTCCAACGATAATTGATGTTGCTATAATTAAAGATATGCCATTTCCAATACCTCTTTCTGTGATCTGCTCACCAAGCCACATCAAGAAGACAGTACCAGTTACTATTGAAAATACTGCAACGACTGCACTAAAAAAGCTCCCAGCATCTATTAATCCAGCAGTTTGCAATGTGATAGTTAGCGCTGTTGATTGAATAAGTGCAAAAACAACTGTGCCGTAACGCGTGTATTGTGTAATTTTGTTTCTTCCTGCCTGCCCATCTTTCTTTAACTCTTGCAAATATGGAACTGAGTTAGAAAAAAGCTGCATCACAATTGCTGCTGAAATATATGGAACTACACTCAAAGCAAAAATACTCATTCTTTCGAGCGCTCCACCTGAAAATAGATTGAAATATTGAAGTATTGTTCCCTGACTTTGTTGGAATAGGGCTGCAACTTGCTCTGGATTAATGCCTGGGATAGGGATGTGTGTTCCTATTCTATAAACAAGAAGAGCTAGTGCTACAAAGCCAAGCCTTCTCCAAAGTTCAGACATTGAGTTATCCAAATGTTACTCCTTTAGATGTCTTAATGTTTTCATCAGTTGGCTTAGCTAGCAATTTGCCTTCACCATAGATTTTTACCTTCTTTGTAGATTTTTTAATAAAGCCAAGCTTTTTAAGATTTTCAATGTCGATTTTTTTGACATCGGCCAGCACTTTAACATTTAAGCTTTGTGTTACTCTTGAAACCCTTGAGGTAAAACCAAACTTTGGCACTCTCATCTGCAATGGCATTTGACCACCCTCAAAACCAGGTCTCACGTTACCGCCAGATCTTGATTTTTGACCTTTGTGCCCGCGGCCAGCTGTTTTACCAGTTCCTGAGCCAGTACCTCTACCAACTCTTTTTCTATCTGATCTTGATTTTGGGTCTGAAATACTATTTAAAGCTACCTTAACCATTTACTTAACCTCTTCAACATTTAATAAATATTCAACTTGATTGATCATGCCTCTAACTGAAGGTGTATCTTCTAGCACTCTTGAGTCACCAATACCTCTTAAGCCAAGACCTTTCACAGAAAGTCTGTGGTTAGGTTTTCTGCCTATTAAGCTTTTTATCTGTGTGACCTTAACTTTTGCCATTATTTCCTTCTTTCTTTTACCATATCTGGTGATTCCATCTTGGAAAGACCATTTACTGTTGCTCTAACAACATTAATTGGGTTGGTTGATCCGTAACACTTTGCTAACACATTTTTAATTCCAACAAGCTCAAGCACAGCACGCATCGCACCACCGGCAATGATACCTGTACCTTCAGAAGCTGGCTGCATGTAAACTTTTGTTGCGGAGCTTTTTTCCGTAATCGGGTACCAAAGTGTATTTCCATTCAATTCAACATTAACTAAACTTCTTTTTGCTTCATCAAGTGCTTTTTGAATAGCTACAGGAACTTCTTTAGCTTTTCCTCTTCCAAAGCCAACTCGACCATTTCCATCACCAACTACAGTTAGAGCCGTAAATGACATAACTCGTCCACCCTTAACCGTTTTGGCAACTCTATTAACTTGTACCAACTTTTCAACAAGAGTGTCTTGTTGATTTGTGCTTTGTAAACCTTGATTTTCCACTAGAATTCTAACCCTCCGTCTCTTGCTGCTTCAGCTAATGCTTTTACTCTGCCGTGATATTTATAACCTGATCTGTCAAAAGTCACTTTTTTATGTCCTAACTCAACTGATTTTTTTGCAATTTCGGCACCAACAAATTTTGCAGCCTCAATATTCCCACCATTTGCCCCGCTAAAAGCTTTCTGTTGAGTAGATATTGTTGCTAAAACACAACCATTTGATGAATCAATTAACTGTGCGGTAATGTTTTTTAACGATCTGGAAATAGCAATCCTCAAACTACCAGTTTTTTGTAGTGTGGCTCTAAGTTTTTTTGATCTTCTTATTCTTGAAACTGCTTTACTCATATTTAACCCGCTGCTGCTTTCTTCCTTTCTTTTCTTACTACATGCTCTCCATCAATGAATATACCTTTTCCTTTGTATGGTTCTGGAGGCCTGAATGATCTAATCTCTGCACACACTTGACCCAGGACTTGCTTATTGTTTGATGAAACATTAAATTCTGTTTGGTTTTCTGATTTAGCATCAACTCCTTCAGGCAAGTTATATTCAACAGGGTGTGAAAAACCAAGTGTCAAAACAATTTTTTTACCTTGTACATTGGCTCTATAACCTACTCCATTGAGCTTAATGTTCTTTGTATAACCTTCACTTACACCAATCATGTAGTTATTGATCAATGCACGCATAGTTCCAGCCATTGCTTTCTCATCATCAGAACTCCACTTAACTTGAACAGCATTATCTTCTATAGCGAATGAAACACTTTCATGAATATCAAGAGAAAGCTCGCCCTTTGGTCCTTTAAAATTAATAGTATTATTCTCTGAAGTGACTGTTACACCGTCAGGAATGTTTACTGGATCCTTTGCAATACGTGACATTAAAATACC
>JBELJV010000049.1:0-5274 GCA_042090165.1 Gammaproteobacteria bacterium
TTATTTATTAAAAGTTATATTGTATTGATAAACCTCCATTCATTGGTTCTTGCAAAAACAAATTATAACCGCCGCCATTAGCGTCAGAACCGACAAATGCACCAGTTACAATATCCTTGTCTTCAACGTTATGAACATATAAGTCTACTGACCATTTGCCATCCGGTGAAATAAATGAAATATCCATATTCATAAAGTCAAATTCCTCAACAAGTTCATGATCATTATTGAAAACTGTTAAGTAAAAATCACCTCTATAGATATAGTCTAATCTAGCTTGCACCAGCCCATTATCATTATTCATTAGATCAAACTCCATGCCAAATGAATAAGAAACATCAGGAACATTAGGCAGTTTTCTGCCAGAAAGATCTTGGTAATTTATTCCTGTATTTGGACACTCGACACCTAGGAGCCTATTGAATGGTTGGTTACATACTGAACCAAGACTTCTATAGATCATGCCTACATCTGTCATTCCGAAAACAGTTCCAAAAGATTCACCTATAGTACTTTCATCAACAGAAGAAACCCCATATTTGTTTCTTGGATCATAATCTGTATAACCTGAAAGCTCAGAATCATTAAGAGAGCCAACAAAATTAAACCTTGACCAAGTATTAGGAACAAACAAAGCTTCAAGTTCTAAACCTCGAACATCAACATCTGTATTAAATGATTGAGATGAAAGACCAATAATTTTACCAAGCTGCATTCCTTTTACAGCATTGAGATAAAATGCTGAATTTAATGTCAAAGAACCACCAAGATAAGATCCCTTAGTACCAACTTCAAATACGTTGTGAATTTCCTCATCCACAACTGCTGAGTTCTCACCAGGTGCTAAGTTTAAAGTAGGATTTATGCCTCCTGACTTAAGACCTCTATCAGCTTTTAAGTATAATAAAGTTCCATTATCAAATTTCTTATCTAAGATAACCCTTCCTGTAAACTCAGTGAGATCAACAGTCTGAGCTGGAGGATTCGGAAATCCGGAAACAGCCCCATTGTAACCTGCCAGCGATTCACTTAGATCCAAAGCACCTGAGAAAACAAACTCATCTTTGGAAATTTTATTGTACCTGCCTCCAAGCGTAAGGTTATCAAACCATCTATTTTCTGAAAGTTCAGTTGTTGTCTCTACGAATAATCCAAAGGTATCATTCACAGATCGGTTCCATGATTGATACTGCCTTTGCCATTCTGGTAAAGCTGGACCACCAACCCAATAACCGGTTGCAGCAACTTGGCTTGCAACAGGAAGGCCTGCGAGCAGTCTTATTTGATTTGCAGCATCATCAAGGGATTGAGCAACACCAGCAACTGCACCTGCGCCTGCTATTTGCGGTAGTGCTGCAGCATTTATAGTAAGTACTGTTTGTGCCACAACCACACAATCACCAACTGGATCAGAACATTCTCCAGCGGCTAGAAGCTGCGGAATCAAAGCTGCAATTTGTGCTGGAGTGGTTGGATCATTTGCAACATAATCTGAAGCTAAACCTAAAGTTGCGTTGAAAATATTATCACCAGCTACAGCACCATAAGTTGAGAAATAAGTTGCCCAAAACCCTATGCCACCATAGTCTGCAAGATCAGGGTACATATCACCAATAGGACCATTACCAACCCGAGCATAGTAGTGCATACCAGGCGATGTTACTTGATATTTTACAAGACCATCAGAATTTAGAAGATACAAACCACCAGTACCATTAGTGCTAGAATCAAGAGTAGACTGTATTCTGAGCTCGAATTCTTTTTGTGTGTAGTCGTTTGTTGAATTATCAACAGGTTCATCTGTTGAAAACATCCCGCTCTTAGCATAAAGGTTAGCTTGAACTGGTCCCATTCTGTAGTCTCGAGTTGATACATTACCATTCAGAGATTGTGTATGTGCATACTCTTGATCAATCCACGCATAAGTTGCAAACATTTGATAACTATCACTTAATTTGTGATCAAGCACTAAACTTGCACTGGTGTCATACCTTTCCAAGAGAGGATTATATGACTGGAAAACCTGGTTAGGGTCTTCAGGTATAATTGAGTTATCACCATAGCTAAGCAATAAATTTGGACCAACAAGACTTCCAGGATAATTAAGGGTTATAAAATCAATATTTCCAAAAAAGCTAACACCTGTGTGACTTGTTCCACGTCCGGGCAGCCCATCACCCCATTGATCGCAACCTAGCAATGGGTTTGTATTACAAGCCGAGCTTTGGTGCCTATTTCGTGAATCGTTCTCTTCATTGTGCATCATTGTAAGTTTTAATGACGTGTCATCACTGATATCGTAAATTGTTTTTACTCTAACCCCTAGGTAACTTCTATCATCAACATCAGTGTCATCAAATAAATTTTCTGTGTATCCATCTCTGTTTGTAGATCTGAATGAAACTCTACTTCTCATGCGCTCTCCAGGAGTGAAAGTCATAGCACCAGAATATCTTTCAAGATTTTTATCTCCAAATTCTGCTTTGAAATAACCATCAACATTTTCGCCAGGGTCCACACTCTGAATTAAAAAAGTGCCGCCTGGGTTATTTCCGCCATAGAGTGTGCCTTGTGGACCTCTTAAAACTTCAAAACTTTGAAGGTCAAATAATTCATTTTGAGCCATTTGAAGTGTTCCCATGTTTATATCATCCTGTCTTGGCTGCGCAACAGCACTAAAACTGTTACCAACAGCGTAGTTTGAGATGCCTCTTATTTGTATGCCGGCACCTGAAAAGTTCGTTTTATTAAATAAAACTCCAGGAACATTGAATTGGAAGTCATAAAACTCTTTTAAGTTTTTTGACTCAATATCTGTAGCTGATATTACTGTAATAGCAAGACCAGTATCTTGTAATTCTGTTTCCTTTCTTAAAGCCGTAGTCACGACCTCCTCAATATTTTCCACATCATTTGATTCGGAATCTTGAGCAAAAGAAAAAGAACTAACTAATAACGCTAGTAGAAATAGTATGTATCTCATAACTCTCTCCCATAAGAAATTAATGTAATTATGATATAACAATATATGTGGTAAGCAAACATTTGAAACATTGAAAAAAAGCGAGAGAACAAAGGTCATCCAAGAATTTCTAGATATAGAATTTCCCAATCCAGGCGTTCCACTAGATCATGTTGATGCATACACACTATTAATTGCTGTTTTGCTCTCGGCTCAATGCACCGATGAAAGAGTTAATCAAATAACACCAAAATTATTTAAAAAAGCTAAAAAGCCAGAAAAAATGATGCTTTTATCCCAAAAAGAAATCTATGAGATTATCAAACCTTGTGGATTGGGGCCCCAAAAATCAAAAGCCATTAAAAATTTATCTCAAATTCTGGTTGATGAGCACAATGGAAAAGTTCCAAATGACTTTACTAGTCTTGAAAAATTACCTGGTGTAGGACATAAAACCGCATCGGTAGTAATTTCACAAGCATTTAACATCCCCGCATTTCCTGTTGATACCCACATTCATAGATGTGCTCAAAGATGGGGTTTATCCAATGGCCGGTCTGTTCAACAAACAGAAAGAGATTTAAAGAAGCTTTTCCCTTCAGAAAAATGGAATAAACTCCATATACAAATTATTATGTATGCTAGGAGCTATTGTCCTGCAAGAGGTTGTTTTGGTCTTGAATGCTCGATATGCAAGACTTGCTACCCTAATAGAAAATCAAAATTTAAACATAAGAAGCCATAAATGAACGAATTTAAAGCAAATCAAAACAAAGATATTTCAAACTACGATCCGGAGTTGTCAGTATTTCTTAATCGAGAACTAAACAGGCAAGAAGAGCATATAGAGCTGATTGCATCAGAAAATTATGCCTCAAAACGTATTCTTGAAGCACAAGGTAGCGTGTTAACAAATAAGTATGCAGAAGGTTACCCAAGCAAGCGTTACTATGGTGGATGCGAACATGTAGACGGAGCAGAAACTCTCGCTATTGTGCGTGCTAAAGAGCTTTTTAATGTTAAATACGCAAATGTTCAACCACATTCTGGTGCTTCGGCTAATGCTGCAGTATTTCTTGCATTGCTTGAGCCAGGCGACACCTTTCTTGGAATGGCTCTTGATCAAGGCGGTCACTTAACTCATGGAGCAAAAGTTAATTTTTCTGGTAAAAATTTCAATGCGATTCAATATGGGCTAGATGAGAAAACTGGTGAAATTGATTATGCAGCTGTTGAGAAGCTGGCCGAAGAACATAAGCCTAAATTAATAGTGGCAGGTTTTTCAGCATACATGGGAATAGTGGATTGGAAAAAGTTCAGAAAAATAGCTGATTCAGTTGGCGCGTATCTGATGGTTGACATGGCTCATGTCTCTGGACTTGTCGCAGGGGGTGTTTATCCAAGCCCAGTCGAATATGCACATGTTGTTACAAGCACCACACATAAATCATTACGAGGCCCAAGATCTGGAATTATCCTGTCTAATGAAAATGAAGAATTTCAAAAGAAGCTAAATTTTGCTGTTTTTCCAGGGTCGCAAGGAGGTCCTTTGATGCATGTGATTGCTGCAAAAGCTATTTGTTTCAAAGAAGCTATGAGCGATTCTTTTGTTGTTTACCAAAAACAAATAATCTCAAATGCTCAGGCTATGTGTGAGCAGTTTAAAGACAGAGGTTTCAATCTTGTGCAGCCTAAAACTGACAATCATTTACTGCTTATGGATCTGCGTAATAAAGGTGTTACGGGTAAAGATGTTGAGGAGCTTTTAGGAAGAGTAAATATTACTGTTAATAAGAATTCGATTCCAAATGACCCGGAGTCTCCTTTTGTGACCTCTGGCATAAGAATTGGTACCCCTGCCATCACCACAAGAGGATTCCTTGAAAATGAATCTCGATATGTAGTTGATTTAATTTGCGATGCTATTGAAAATAAAGATGATGGGGAGAAGTTGGAAAAAATCAAAAATATGGCTTTAGAGCTATGTAAAAGATTTCCCGTTTATAAATAATGTTTTGTCCATTTTGTACAAATGAAGAAACAAAGGTGGTTGATTCACGTCTGGTAGCAGGAGGCTCACAGATAAAACGGCGAAGAGAATGCACAGATTGTGGCGAAAGATTCTCAACATACGAAGAGGCTGAACTTGTAATGCCAAGAATCATTAAGTCAAATGAAAGAAGGGAACCATTTGATGAAAGCAAACTAAGGGCTGGATTCCATAAAGCACTAGAAAAAAGACCAGTAGCCTCTGACCAAATAGAAGATGCTGTTCAAAAAATTAAAGACTATGTCAGAAAAATTGGGGAGCG
>JBELJV010000004.1:0-27704 GCA_042090165.1 Gammaproteobacteria bacterium
GGTCGGGGTTATTTGTTGCTCCTAGACCAACATTGTGTGGGAAGATAGTTGCTCCGAGGACATTGCTATGACCATGAACAGCATCTGTGCCCCAAAGCACAGGTATGTTGGCCCCTCCTCTAGTTGTTGATACTTCATAAAATTCTTGGGCTAAGCTTTTCCACTCTTCAGGAGAGGCTCTTAGTTTCCCTCTCGGTGAAGTATTACCTCCGTTTAAAATTCCCCCAAGAGGATAGTTTTTCAAGTCTGATGGACTAACAAAATCTAAGTCACCCATTATCACCTGACCCACTTTTTCCTCTAAGGTCATTGTTTCCATTAATTCAGCAACAAACTGTTCATCGCCAACTGGACATTCATTTGCTCTAGTCCAATCAACAGTTTGAGCAGAAATAGTCAGAGATAAGAATATTAAACTTATTATTCGTTGCATTTTTTTACCAATAAAAGCTGTAAATACCGCCTAATATTACCAAAATAGCTATTGATCCTGTATTAAATAATTTGGAGGTATTAAAATCTGCTCGGGTAAGATTAAATACCTTCTCATTAGTTGTTTGTGGAGATCTAAAATAGTTCACTAAAAATGCTGCCACAAAAGATATGGCCATTTGATGCATAAATGGTTCAATGGCACTACCTGGATTATTTGCTACATATAGTTTCAAAATTACTCCCAATGCTAAGGCGACAAATGAGCCTTCCAAAACAGATCTAGTTGTAGAGTTTTTAAGGAAAATAGCTGAGAGAAACACAAATAAAATTACTGGGCTAAATAAACCCATGTACTCCTGCACATACTGAAATGCTGAATCAAGGCTTCCCAAAAATATTGGCGCTACAATTACAGAAGTCACTAACCCAACAAATCCTGCAATCCTACCAATCTTTACAAGACTTACATCAGTAATATCTTGATCTTTTCGATAGATATCCATAGTAAAGATAGTGCTTACACTGTTTGAAAGAGATGCTAGCGATGAAACTATAGCTGCAACTAGCGCTGCAAAAGTAAGACCTTTTATCCCTTCTGGTAACAGATTTAACATTGAAGGATAAGCATTGCTTCTGTCTCCTGCCAGATTTATTGTTCCATTAGCTTCTAAAGCAACTGCTATCAAACCAGGTAATACAACCACGATTGGCATGAATATTTTTAAGAAGCCAGCAAACATCAATCCATTTTGAGCTTCATCTAAACTCTTACCACCCAATGCTCGTTGAGTGATGTACTGATTTGTGCCCCAATAGTAAAAGTGAGCGATCCACATACCGCCAATAAGAACCCATATGCCAGGTAATTTTATGTAATTAGCATACGCTTCTGGATCAACTTCTTTTGGAGCATAAGATAGAATTGCATCGAACTTTTCTGGGAATTCACTCTGAAGAATCATAAAACCTTCAAATAATCCGTTACCTTCAGACAGTAAATCAAGACCTTTATAAGTGACAAACAAACCACCAAAGATTAGAAGAACAACTTGAATCACATCTGTAAACGCGACAGCTTTCAGTCCACCATATAGAGAGTATGCTAATGACAGACCACCCAACAGTATCATTGCTGGGATAAGTTCTAAGCCTGTCAGATTGTTTACTGCTTTTGCGCCCAACCATAAGATAGTTGGCAAGATCACCATTACATACATAATGAGCATTAGCACTGCCAAAAGTGTGCTGACACTTCGATCATATCTTTGGGATAAAAGTTGTGGCATGGTGAAAACCTGCTGCTTTAGATAAACAGGTAATAAAAATTTTCCAACAACTATCAAAGCAACTGCAGCAGTCCATTCATAAGTAGCTATTGCTATGCCCATTGCGTAAGCATCACCATTCATGCCAATTATTTGGTCTGCAGCAATATTGGCTGCTATGAGGGATGTTCCTATAGCCCACCAAGGCAAAGACCTACCAGCTAGAAAATATTCTTCGGCGGTTTTCTTTTCCCCACTTTTTGTTTTTGAAACAAATGTAGCAATAGCAATCAAAACAACTGCGTAAAGCCCAACAATTAAATAGTCCAAACTAGTCATGCACTCTCCTTAATTTTGAATAGTTTAAGTTTCCATACAATGGAGTATGTTCTTTGTGAATCACGTACAAAGGTATCCTTTCCAATATATCTGAATGTGCATTTGACGGATGGTTTTTAAAACTTTTTTCCATAAGCTCAATGCAGCTCATTTTTGTTAAGCTTCGCATTAGACTACCAGCAAAATAAACTCCTCCTGTGGCCATAAAGGATAACGAAAGATCAGCTAAAATAGTTGAGAAAGAAATTACAAAAGTATCAACAATTTCCTTTGAGTATTTGTCACTATCATAACTAGATAATATTTCTTCAGCAGTTTTTTGTCCGCCAGTTCTGGATTTGTAGATTTTTCTTAGGCCCGTGCCAGAGATGTAATCCTCTAATACCTTGAAATCCTCGGTACTAGTGATCTTAAAAGCATCAGCTAAATAAGGGTTGCGTGAACGCGTGTTGCCAAGTTCTGTTGCATGAATGTGCGGTTTTCCATCTACATAAGTTAATAATGAAAAGCCAAGGCCTGTACCAGGACCAATAGCAATTGAGGTTTGGCAACTTCTGATATCACCATCTTTTACGGTTGAAATATCCTCATTGGTCATGAGTGGAAGTGAGTAGCCGATAGATTCCCAATCATTTAACAAGAAGCAGTTTTTGATTTTGAGCTCATTTGCTAACAGATCACCATCTAAGTCTAAACTTCTATTAGTCATGCTAATTTTATTATCTATTCTTGGGCCTGCAGCAGAGAAAATGATCTCACTGATATTGTTATCATTGATAGAGTTATTTACGACCTTAAAGATATCCTCATTTGAGTTGACTCTTACTTTTGAAACATCTCTGATAGTTAGATTTTCATCATTTCCGTACCCGACTCTTAGGTTTGTTCCACCTAAATCAAGCAAAAGTTTTTCTGATCTCAAAGTTTCCCCGCGATGTGTATAAATAATTATAGCTTGTATAAAACTTTTTTTTAATTGAAAAAGACGATAGTCTTTACTTTATTGCATATGAACGATTGGAAGAACAAAACCATATACCAAATATATCCACGAAGTTTTTTTGATTCCTCCAATTCTGGAGTTGGTGACCTAAAAGGAATCACTTCAAAAGTTAAATACATAAGAGATCTTGGGGTTGATTATGTATGGATATCTCCCTTTTTTAAATCACCTCAAAAAGATTTTGGCTACGATATTTCAGACTATAGAAAAGTAGATGATATTTTTGGAAGCAATCACGACTTTTATAAATTGCTTGAAGTTTTTCATAAAAATGGTTTGAAAGTTATTACAGATTTAGTGTTAAGCCACACATCTGATGAACATCCATGGTTTGTTGAAAGCCAACAAAGCCAAAATTCAAAATACAGTGATTGGTATGTATGGGCTGATGGCCAAGAAGGCAGTCCACCAAATAATTGGTTATCAGTTTTTGGTGGAAGTGCTTGGCAATGGTGCAAGCATAGGAACCAATTTTATTTACATAATTTTTTAAGATCTCAAGCAGATCTAAATTTTCATAACACAGAAGTGCAAGCACAAATGCTGGATGAAATTAAATTTTGGCTAGACGCTGGTGTGGATGGCTTTAGATTTGATGTAATTAATTTTCTATTTCATGATCATGAATTACGCGATAACCCTCCCAAAGACCCAAAGTTAGTTAGACCGCTTGGTTTCAATAAAGACAATCCCTATGGACTGCAAGAACATATTTATGACAATACAAGACCGGAAATGCTTCCTTACTTAGAGAAAATTAGACGACTTCTTGATGAATATGATGCTATCTCACTTGGTGAAATTGTAGCTGAACACCCATTTTCAACCATCGGAGAATACTCAAATGAACGAAGGCTGCATATGGCATACTGTTTTGAGTTTCTGTCCGATGAGTTTAATTATGATTCTGTTGATGAGGTTGTAGAAAATTTTCATAAAAAATATCCACAGAGTTGGCCTTGTTGGTCTTTTAGTAATCACGACTCGTCACGCATTGCTTCACGGATAGCTCGTGATCCAAAAGAACTTATGGCTAAACTTCTGTCACTTAAAGGCACTGTATGCATATATCAGGGTGAGGAATTAGGTCTAAAAGATACTGATATTGCCTTTGAAGATCTGCAAGATCCATTTGGTAAAAATTTTTGGCCTGACTTCAAAGGCAGAGATGGGTGTAGAACACCTATTCCTTGGGAAGATACCAAAATAAATTTTGGATTTTCAGAAGCAAAACCTTGGTTGCCCATGGATCCGTCGGCTAAAAACTTAACTGTAAACATTCAAGAACAAAAGAGTGATTCGATGCTTAATTTCACAAGACAAGTAATTGCTAAGAGAAAAGGTATCGCCACCTAACAGAATTACAGAATGGAAGTTGGGCCAGACATTCTGAGGTAAACAATGCAGATGGCGATATCAATTTTTTATTCTATTTCATTTTTTCAAAAAAACTAGTTTTTTCTTGTATATGTACGAGTTTTGTTAAACTTTTTATATTTTTTTTATTAAAAGCTATTTTTTTTATAGTTAAATTAATTAATTAGACTAATAAAAAAAAAATTTCTAATTGTCTATAATTCTGTTATGAGTATTTGGCACAACAATCAAAAATTTGATGACCTCTCAAAATTTTCAGTGAATCTAGATAAACATCTAGGTATTGAGTATCTTGAGATGGGCGATGATTACATAAAATCAAGAATGCCTGTTGATGAAAGAACAAAGCAACCTATGGGTTTGCTTCATGGTGGTGCATCTTGCGCATTGGCTGAGAGCACAGCAAGTATGGCTGCTTTTCTTTCCATAGATATGAGTGAAAAGGTTGCAGTGGGTTTGAGCCTGCATGCTAACCATCTTAAGTCTGTAACAGAAGGATATGTTTATGCAAAAGCGATGCCACTTCATATCGGTAGAACAACCTCTTTGTGGAATGTGGAAATCACTGATGATGATAACAATATGGTTTGCCGAGTTACTTTTACTGCAATGTATAAAGGCATAAAAAAATGAGAATTTTTGCCCTCCTCTTTTCATTGCTGTTTGTAAAATTCCTTGCTGCAGATTATCCAAGCAGGATTTTATTTATTGGGAACAGCTACCTCTATTACAACGACAGTTTGCATAATCACGTCAAAAGACTTCTTGAAGAAAAATATCCAAATATTGAACCAGAAATAAAATCAGCCACTATTGGAGGGTCTCGATTAAGTGACCATGCATTTTCCCATCTCATCAACCATGAAAATCACAGACTTGATATGCCATTTAACTACGTAGTTATGCAAGGTGGGAGTTATGAGGTGATCAACCAAGAAAATCAGAATCACTTTTGGCAAACTGTAAAAAAGAATGCCGAACTTGCTCAAGCCAATGATATTGAGACAGCACTTTACATGACACATGCTTACCTAGCTATCGATGAGCGATATGAACCAAACTTAATTGAAAAAATTAAAGCTACCTATTATCAAGCAGGCAAGCTTTCAAATTCCAGAGTGATACCTGTGGGTATTGCTTATGAACTTGCTTATGAGAAAGACCCTAAAATTAAACTACATCATCCAGATGGAACACATCCAAGCATGTTGGGAACTTACTTGGGAGCCTGTGTAGTTTTTGCGACTTTAACTGACTCTAATCCAGTTGGCCTTTACTATAATTACCTTGATAAGGTGTCCGACAAAGATAGGATTTTCCTCCAACAAATAGCGTGGGCAGCTTATTTGGAAAATAAAAAAATAATCCAAGAAGTGGACTAAGAATTATTTTTCAAATGAAGTATTTGGAAAAATACTGTTATTAAATAAATTAAAAAGAAAATTCCAAAGGAAACTAACAGAATTGGGTCAAATATTGAGTTTGCGATCGGTTGGCTTGGCGGAACCCTTGTAAAAACTTCTGAAATACCAGGAATTAAATGACACAGCATTGTCCCTGTGTAACAAATGGCTTGAAAATACTTAGAGAGGTCAAACAATTCTTCATGCTCAAATAGAAAGCCGAGAAAAACACCTAAAAGCGCAAAAACTCCCAGTAGATGTGCCAAATTAAATCCACCGTTATTGAAAATCATCAATGATGTAGCTGCTGTAATGATTGTCAGTATTAAATAAATTTTTCCAAGATTTGATTTAGAGCTAATGACACTAAATTTTGAGATTAGATATATCCCTATAAAAATTGCTAACGTGCCTGCGATCGTATGAAACCATCCAACTATACTTAAGGAATACATGTGCGAAATCTAAACATGGATATATATAATTTTCAAGAAAAGGCTTGCAATTTCAATTAAACAATATACAACGGTATCTATGAATACAAACAATTATGTTGGATGGGAAGAATGGGTGAGTTTACCAGAATTAAACCTACCTGCACTTATTGCAAAAACTGATACAGGTGCAGAAACTTCTGCATTACATGCATTTAATATTCAAGTATTTGGTAAGGAAAATAACCAAATGGTGAGGTTTGGAATTAACCCTATAGAAAGCGATGAGCGATACTCTGTTTTTTGTTCAGCCAAGCTAATCGATCAAAGAAATGTGACCTCATCCAACGGCATCACTGAGCTTAGGTACGTAATTGAAACAGAACTTGAGATCGGTGAAGTAAAAAGAAAGGTTCCAATTACACTTACAAATAGAGAAAACATGAAATATAAAATGATTATTGGTAGAAGTGCCCTCGATGGATTTCAAATTTCCCCTGATAAAAGCTTCTTGCAAGATGAGCTATCTTTCGACTTTTATAAAAAAGCAAAAAACTACAACTACCGAAGAGCCCTTAGAATTGGTATTTTAAGCCTTGAACCCAATAATTACTCAAATCTTAAAATCATTGAAGCAGCAGAGAAAAATGGTCATTTTTGTGAAATTTTAAACACCAAACGTTGTTATTTAAATATCGAATATGATAATCCTGAAATTCACTATGATGGAAAGATTCTACCCCATTACGACGTTATTATCCCTCGAATTGGCTCATCCATCACAAGATATGGAATGGCAGTTGTAAGGCAGTTTGAGGCAATTGGTACTTTTTGTTTAAATTCTTCGTCCTCAATTGGCATGTCAAGAGATAAGTTAGCCGCTCACCAAACTCTGGCGTTACATAAAATCCCAATGCCAGATACTGCATTTGCAAACTCTCCAAAAGATACTAAACATATCGTTGATATGACTACTGGAGCACCTTTGGTTGTAAAGCTACTTGAAAGCTCACAAGGCAAAGGGGTTATTCTAGCCGAAACAAAAAAAGCTGCATCAAGTGTAATTAGTGCTTTTCAAAAACTTCATGCACCATTTATTGTTCAAGACTTTGTTAAAGATTCAAATGGTGCAGACTTAAGATTATTTGTGATTGGAGGTAAAGTAGTTGCAAGCATGATGAGATACGCTTCTGATGGAGATTTTAGGTCAAATTTACATGCAGGCGGATCAGCGTCCAAAGTTAAAATTACAAAAGAGGAAAGGCAAATAGCCAAACAAGCAGCAAAAGCTATGGGATTGAACATTGCTGGTGTTGATATTCTAAGATCTGATGAAGGTCCAAAAGTACTTGAAGTTAACAGCTCACCAGGGCTACAAGGCATTGAAAACGTCAATAAAATTAACATTGCAGGTAAAATTATTGATTACATTGAAAGACGATTAGGCCTTGCCAAAAAGCAAAGTTAAATTGGTTGAGCTACTGGCTCAAAACTGGAACCAGCTTATTCCCTATTTTAAGAAATTAGACTATTAATTTATTCTCTAGACTGAAAAACTTTATTTACTCTGCAAAAAGAGGTTTTTTACCCACTATATATCTTGATACATAAAAAATGTTTTTGTTTTTTCAAGAAGTTTATTAAAAGTTATGGAAAATAAAACAAAAAAAAAGGCCGGTAACCCGGCCTTTTTAAATAATATCAAACTATTATAAGCTATATCTAAATCCAAAATATGTATATCTACTATCCCAGACTCTTGCATATGACTGAGCTGTGTAATGAGCACCTGGTACAGGCTCATTTTTACAGGTAGGACAAAATGGAGGATTTTGATCGCCTACGTTATCCACACCCATGTACACACTTAGATTATCATTCAACTGATACCTAAGCTGTACATCTGTATAGACCATAGAGTCAACTGCATTAAGATGATATGCATCTGGAGCTTGACCAACATCATCTCGAGCATCACCATAATAGTTGCTTTGCACTGATAGAAGCCATTCATTCAGTGTATAAACAGCGTTAAACTTAACAATGTCTTCGTTGTATCCTACTTCACCTACGTAATCAAAAGGTGTAGATTCAGATGTTGTTTGGAAAACATGCTTATCTCTCAATGTGTAAATACCATTGACTCTAAGTTCGCCAGGTACTTTTAAGTCAAAGTAACCAAGATCTCTAAAAGTATATGCAAAAGCTAAATCATAACCAGCTGTTTCATAGAATGACTGGTTGATGCCATAAGAATACCAATATCTTAGTTTACCTGTTGGGAAACGCTCATGAGCACTACATTGAGCAACGTTTGGATAATTTTCAGAGTTATAACACTCGTTAATTAATCTTGAAGCAGATACAGAACCGATTACATCATCAATTTGAATGTTGTAATAATCTAAACTTAAAGCAAATTCTTCAAGATATGTTGGAGTATATACAAAACCTACAGTTGTTGTTTCAGCAGTCTCTACATCTAAATTAGGGTTACCACCTATGAAACCAGAAATAGTCTGAATATCAGGCTGTGAGTAGTTGAAACCTGGAGTAGTTAAACCAGAATCTTGGTCAAACGAACCTTGTGCAGCAGTAGCAGCGATTCTAGAATCTGCTAGACAGTTAGCTATAACTATTGAGCTCATATTTGGCTCAGCGTCAGGGTTACCAACACCAGCACATGGATCAGCAATTGATGTGTAAGATTGAGCTTGACCAGAATACAACTCATCAATATTTGGCGCTCTGGTGGATTCAGCAACTACCGTTCTAAATCTAAAGTCATCAGTTACTGTCCAGTTAACTCCAAATTTTGATGCACCTACTCTTCCAGCTGTTGAATAATCATCGGATCTATAAGCAGCTTCTAGTGTTAAATCTTGCACTAGGAAAACATCTGACACAAGTGGTACTAACACCTCGACATACGCGCCCTCAACGCTGTAAGAGCCGACCGTTGCAGGAGTTACATTTGAGCCATGAAGTCCAGCTTGTTGAAGTGAATCTGGAATATCAGCACCTGTTTCTGTTCTTCTCTCAACACCTGCAGCAAAACCTGCATCAAGTCCCAAAAGATTGAAGTCTCCGGTTACGTTAAAAGCCATAACCTCTTGTGTATTTTTACTTTGACGTAAAGTAATAGCTTTTACGTAATTTACAGCTTCATCTGATGCAGCCATCAAACCGAACAAATTAATAGGAACACAGCCCTGTGCTCTAGCAACGACGTCAGTACAAATTACATTACCATTTGCATCTGTTGTTGCATTTAAGGCATTAGCCATATTAATTGCGTTGTAATTTTGACTGTACTGCATTCTGTCAGAAACACCGTATTGATAGTATGCATCCCATTCCATACCATTTGAGAATGTACCAACGGCACCTAATGCGGCCCTGAATGTTTCTCTTGTGTTGGACGAACCTCTGGTTCCGAACTCAAGAAGTCTTCTGATAAAAGGAACTTGAAGCTCATTACCATCAGCATCAACGTACATATTTGCTATTGGGTTGCCATCAGCATCAACTGCTTGAACACCGCCTTGGGCAGCTACAGCAGCATCTCTTATAGCAGCTGGCATGTACGGGTTAGAAATATTGTAACCAAATGTACCTAATCCACCGAATACATCTTCAGAACTAAATGGAACAGGTTCGAATTCTGATTGAGAGTCAACACTTGTATATGAGAATTCAGCAAACATTTCAGTTCCATTATCAAATTGGTAATTCGTTGCATTGAAAACACTATATCTTTCTAGTGGAACTTCAAGTGCTCTAAAATACGTTCTGTTAAAACCACAATTTGATGATCCACCTGCGTCAGACCAGCCAACAACTGTATCAGACTGCGTAACTGAGTAAGGACCTCTGCTTGAGCAGTCAAATGTTAACATTCCAGCAGAATCACTGTTATTTCCAGATACAAAGAATCTTCCTTGCGGAACATAAGAAGAATAGCCAGGGTCAGAGATCAAAGAATCATAAGGAGCTCCGAAATCTGCACCATAGTAATAACCATAGTAGAAAAGATCTCTGCCTGTATATCCTGTTCTGTCTCTAGCCATAACTCTGCCTTGCTCATCTGTTCTGATATTAAATACAGAGTTACCTTTACCATCTGCAAAGTTAGCACCAAAAGTCATGGAATATAATCTTGTCTCACCATCTCCTTTGTTGTACTTTCCGTCCATTGCCTCAAAAGTAAAACCTTCGAAATCATTTTTAAGGTTAATGTTAATTACACCAGCTACAGCATCAGATCCGTAAACAGCAGATGCCCCACCAGTAATAACCTCTAAGTTAGCTATCAAATCAGTAGGTATTGAGTTCAAATCAACAGTTCCAGTGCCTGGGACACCACCTACCCATCTTCTACCATTAACAAGAGTAAGAGTTCTTCCATCCCCTAAACCTCTTAAGTCAACAGTTTGAAGACCAGAAGAACCAACAGTAAAGTTAGTGTTACCTCTTGATAACCCCTCTCCAGCCTGTGGTAATTCATTTAAAATATCATAAACGTTTATAGATCCAGTGAGCTCAATTTGATCTTCACCAAGAGTAATCATTGGTGTAGCTGAACTTAAATTATCTGCACGTTTAATCCTTGAACCAGTGATGACAATTTCTTCAACGCTATCATCAACAGATTCGGAGCTATCAACCTCATCGCTTTGGGCATTCACCATGCCTACAGTAGATAGAGTCAATATGCTCAGTAAAAAGTATTTTTTAAACATAAGATTCTCCTTATATGTATGTATTTATTAAACAATTAAAAAATTGATTAAACTTCATTGTGAACTGTTTTAGCCAATAATGCTACAAATATGTGAATTTTTTTAAGTTTTTTTGTATTCATATATTTATATTAAATAACGATGGATTTTTGTTAATCACAGTGAATGGTTTAACTTGTTTTAAAGCTGGTAAGGTGGTGGAGCTGACTGGGATTGAACCAGCTACCTTCTGCGTGCCACGCAGACGCTCTCCCAAATGAGCTACAGCCCCATCTCATTATTGTGCCATATCCTTTATAATAATGCGCTCTTCCAGTCTGGCTATGGTTTAATAAATTGTGTATATTTTAACAATAAAATTTGTTTTTAAATTTAAAAAGGGAGGACTTTTTTCATGTCCAAGTTAAAATACTTACTTTTATTAGTGTGTGCTGCTATCTCTGTAAATGCACAAGAGACAAACAGCAGCAATGATGTAGAAGAAATAGTGGTCACTGGTACCCAAATTAAAGGGGCCAGAATTAACGAAGCATTACCTGTAACAGTTATTACGGCTGATGATATTGATGACAGAGGCATTAACTCTGGTGATGAACTTCTTGCAACCTTAACCGAACAAGGCGTTAACCAGTTCAACGACGTTGGTTCCAACGGCGGTGGTGTTAACGCATCAAGAGGTGATGTCGGTGCTTTTGATATTAGGTCAATAGGTACAGGCAATTCACTTGTTCTTCTCAATGGTAGAAGAATGATTGCCACGCCTTCTTACCAAACAGAAGAAGTTGGCGGCAGCTTTGTTCCTGTTGCTACAGTGAACTCAAACGTCATTCCGGTTTCTCTTGTAGATCGAGTTGAAATCTTAAGAGACGGTGCTGGTGCTATTTATGGTACTGATGCTGTAGCTGGTGTCGTTAACACCGTTCTTGATGTCGACTATGTTGGTTTTGAAATGAGAGGAAGATTTCAAAACTGGCAGCACTTCGACAGAGATGATCACAAATTCTCTATGAAATGGGGTGAAAACTTCGGCAACACCAATGTTTCAATGTTTTTTAGTTTCTATGACAGAGACAGAGTAGCAGCAGCAGAAGACGAAATCATGGGTAGATGTGATTATCGTGATTTAGTCCCAGAACAATTTGCAAATGATGCATTCTACCGATGTTCATCAGTATCAGCATGGGCTCAATTTGATATGGCTGGAACAGCCCCATATACAGCAAGTGACGGTGAATTTACAATCAGAGCTACTGGAGATTCTCGATGTGCTCTCGACCTAGGCAATGGTACTTGTGCATCCCCATCTACAAGTAGATACAGACATAACTGGAATGGGCAAAGAGATGTTCTTGGTGACGTGCAAAGACATAATATGTTCTTTTTCCTAAATCATGATTTAGGAGATGGACGAGAAGTATTCGCAGAAATTGGACAATATAGAAGCAAATACAATGGTAACAGACATTCGTCTTCATCATTTTCCTCTGTGAGACATGTTGTTCCAGCAACAAACCCATACAACTTCACTCGCCGAGCATTGCTGATCGATTTTTACAGGTTTGTAGATGCAGGTCCAAGAATTGTTGACAACGATAAGGAAACAAACAGGTTGCTTTATGGTATGCGTGGTGATCTTAATTCAGGATGGTCATGGGAATCAGCTGTTTCTTACTCATGGGCAGAAGCATTTGATGTAACGCATAATAGAGTATCAAATACAATAGTAGATGGCTTACTGCATGCTAGCGGGCCAAACGCTTACAACCCATTCAATGGTGGTGGTGTTTATGTATCTCCTACTGTTTCGCATAACCCCGTGGACTTAACTGATGGTGGTATTGCACCAGCTTTAGTGGATGTTTATAGAAAGAATGAAAGAACTATGACAACTTTTGACTTAAAAATGTCAAAAGCTGACTGGTGGGAAACTAATGCTGGGTTTATTGGTTTGGCATTGGGTCTAGAAACAAGACGAGATACTTTTTTTGATGATAGAGACCCAAGACTTGATGGCACCATTGTGTTCACAGAAAGAAAAACATCTGGTGCGCTTTCAACACGTGCAATCGATACATATCCATATGTATCTGATATTGTTAATAGCTCACCTACTCCTGATAGCGGGGGGAGCAGATTGGTTAACTCTCTCTACATAGAATTCGATGTTCCGGTAGTAAGTCCTGAAATGAATGTTCCTTTGGTTGAGCAGCTTGACCTTCAAGTAGCTTGGAGGAAAGAATCATACTCTGATTTCGAGGGTACAAGTGTACCAAGAGTTGCATTCGGTTGGCGAGTTAATGACATCTTGAAACTAAGAGGTTCTTTCCAAGAAACGTTCAGAGCACCAAACCTAATTACGATCAATGAAAGCATGGTCGTAAGAAGCAATACAAGAATTGATGCAGCTCTTAGATATGCAAATGGTCTTGGCATTAATTCAAATTCTGAATACTCTGTTCAAAGACAAGCATCAGGCAGTAGTAACTTAGAAGCCGAAACTTCTGACAACACCACTGTTGGTTTTGTTTTAGAACCTACAGATAACATAACTTTGACGTACGATGTATGGAGTATTGAGTCAGAAAATACTATTGGTTTGTTTGGCGAAGAAAACCATATGCTTCTGGATCTCTATCTAAGATTAGAACAGAATAATATAAATGATTGTTCTTCTGTAGTTGGAAATCCTGCTGTGTTGAGACAAGCAGCTGATAATCCAGATTCATTTTTGGCTGCAGGACTTTGTCCAATAGGTCTAGCAGAAAGAGTCGAGGATAACTATGCTAATCTGAACAATAGAACTATTGAAGGTTGGGACAGTGGGTTCTACTACAATACTGAGACACCACTTGGTAAATTGTCTTTCAAGCATCAAATTTCCCAGCTTACAATGAAAGAGCAAGAATATGGACCTACACTTGCTCTACTTGATGCGGAAATGAATAGCGGAAATCTTCCGATGACAGCTCTGCTTGGGTTTGGAGATATTCTTGCTGTTAATGGCGCACCAAAAAGAAAAACTTATACATCTCTAAGGCTTAGAAATGGTGATTGGGCCTTAGGCATAAACCAAAGGTCAAGAAGCACTGTGTACGAAGACAGAACTATTGAAGATGCCGGAGAAATGTGGGCTGTGGTTCCATTTAAACCAAGTAATGTATATGTGGACTACTACACAGAAACACCAAATACTGATCTTAGAATTAGGCTAGGTGTAAATAACTGGTATGATAGAAGAGCTCCTCTTGCATCATCACGAATGGGTTATTTTGAAGACTTAGATAACAATTTAAGAAGAAACTTCTATCTTGACCTAAGGTTCACATACTAAATCTCATTACTTAAGGCGCGGTTAATTTCGCGCCTTTTTTTTGAATGAAAGACCGTACCAACCTAAAATCAATCGGCTTTGTTGCTGGTATGTTTTTCTTTGCTCTGACATTATTTACAACTTCTCCAGCTGGTCTCACTATTGAGGCTTGGCATGTAGCAGGAGTTGTCATCATGATGGCTTTTTGGTGGGCAACTGAGGCAATTCCACTTCCTGTTACTGCGCTACTTCCACTTGCTTTATTTCCTCTTCTTCAAGTTTATGGACCTTATGTTGATGGTTTTACACCAAAAGAAGCATTTACTATTGCCGCTAAACCTTATGCACACCCAAACATATATTTATTTCTTGGTGGTTTTATTCTTGCACTGGCTATTGAAAAGGTAAATCTTCATAAGCGACTTGCATTAAAAATGCTATTAATGGTTGGCACTAATGCTAAATATTTGATAGGTGGTTTCATGTTAATCAGTGCCTTGATTAGTATGTGGATTATGAATACATCGACTACATTAATGCTTCTTCCAATTGCTTTGGCGATTGCTGCAGTAGTCAAAGACACCACAACATCATTAGATGAACAACAATTCAATAACTTTCAAACATCGTTATTGCTAGGAGTAGCATATGCAGCGACCATAGGTGGCATGGCAACCATTATAGGAACTGGCCCCAATCTACTGGTAAAAAGTTTTATTGAAGATGAAGGTGTAAAAGTGTTTTTCTTTGATTGGATGTTATTAGCTACACCTATCTCGGCAGTTATGTTGTTCATTGGTTGGTTATTGTTAACCAATGTTATCTTTCCATTAAAAATAGAAGGTTCTGCTGAAACAACAAAGTCACTTGAGCAAATGTATGCATCACTTGGCAAAGTATCTACCGATGAACGAAGAGTCTTTTTTATTTTTGTAATAACGGCATTGGCTTGGATGTCCAGCAAAGCCTTGGTTCTAATTCCCTTCCTAGAGGGTTTAACAGATTATGCTATTGCTGTGTTTGCTGCATTAACTATTTTCATCACACGTTCTGAGAAAGGTACTGGACTGATAGATTGGAAAACAACAAAAGAACTGCCTTGGGGAATACTTTTATTATTCGGTGGTGGGTTATCAATGGCTGGAGCAATTAAAAGCTCAATGCTCGGTGACTGGATTGGGTCCTTTTTCACTTCTGACATAAATGCCATTTTATTAATATTTATCATAGTGACTTTAATAGTTTTCTTAACAGAGCTGACAAGCAACCAAGCCACTACAGCAACATTTGTACCAATTATGATTGCTATTGCTGGTTCAGATCTAGGTTTAATTTCACAACTTTCAATTCCTGTTGCACTTGCCGCTAGTTGTGCATTTATGTTGCCTGTAGCAACACCTCCAAATGCCATAGTTTACGGATCGGAAAAATTTACTATAGCTCAAATGATGAGAGCTGGCTTCTACCTGAATGTGGTGGGTATTATTGTTGTCACAATATTCTCAGCGTACGTATTACCATTAATATTTAACTGATGAGAATTTTTTTAACACTATTATTTGCTTCGATGGTTCATGCTCAAGCAAGCTTGATAGATTATGATCATCCATATCATTCAACATACACCAGTAAAGGGATAGTGGTTTCACAGAACTATCTTTCCTCTGATATAGGTGTTGAAATACTTGATCAAGGTGGCAATGCTATAGATGCAGCAGTTGCCGTTGGTTTCTCGCTTGCAGCCACATTGCCAAGGGCAGGAAATATTGGTGGCGGTGGTTTTATGCAGATTTATATTGAAAAAGATAAGACAATCTTATCGATAGATTTCCGCTCCACTGCTCCGGCACTAGCAACAGGTGAATTCTACCAAGAACTTAAATCACAAGATGATGATGTTACAAGAAAAGGTTACAAGGCAATTGCCGTACCAGGAACAATTGCTGGCCTTTATAAAGCTCATGAACTTTATGGATCACTACCAATGGAAACATTGCTTCAACCAACCATTGATCTTTTAACTGAAGGTGTCCCTATGACACAAGATCTGTACCACGCTATTAACATTGGAAAATATATTAGTGATGATCCTGAATCGCATAAAATTTATAAAAAGAATTTAGAGCCTAATGTACCATTATTCATTGAGGACCTAAAACAAACATTTATAAAACTTCAAAAATTTGGGCAGGATGTTTTTTATCGTGGAGAAATAGCTGATCTAATAGAGAAGGAGATGCTCAAAAACAATGGTTTGATAAGAAAATCCGATTTAGAAAACTATAAAGTCAATATCACCCAACCCATCAAAACAACATATAGAGATAAGCAGATTTTCGCCATAGGAGCCCCATCTGGTGGCGGAGTGGTAATACTCACAGCTTTGAATGTGTTGGAAAACTTTCAATTGAGTGGGCTGGCTCCCAATTCAGCGAGAACATATCACCTTCTTTCAGAGGCATTAAAGTATGGTCATCACAATAGATCAAAATTTGTTGGCGATCCAGGGTATTTCAATGTTCCCTACGATATCTTGCTGTCAAAAAAACTGGCAAAAGAAAAGGCAAAGAAAATTAGTCTAACTTCTGCAACAAATCCTAAAACTATCAATAAAAATGGAGATCGAATTAACTCTACTTATGAAGAATCAAAAGATACAACTCATTATTCTGTAGTGGATAAAGATGGTAATGGCGTATCTGTTACCTACACTCTTGGTTATTCCTTTGGTTCTGGTGTAACAATTCCAGGCACAGGAATGCTTACTAATAACCAAATGAATAATTTTGCCCATAGCTATGGGTTGATTGATTCTTATTTTAGAAGTTCCTCTCCAGCGAATAAGTTAGAACCAAGTAAACGACCAATGAGCACAATGACACCAGTCATGGTTTTCGACAGGGAAGGCAGGTTAGAACTAATAACAGGATCACCAGGAGGATCACAAATACCAGGCGTTGTTTTTCAAGTTCTTGTAAATTACATTGATTTTGATTTGGACATTGGTGAAGCCTCCATGCTTCCACGTATTCATCAAGACTCTCAAAGCACTGAGCTTAATTTTGAAAAGCATATGAGCAGAGATACACAACGTATACTAGAGTCTTATGGTCATAACTTAGAGTTATCGGATACTATGGGAAGTACTCAAAGCATAGCTATCATTGATGGTGTAAGGTTTGGGTACGCTGATCTAAGAAGACCAAACGCAAGAGTTAGTGTTCAGAAATAGTTTTTAAAGCTTTCTGCAGTCTTTCAATAACTAATTCCTTTTTTATTAGATAGAGAGTAGCATCAAGGTTTGGTGATTTAGCTCGACCAATCAACGCTACTCTTAACGGTAAGCCAATTTTTGGCATAGGCAGCTGCAGCTCTTCTTTAGCCTGCTCAATAAGTTTAGCCAAATTATCAACTGTCCACTCTTCTTGGTTAGATAAATTTGAAATAAAGAAATTAAGTACTGTTTCGCTGCCAAGCAGATGTTTTTCAAAATCTTTTTCATCATAATTTTGAAAATCTACTATAAAGGGCTTAATGAAGTTTGAAATTTCAGTTAGATTATTGCCACTTCCAATACACAACCTTACTAATTTTTCTGGATCATGATGAGCATCAAGAGCAAATCTATTCTCATCATTAAAAGGCTTAATTTCTTCTAAAAGTTCTTTATCGCTAAGTTTAGTAATGTAATTTTGATTAATAAAATTTAATCTTTCTATATCAAACACGGCGCCAGATCTTTGAATGTCCATAAGCTCTAAATTTTCCACCAAGAAATCCATTGAAAATATATCTTTTTCTGTCTTTGACCAACCGAGTCTGGCTAGCATATTCAATATTGCATCAGGTAGATAACCTAACTTTTTATAGACCATCAAATCTGTCGCTGCATTTCTTTTAGACAGTCTTTTTTTATCTTCGCCCAAGACTAACGGTAGGTGTGCGTAATTGAATCCATCATATCCTAGTGCGTTTATAATTTGAATTTGTCTAGGTGTATTTGGTAGATGGTCCTCACCTCTAATAATATTAGTAACACCTTGTGCATTATCATCAATAACATTACACAAGTGGTAGGTTGGTGTTCTATTTGATCTTTGAATAATCAAATCATCAAGCTCTTTGTTAAGAAACTCAATCTTTCCATAGACTGCATCATCTAAGATAGTTGACCCCTCTGTTGGTGTTTTAAGTCTTACGACTGTTTTCTCATCAGTAATGCCTTTATCGCGGCACAAACCATCATACATAGGCTTTAAACCTTTAGATTCTTGTTCTTTTCGCAGAGCATCTAATCTCTCTGGACTACATGAACATCGGTAAGCCTTACCGCCTGAAAGTAGTCTATCAATTTCTTGTTTATATAATTCTGATCTTTGACTTTGAAATGTAGGACTGCCATCAAATGTTAATCCTAGCCAATTTAAACCTTCAATAATTGCATCGGTATATTTGGCATTGGATCTTTCTTGGTCAGTATCTTCTACACGTAGTAAAAAATCCCCTAAGTGTTTCTTAGCAAAGATATAATTGAATAAAGCAGTTCGCACTCCGCCAATGTGAAGGTGGCCTGTTGGACTTGGTGCAAATCTTGTTACTACCTTTTTCATTACCAAGAAATTTCCTTATTTGTTTTTTGGTTAAGTTTTTTTAGAAATTTTTTATGCTTCTGGACATCATTTTCTTCAGCGATAAATTTTTTGAACTTAATCTCTTTCAAGTCTTCCTCATTTATTTGTAAATTCTGTATTATTGAATTTTTTTGACTAAGATCGAAGGTTACTTGCCCACCAGTCAAGTTAAGATATGTGTCGGCAAGTATTTGCGCATCCAGCAGAGCTCCATGATATGTTCGATCATAACCAGAAATTCCCAATCTAGCCGATAATGCGTTTAAATTGTTGCGTTGCCCAGGAAACATGCTCTGAGCAGTTGTTAATGTATCATAAACTGTGCAGATATCTCGAATATCTTTTACTTCATGATTGGCAAGTTTAAGTTCGTTATTAAGAAAACCAACATCAAAATCTGCATTATGAATAACTAGTTCTGCTCCTTTTACAAAATTTAAAAAATCATCAGCGATGTCTTTAAATTTTGGTTTATCTTTTAATTGCTCATTGGTAATGCCTGTAATTTCTTGAGCTTTTTGACTTATTTCTCTGTCATCAGGGTTTAGATAAGTCTGAAATTCTTCGCCTGTTTTATTTCTATCAAGTATTTCAACAGCACCTAACTCTATGACACGATCCCCAGTTGCAAAATCTAGTCCTGTTGTCTCTGTATCAAAAGAAATAATCCTAGCTGGCATTTTCGACTCCAAGATTTGCTAAATAATCTGCGCGTTCATTGCCTGGATCACCATCATGCCCCTTTACCCAATGCCAATTTACATCCATAACTGATGAAAGTTCTGAAATTTCAATCCACAAATCTTTGTTGGCAACTTGTTTTTTTGATGTGGTTCTCCAATTATTCTTTTTCCAATTAAAGATCCATTCAGTAATGCCTTGTCTTAAATAATTTGAGTCAGTATAAAGATCTATTGCCTGGTTTGTTTTTCTGAGGTACTTTAGAGCTTCTATGGCTGCCTGCATCTCCATTTGATTATTTGTTGTATTTGGTTTTCCATCAAAAAGCTCTATCTCTTTTGAATCTAGAATAATGTATGCACCCCATCCGCCAGGACCTGGGTTACCTTTACAAGCACCATCTGTATATACTTTAATAGACATTAAGTTTTAATTATAAAGTAATGAAGATAGATCACATACATGCTTTTACAGATAATTACATTTGGGTTATTAGAAATAAGACTCAAGTCACACTTGTAGACCCTGGTGATCCTGCTCCTGTCCTAAAATTTTTACATGAAAATGACCTAAACCTCCAAGACATTCTTATTACACATCATCATTGGGATCACATAGGTGGTATTAATCAGCTAAAACCAGTATGTCAGGGCAAAATTTATGGGCCGGATAATCCTAATATAAAAGGTATAGATATTATTTTAAAACAAGATGATAAACTCTCTACTTTGGACGTTAGTTTTGAGGTAATTGAAACACCAGGACATACTCTTGATCATATTGCCTTCTATGCTGAGGAAAAGTCTTTAGTTTTTTGTGGCGATACTCTTTTTTCAGGAGGTTGTGGAAGAATGTTTGAAGGTACTTATGATCAGCTTTGCAATTCACTGCAAAAATTAGCTAATTTACCTGATGAAACTTTTGTTTACTGCACTCATGAATACACGGTAAAAAATTTAGAATTTGTTAGATCAATCATTAGTGATGACGATGTAGATAATTATTACAGGATCTCACAAAATAAAAGAAATAAAAATGAGCCAACTTTGCCCTCCAGCATTGGTCTTGAAAAAATAATAAATCCTTTCTTACTGCACAAGATACCTGATAATCTTAAAAGCCTATCTCGAGTAGATTGCTTTCGAGAATTAAGAATCGCGAAAGATAATTTTTAAAAATTGCACTATAATTCAAAAAAATGGTTAAAAATAGAAAAATTCTAATTGTTGGGCTGGCGAATAAATATTCAATTGCAGCGGCAATCTCACAATCACTTTCAGAAAACGGTGCAACTTTGGGCTTCAGTTATCAAAACGAGAGGTTCGAGACATTCATTAATGAATTTTCAAAAAAAAATAATGGTGTATTTACAGAAATTTGCGATGTAACCAAAGACATTAATATTGAATCATTGATTAAAAGAGCTGTCGATGAGTGGGGAGAGATAGATGGACTTGTTCATTCTGTAGGTTTTGCTCCTGCAGATCAGATATCAGGAAATATTGAAGACTCCATAACACGTAAAGGCTTTGCCATTACACATGACGTAAGTGCATATAGTTTTGCCGGATTAGTCAAAGAAGCTTACCCATATATGAGTGATAATTCATCCATCATTACACTTACTTACATTGGATCGCAACAAGCCACACCAAACTACAATGTTATGGGTATGGCAAAGGCAAGTTTAGAGGCAAGTGTAAGATATTTTGCAGCCACCTTAGGGTCGAAAGGTATACGAGTGAACTCAATATCTGCAGGACCAATAAAAACACTAGCTGCATCTGGAATCAAGGGCTTTAAAGCCATGCTTAAGCAACATGGTACAAACACCCCTCTTTCCCGCAACATCACTGCAAGAGAAGTTGGTGATACAGCAACATTTCTACTGAGCGATATGGCTGGGGGAATTACTGGCCAAACAATATACGTTGATGGTGGTTACAATATACAAGCTACGAACTCAGAGCAGTAAATTGATTATTAAGAATCAATTTATTATCTAAGTCGTATTCCTTTCGTAATTTATTAATTGCTGTTTGCAGCAGGTTTCTTTTTGTTTCTTCATTTATAAACAGTTTATCCTCATTAGACACTTTGGAAATGTCTCCTTTAGTTCTGCTTACAACTTTATAAAACAAAATGCCATCATTTGTTACTTCTTTCAAAGTGACCCCAGTTTCATATTCATTAAAAAGAATGTTAATTAAATCTGATTTAAGCAGTGATGTAGATCTATTAATATTTTTAAACTCATCTACTGTAACGTTGTAAAGTGGAAATATTTCCTCTAAAGATTTAGCTTCAAGAACAAATTCCTCTTCACTAGCAAATAAATCATCCAGATAACTGCCTTTTTTTATATCTACTAAACTATCTATTATTAAACTTTGAACGCTTGCTAATTCCTCAGCTGATTGGGCAATAACATCATAAACGTACGCAAAAGCAAACTCATCATTGCTCAGTTCTATAGCTTGTGACCAGCTTCCTATTTGTGAATCAAATATTGCTTGAGGGTCTGCAAAAATAAAATTTGTTTGAGAAATGTTTTGGTTTTCATAATTCTCAAGTGAAAGTGAGAATAATTCAGCAGTATCAGCAACCTCTTCAAAGTTATAGGCTTGTCCACCTATCGCGCTATTGATCTCTGAAATTTTTGCTTCAAATGCAATTTGCTTTAACTCATCTTTAAGTTCTGATCTTTTGTCTTCAAAACTTTCTATGCCTACTGCATCAAGCTCTGTAACTTTTAGAAAGTGGATATTACCGTCAAATGGGATTGCCTCTGAGACATCTCCAATATTTAAACCTGCTATAACTTTTTCAAACTCAGCAGGGAATATGTTTCCATTTGTAAACCCAAGGTCGCCATTTAAATCTTTAGTTACTAAATCATCAGAAAAACTAGCGACAAGCTGATCAAAATTTGTAACTGTTAAAAGATCTTCAACTTCTGCCCTTCGGAATAAAAATTCTTCTTTACTATCATAGTTATCTCTAATTAACATGATATGAGAGACCCTTTTCTCTGGTACAGGTAAATTTTCTAAATACAAGTTGTATGCACTGTACAACTCTTCATCTGATACGTCTAGATCCAAATTATTTAAGTTTGCTTTAGCAATAAAGAAGGATCTTTTTTCAGGAATTGCATAGTTATTAAGATTGGAGTTATAGAAGGACTCTATCTCTTCATCAGTTGGAACAAAATCTGTCACTACATTTTCTGTTGTTACCTCTGCAAATTTAACAGTCCTTCTCTCAGTTAGTAAATCCAAATACTGTTCTTCAGATTTCTCATAAGAATTTGCTGTAGCACTTAAAAAAGATATTGCTAGATTAACTTTTATATTGGTTTTGTAATCACTGACCAAGTCTTCTTTGGACAAATTAAAGTTTACTAGATAATTTTTGAACAACTCTTGGTTAAATTCACCGTCTGCCCTAAACACATCTAATTTTGATAATTCTGTTTCTACGAATGTATCAGGAACAATTATTTTAAACTCATCTAAAAAATTAATTATTGTATATTTTTCTATTAAGGAGTTATTGGTAAGGTTTTGTACAGCATCTACTATAGAGGAGTCTGATAAATCTAGATCCTGTCCAAATTGATCTCTAAGATTCTGTTCTACTTGTCCTTTTGCTCTGAAGTATTCATTTTGGGATATTTCATAATCTCCAAGTTTTGCATAGTTGTTTACGCTTAATGTTTGAGTAAAAGTGGGGAGCCCCAGGAACGCAAAGGTCAGGGCAACGATGACTAGAAAAGAAAAAGCTACAATTCCTTGTAGCTTCCCCCGTAAGAAACTGATCACTCAGTTAATCTTAGTTTACTGCAGCTTTTAATGCTTTTCCGGCTTTAAAACCAGGTACATTAGCTGCTGGTATTTGAATTTTCTGTGATGGGTTTTGCGGGTTGATACCTTCTCTAGCAGCTCTGTGTCTTACAGAAAAAGTTCCAAATCCTACAAGTGAAACAGAATCACCTTTAGCAAGTGCGCCTGTCACAGCATCTACAAATGCATCTAATGCTTTAGCAGCATCAACTTTTGTGCTACCAGTCTCGCTGGCAACTACGTCAATTAAATCAGCCTTATTCATAAGTTCTCCTCAAATGCCTTGTTTCAGGCGTTTAACTAACATTAGACCCTAAAAATCAATAAATCAAGATTTAGTTATCAAATAAATGAACTTTTATTAAACTCGTTTTTCTTGACAAAATGACTGATTATGGGCTAAACAAGTGCTTTTTCTAGGACTTCTTCAATAGCTTTTACAGGGTGAATATTTAAATCCTTTAAAATATTGTTCTCTATTTCCTCAAGATCGCCTTTGTTTTCATGAGGGATGATTATATTAGTAATGCCACTTCTTTTGGCTGCAATAAGCTTTTCTTTGAGACCACCAATTTTTAAAACTTTACCAGCCAATGTAATTTCTCCCGTCATTGCTAGGTTTGCTTTAACTTTCTTATCAAAAATAAGTGAAGCTATGGCTGTACACATGGTAATACCGGCACTAGGCCCGTCTTTGGGGGTAGCTCCTTCTGGTACATGAATATGTAGATCCTGTTTTTCAAAGAAATCTGCCTTTGTGCTTTTTTTAGATTTTATATTTTTTGCAACCGTTAAAGCTGCTTGAATTGACTCTTGCATGACATCGCCCAATGAGCCTGTTTTAATAATCCTTCCTTTCCCAGCTGTTAAAGCTGCTTCAATTTGTAGCAATTCCCCACCAACAGAGGTCCATGCCAAACCATTAACCTGCCCTTTGGAATTTTCTTCATCATGCTGACCATATTTAAATGGCTCAGGCCCTAAAATATTCCTTACAACCCTATTATCAACCAGTCTTGCCGTTTTTGTTCCAAGAGAAAGCTCTTTTACCTTTTTCCTACAAACTTTATTAATCTCTCTATCAAGGCTTCTCACCCCTGCTTCTCTGGTATAGTTTCTAATGATTTTTAATACGGCGTTATCACTAAAATTTATCTCTTTTTCTAACAGACCATTCTTCTCTCTGTTGCGTGGCACTAGATAATTTTTTGCAATGTTAAGCTTTTCATCTTCAATATATCCAGGTAGCCTAATTATTTCCATTCTATCTAAAAGTGGTGGTGGAATATTTAAAGAGTTTGCCGTGCAGATAAACATCACACCTGATAGATCATAATCAACTTCAAGATAATGATCATTGAATGTATTGTTTTGCTCGGGATCAAGAACTTCAAGCAGAGCTGAACTTGGGTCACCTCTGTGATCCATACCAACTTTGTCTATTTCATCTAATAGAAATAATGGGTTTTTGACTTTTCCTTTTGAAAGTTTTTGGATGATTTTTCCTGGCATAGATCCAATATAAGTTTTTCTATGGCCTCTTATTTCTGCCTCATCGCGTACCCCGCCCAAAGATAATCTAGTAAATTTTCTATTGACTGCTTTCGCAATCGATTCACCCAAAGATGTTTTGCCAACTCCTGGAGGGCCTACAAAACAAAGTACAGGAGCTTTAATCCTGTCTACCCTTTTTTGAACAGCTAGATACTCAAGTATGCGCTCCTTAACTTCTTTAAGACCATAATGATCTTCATCTAATATTTTTTTTGCTTTGTTAAGATCTAGGTTAATTTTTGTAGACTTCTCCCACGGTACATCAAGGATTGTCTCAATATACGTTCTAATGACTGTTGCCTCTGCTGACATTGGTGACATTTGCTTGAGTTTTGAAAACTCTGAACTGACCTTTTCTAGTGCTTCTTTTGAAAGCTTTGTCTCTTCAATTCGCTTGCTTAACTCATCTAATTCATTCTTTTCTTCGCCAATTTCTCCAAGTTCCTTTTGTGCTGCTTTAATTTGTTCATTTAAAAAATACTCTTTTTGAGATTTTTCCATTTGCTTTCTGACCCTACCTCGTATTCTTTGCTCAACTTCAATGAGTTCTATCTGAGCTTCTAAAAGACTTGAAAGGAACTCTGCTCTTTCAACAA
This sequence comes from Gammaproteobacteria bacterium, assembly GCA_042090165.1. GTDB lineage: Bacteria > Pseudomonadota > Gammaproteobacteria > Magnimaribacterales > TMED112 > TMED112. The sequence continues at coordinate 25,616 of JBELJV010000004.1, forward strand.
TATTAATTTTTTCAAGGATTTCTTGTTTGTCTTTGACTGATAAATGAATATTCGATGAAATAATATCAACTGCCTTTGACAAGCTACCCATAGATTCAACTTGATTAATAATTTCATGAGAAACCTTACGAGACACACTTACAAACTCGGTAAATTGGTTTTTTATTGTGTTAAGTAAATCTTGTTCGTACTTGGAGTCATCTATGACCTCATCAATTTTTTCAATTTCTGCGAAATAACCTTCATCTGTTGTAATGCTTTCAAGCTTAGCTCTTTGAATGCCTTCCACAAGAATCTTTACGGTGCCATCTGGCAGCTTAATCATTTGAAGCAGAGTCGATAGAGTTCCTATCTTTGGCAGATCTTTGATTGAAGGCTCTTCTGATGCTGGAGAATTTTGTGCAATTAAGAAGATTTTTTTATTACTTCTTAGTGCATCTTCAAGCGAAAAAATTGATTTTTCACGCCCAACAAACAATGTTGAAACTGTATTGGGAAATATCACAACATCCCTAAGAGGGATCATTGGCATTTTAATTTTTAACTTTAGGTCTTCTTGTTCCATTAAGTGGCTGCTTTCTTGTTAAGAAGCTGGATAGGTTGCTCTCTTTTCTCAACAATATTTTTATCAATTACTATTTTTTCAACATTATTCTCAGAAGGGAGATTGAACATTGAGTCTAGCAGTATGTCTTCAAAAATTGATCTTATGGCTCTTGCACCAGATGCACTTGATTTTGCCTCTTTCGCAATTGATTCAAAAGCATCCTTTGTAAATTCAAGTTTAATGCCATCCATTTCAAAGAGATAAACAAACTGATCAACAATGGAGTTTTTTGTTTCAGACATTACTTTAATAAGCTCTTTTTTTGAAAGCTCCTCAAGAGCTGCAGTTACAGGGAACCTTCCAATGAATTCTGGGATAATTCCAAACTTAATAAGGTCTGCAGTATTTACGTCTTTAAAGATTGATCCTTTTGCCTTCTCATCTAAAGTTAATTCTTGGTTAAACCCAATTGAGCTATTGGAAAGCCTTTTGAGGACCTGTTCCTCTAAACCATTAAATGCTCCACCACAAATAAATAAAATATTTTTGGTATTTACATTAATGAATTCTTGTTGAGGATGTTTTCTGCCGCCTTTTGGAGGTATTGAAGCTATAGTTCCTTCAATGATTTTTAATAAAGCTTGTTGAACGCCCTCGCCTGAAACATCTCTTGTAATTGAAACATTTTCACCTTTTTTTGAGATCTTATCGATTTCATCAATATATATTATTCCTTGCTCTGCCCTTTCAATATCATAATCTGCATTCATTAAAAGTTTTTGAATAATATTTTCTACATCTTCTCCAACATAGCCTGCTTCTGTCAGTGATGTTGCATCAACAATTGCAAATGGAACGTTCAAAATTTTTGCCAAGGTTTGAGCGAGCAAAGTTTTACCTGAGCCTGTTGGTCCCAGCAATAAGACATTGCTTTTTTGAATCTCAACTGCATCAGCAGTATCTTTGGTTGTGATTCTTTTGTAATGATTATAGACAGCAACTGAAAGCTTTCTTTTAGCTTCGTCTTGCCCAACCACAAGCTCGTTCAAGAGTGCATAGATTTGTTTAGGCTTTACGATTTCAAAAGACTGATCAGCTTCAGATTTTTCCTCTTCGACCAATATATCATTACAAAGGTCAACGCACTCGTTACATATATAAATGTTAGGTCCTGCAATAAGTTTTTTAACCTTTGACTGTTGCTTGCCACAGAAAGAACATGATAGTTTCGATTTTTTTACTTCCATTATTTTCTATTTTCTAAAATCTCGTCTATTAAACCATATTTTGCAGCTTCTCTAGAGTCCATGAAGAAATCACGCTCAGTATCCTTTTCAATTTTCTTAAGTGTCTGGCCTGTTGCAGTTGCCAGTATATTATTGAGCTTCTCTTTAAGAGTTCTGATTTCTTTTGCATGAATTTCAATATCTGTTGCTTGACCCTGAACTCCGCCCAATGGTTGATGTATCATCACCCTGCTATTCGGAAGTGCAAATCTTTTGCCCTTTGCTCCACCAGCTAACAAAACAGCGCCCATGCTTG
>JBELJV010000050.1:0-5091 GCA_042090165.1 Gammaproteobacteria bacterium
AAGTTTGATCAAAACAAATCTCTTGTTGGTCTTGAAGTGACCGATGGGGAAATGCTCTATATTATCCCCGAAGAAAATTTGGTCTTCGTTCGACTAACAAAATATATTCACAACTCATCTAAAGGTTACAAGGTAAATTTTGGACCCTTGGCTTATTTGCTGTGGATGCCTTATTCATGGGTCAGAGCAATCACTGAGTTTCTAGCCCCTGCACCATCAGATGAGAATGAAGAGTTTGTGGATGATCCTAATTTAAATATTCCAAATACCCAGGCGAAAGGAATTTCTATCTATCATTGCCCGTTCACTTCCCCTGACGAGTGTGAAGGAGTGACAAAAATTCAGAATCTTATTTTTGGACTTAGCGAATCTAGTGCCAATTAAGAACAACCTTTCCAGCCTTTCCAGAATTTAATAAATTGAATGCTTCTTCAAACTCTGTGTAATGGAACGTGTGTGTAATTATATTTTTTATATCCAATCCTGAATCGAGCAAGGCTAAACCTTTGTACCAAGTTTCAAAAACTTCTCGTCCATAGATTGCTTTTAATGTTAAGGCTTTAAAAATAACTTTTGACAGATCAAAATTGATTTTTTCTGGGGGTATTCCCAGTAAAGCAACTTTGCCACCCATAATCATTGCGCCAACCATTTGATCAAGTGCAGCTTCGGAACCTGACATCTCTAAACCTATATCAAAGCCCTCTTTTAGACCCATAGATTTCATTTTTTCTTTAAGGTTCTCTTTTGTTGGATTAAATGTTTGTGCACTACACACTTTTTGAGCGAGCTTGAGCCTTTCATCATTGATATCGCTTATGAGAACATTTCGCGCACCAACATGTTCTGCAATTGCTGCTGACATTATGCCTATTGGTCCAGCTCCAGTAATTAATACATCTTCACCAACTAAGTCAAAAGACAATGTTGCATGCACTGCATTTCCAAATGGATCTAAAATACTTCCAACTTCATTGCTTACTGACTCAGGTAACTCGACGATATTTGACGCTGGCATCATAAGATATTCTGCAAATGCCCCTTCCCTATCAACGCCTAAATTTACCGTATCAGGGTCTAGATGCAGTTTGCCTGCTTTGGCATTTCTGCTGTTAGATCCTGCGATATGTCCCTCAGCAGACACCCTCATGCCAACACTAAGATTTTCGACATTTTCACCAATCTCTTCTATCTCACCCATAAACTCATGGCCTACGGTCATTGGAATTTTAATTGTGTTGCTCGCCCAAGCATCCCAATTCCAAATATGCAAATCAGTACCACATATTGCAGTTGATTTAATTTTTATTAAAACTTCATTAGCCTGAACCGTTGGTTTTTCAACTTCTCGTAGAGTTAAACCAATGCCATCAATATCTTTGATTAATGCTTTCATATAATGCCTAGTTCTTTTCCAACTTCCTCGAATATTGTAACAGCTTTATCCAATTCCTCTTTTTTGTGTTCACTATTTACTTGCAACCTGATTCTTGCCTTACCCTCAGGGACAACTGGAAAAAAGAATCCAATAGCGTATAAACCTCTCTCAAGAAGTTTTTTTGACATTTCTTGTGCTATTTTTGCATCACCTAGCATGACTGGTGTGATCGGATGCTCATCCCCAAGAATGGTATAGCCAAGATTTTTCATTTTTGATCTGAAATATTTTGTATTTTCATTGATACGCTCTCGGCGCTCATGATCAATTTCAACAATATCGAGAGCTTTTAAACTAGCTGAAACAATTGAAGGAGATAATGCATTGGAGAAAAGGTAAGGTCTAGATCTTTGTTTTAATAAGTCTATGACATTTTTGCTTGCGCAGGTAAAACCGCCAGAAGCTCCTCCCAGGGCCTTTCCTAAAGTTCCAGTTAAGAAATCAACCTCACCTTCAAGCCCATAATATTCAGCAGTTCCCTTACCGTGTTGACCAATAAAGCCTGTCGCATGGCAGTCATCCACCATAATTAATGCATCATATTTTTTTGCAAGACCTACAATCGAATCTAGTTTTGCAAAAGAGCCATCCATAGAGAAAACGCCATCAGTAACGATTACTTTATGCCTTGCTCCCTGATCAGCAGCTTTCAATAAACTTTCCTCAAGGCTCTCCATGTTGCTGTGCTTATATCTGAACCGCATAGCTTTTGTTAACCTGATACCATCAATTATGGATGCATGATTTAATTCATCACTAATAATCGCATCCTCTGCGTGGAAAAGTGGTTCAAATAAGCCTCCGTTTGCATCAAAACATGCAACATATAAAATGCAATCTTCATATCCTAGGAATTTGCTTAATCGCTTCTCAAGTTTTTGGTGCAAATCATTTGTTCCGCATATAAATCTTACTGATGCCATGCCAAAACCATCACTCTCAAGAGCATCACTGGCAGCTTTTTTTATCTCATCATTGTTAGCTAAACCAAGATAGTCATTTGCACAGAAGTTTAAGACTTTCTGACCATCAATTAGGTTGATTTCTGTTTGTTGTGGCGACGAAATGTGCCGCTCTTCTTTAAAAAGGCCCTCATTTTTTATATTTTCTACCTCTTTATCTATCGAGGAATAAAAACTTTTACTCACAATAAGATTATAATAAAAAAATCATAAAAACTGTGTATGCATAAACGAACAAAAATTATTACGACAGTTGGGCCTAGTACTAGATCTAAAGAAGGGATACTAAATCTCTATAAAAAAGGTATGAATGTGGTGAGAGTGAATATGTCTCACGCTAGTCATGCTGATTTAGATGAGGTTATTGATTACGTAACTAACATCAATAACACAGCAGATAAATCAATAGGCATCATGATTGATACACAAGGTCCTGAAATAAGAACAGCCAAAAGTTCAGATATTCTTGAACTAAAGAAAGGTGAAGAGCTTGTTCTAACAGCAAATAAAAATCTCAAGGGAAAGAAGTCATTACAAATTGATAATCTTAAATATGTTAAAGGTATAAAAAAGGGTGGAAAAATATCTCTAGATAATGGTGCTATAGAGCTAAAAATCTTGAACATTGCATCGGGCAATAATATTACTTGCCAAGTTCTTGATAACGGCACTATTGCTGGAAAAAAACATGTCAATTTTCCTGGGGCAAAAATTAAACTTCCCACTTTGACTGATAAAGATAAAAAAGATCTCAATTATGCCCTAAAAAAAGGCATTAACTTTATTGCCTTGTCATTTTGCAGAACAAAGAATGATCTAAAAACACTCAGAACCTTTCTAAAGAAAAGAGAGGATGGGATTGAGATTTTTGTTAAGGTTGAAGATCAAGAAGGCCTTTCAAACTTAGACGAGATAGTAAGTAACTCTGATGGCGTAATGGTTGCTAGAGGTGATTTAGGCATTGAAACTGATATAACCAACTTACCTTATATCCAAAGGAAAATGATTAGAGTTGCTGCCGAATATGGTAAAAAATCTATTGTTGCAACCCAACTTCTTGAATCCATGATTGAGAACCCTCACCCAACAAGAGCAGAAGTTTCGGATGTTGCCAATGCAGTTTATGAGGGCGCTGATGCATTGATGCTATCGGGCGAAACTAGTGTTGGAAAATATCCATTCAAATGTGTTGAATATATAAAAGATATAGCCTTAAATGCGGAGAGATCTGAGACTTTAAAATTTCAGAATGGTTTTAAAGAGGAGACAGATTGGCATACTTTAGCTGCTACATCAGTAGAGCTAGTTGAGAAGATTAATGCTGATGCTATTGTTGTTTTGACAAGAAGTGGATTCACAGCAAACTTAATTTCAAGAGCCAGACCAAAAGTCCCAGTGTATGCTTTCACCAACAATAGAGAGACTCAAGGAAAGCTCTCCCTTGCATCATCTGTGGAGAACTTATTCATGAAATTTGGCGCCAATCATGAAAAAACAATCAATTCTGCATTCAATGTATTAAAAGATAAATTAAGGCTTAAAGGTAGGAAGAAATTTGTTGTCATTTCAGGAATTTTTTCAGATATATATGCTGATGCAATACAAATAAGGTTCATGGACTAATGCTTTTTAAGAGCCTTCCAGAATCTACACCATTTTTAAAGTTTCAAGATTTTTACCTGCAAGCCGAGGATGCTGGCCAACCTTTCACAGAGGCGGGCTGCATCTCTTCAGTTGATCAAGAGGGTGCACCACATGCACGCTATGTTAATTTCAAATATTTTTTTGAAGATAATTTAATTTTTTTCTCGAGCTATACTAGCAATAAGGCAATAGATTTTGATAAAAATGATAAGGTTGGCATCAATTTTTGGTGGCCTTCAATTGATGTGCAAATAAGAGCTGAAGGTGATATATCAAAATGTTCTGAAAAATTTTCTGATGAGCATTTCTATGGTCGAGAAAAGGGCAAAAATATTGCTGCTATAGCTTCAGATCAATCAAAGCTAATTGATTCTTATGAAATGTTAGAGGATAGGTATGAACACATTAAGTCTTCAATTGAATCTGGTGAGCTTGAGGAAGTTAGACCAAAGAATTGGGGTGGCTACCAGGTAAAAGTAACTTTCTTCGAATTTTGGGAGGCCAACAAAGATAGGCTAAATTACCGAGAATGCTACAAAAAGAATGGCAATCAATGGGACAAATTTTTCCTTCAGTCTTGAAGGTAATCAAGTTCTATAAATAATTCTGGGTTGATTCTATTTTCATTAAGATAGATGGTCCAATGCAAATGTGGCCCTGTCACTCTTCCTGTTGATCCAACAAAACCTATCACTGTACCCTTTTTAACTACATCTCCTTCAAGAATATTATGTTTCTGCATATGGCTATATGAAGAAAAAAGCCCCCCACCGTGATCAAGGATGACTATATTGCCGCTATAGAAATGATTGGCAACTAACACAGCTCTTCCATCTTTAGGAGCGATTATTGGGGTGCCCTCTTTGCCTCTAATATCAGTTGCTAAGTGCGGGGAACGTGGAGCATCATTTATAAATCTTTTCTTTCCATATGGACTTGTTATCAAGGTATCAACCGGAGAAATAAACTCAAGATCAAAGGTAAGCTGCTCAGTTTGTTGAGCAATAAGTTTTTGGACTAATAAATATTCTGCTGAAGCACGTTCTC
>JBELJV010000051.1:0-2028 GCA_042090165.1 Gammaproteobacteria bacterium
GACGTTGTCGGTTACAACATAAATATAAAAGAGGTCCAAGACGGTCCTGGACAGTTCAACTCACCTGTAGAAATTGAGCTTTATAGTGATGATTTATTTCAAATTGAAAGAAAAACTAAAGAACTTAGAGCATATATAGAATCAAATATTCAAGGCATTACTGGAATCGATGATAGTCTTCCAAAATACAAGATTGAGTGGAAGGTTGATGTCGATAAAGAAAGAGCTTTTCAATCAGGAATAAGCTTGTTTGATATTGGTGCTGCTATCCAGATGGTGACATCAGGGATAAAGCTTGGTGAATATCGACCTGATGATTCAAAAGAAGAAATTGATATAAGAGCCAGATTTCAAAAAGATAAAAGAACTTTATCAAGCCTCGATGAGATTTCTGTAAACACCAGAAATGGAGCTGTTCCAATTTCAAGCTTTGTTGATGTAGAAGCTAGACCAAATACAACAAGCTTAGTTAGAAAAGATGGCAGGTTTTATTATGAAATTACTGGCATTAATAAACCTGACTATAACCTTGGGGTAGAGATTGGGAAAATAAGCAACTGGATGGAAGAAACCAACTTTATCGAACCAGGTATGGAAGTTAAATTTGGAGGCCTAACTCAGAGAGGAAATGAAGCTACTACCTTCCTTCTACAGGCATTTATTGGAGCACTTTTCTTAATGTTTATAATTCTCGTAACTCAATTTAACAGCATCCTTCAGCCTTTAGTCATATTAGTGTCAGTGCTCTTCTCCACAGCAGGAGTATATCTTGGCCTAACTATAACAGGGTCTGAACCATCTACAATTATGACTGGTACGGCAGTTGTGGGTCTTGCTGGGATAGTCGTTAACAATAATATAGTGTTAATTGATACTTTTAATAAATTGAAATTAGATTTCCCAAAGAAAACAACCGAAGAACTCATAACTGAGACCTGTATGAGCAGGTTAAGGCCTGTTCTGCTAACGACAGTCACAACGATCTTCGGGCTGCTATTCTTATCTGCTGGATATAGTATTGATGTATTAAATAGAGAGATTTTTGAAGGGACTTCAACAGTTAAATGGTATCAAGTTTTTGGAATAAGCATTTGTTGGGGCCTTGGTTTCAGCACTCTTATAACTCTTTTGGTTACACCGTCTTTTCTCGTGGTGCTTGAAAATTTGAATAATAACAATGGAAAACCAAAATCAGGATTATTTCAAAGCATTTCTGCACAATTTAACAATCTATACAACCGAATTGCAGGGTAATATTTTTTAAATAAGTTAAAATTTCACTATGGCAAAATTTGAAGACTCAATTAAAGAACTAGAAAAGATAGTCAAATCATTAGAGGACGGAGAGCCTAATTTGGACGAATCTTTAAAAAACTTTGAGAAAGGCATTTCTCTCATAAAAGTTTGTCAAAAAGAGCTTGAATCTGCTGAAAATAAAATCAAAGAGCTAACAGAAGATGGGCAAACTAAACCTTTCAACGACAACGCAGAATAACTCAAATTTAGAAAGCTTTTTTCAACAAAGAGTAGACCAATTTATTAAAGCGTATATTAAGTCAAACAACATTATTGATGAACCAATTGTTTATGCCTTAGAAGCACCAGGCAAAAGAGTTAGACCTACCCTTCTATACTTGGTTAGTGATGCATTATCACTTGAGCTAGATCATGCAGATGCAATTGCAGGGGCTCTAGAGACCATACATACCTATTCTCTTGTACATGATGATCTGCCGTGCATGGACGATGATGATTTAAGAAGAGGACAGCCCTCACTACACAAAAAATATAATGAAGCCACAGCTGTTTTGGCTGGTGATGCTATGCAATCAATGGCAATAGAGATGCTGTTGGACAACCAACACTTTACAGAGAAGCAAAATAATTTACTTGCAAAAATGCTTCTAGAAACAATAGGCAGTAAAGGCATGATTTTGGGACAAGCTCTCGATATTGAATATGAATCAAGAGAGGCCAATGAAAGCGAGATACTGTTAATGTGTGAACTAAAAACAGGAGTATTGATTG
>JBELJV010000051.1:2128-4980 GCA_042090165.1 Gammaproteobacteria bacterium
TCAGTAAGTAAGACTGGTGGGCACTTTGGAGCTGGGCTAGGAACCATCGAGCTTACCATTGCTTTGCATTATGTGTTAGATATGCCATTTGATAAAATTGTTTGGGATACAGGACATCAGGCATATCCACATAAAATTCTCACTGGGAGAAGAGAGAAGATGCATCTAATGAGAAAAAAAGATGGTATTCATCCTTTTCCTTCTATCACTGAATCTGAATACGATGCCATGAGTGTTGGTCATTCAAGCACATCAATAAGTGCATCCTTAGGTATGAATGAGGCCAATGTTCATCTTTCAACAAAAAGGAATATCTTTTCTGTGATTGGGGATGGTGCCATGACAGCAGGGATAGCCTTTGAAGGTATGATGCATGCTGCACATCTAGATAATAATTTGAATATTGTTTTAAATGATAATGATATGTCCATATCAAAAAATACTGGAGGGCTTTCGGACTACTTGGCGAAGGTGTGGGCATCAAAGTCATATAAAAAACTTAAATCAAGCGGCAAGAAAGTCCTAAAAAATTTACCAGGCGGTTTACATATTTCACGAAACCTAAAAGACGGTCTTAAGCATGCAGTAATGCCAGGCAATTTATTTGAAGATCTGGGCCTTCATTATATTGGACCAATTGATGGGCATGACATTCCTCTTCTTATTAAAACTCTTCGACGTATGGTTGAAAAAAAAGAACCTTATCTTTTGCACATTATTACAAAAAAGGGGGCAGGTTTTGAGCCAGCTGAGAATGAACGTATTAAATATCACGCGATATCAAAAATAGAGAATACTCCAGCAGTTAAACAAGCAAAGTTTCAAGATATTTTTGGTGATTGGTTATGCTACAAAGCAAGCTTAGATAACAAACTTATTGGCATAACTCCTGCTATGAAAGAAGGTTCGGGGATGGTTGATTTTGAGAAACAATACCCAGATAGATTTTATGATGTTGCAATTGCTGAACAACACTCTGTAACTTTTGGTGCAGGCCTGTCTTTAGGTGGCACTAAACCTGTTGTAGCAATTTATTCATCTTTTCTCCAACGTGCATATGATCAATTTATTCATGACGTATGTCTTGAGAATCTTGATGTTACTTTTGCGCTCGACCGTGCTGGAGTTGTTGGTGAAGATGGGCCAACCCATTCAGGCAACTTTGATCTTAGCTTTATGCGGTGTGTGCCAAATATTGTTGTAGCTACTCCATCTGATGAAAATGAAATGTGGGGTCTCCTTAATGCTTGTTATGCTCACAATGGTCCTGCTGCAATCAGATACCCAAGGGGTTCTGGTATTGGTGCTACCATAAAAGACAAAAATGATGCATTTGATTTAGGAAAGGCTAATAAGATACGTAACGGTGAGAAAGTTTGTATTTTAAATTTTGGAGTACTCATGGATAGAGTAACAGAATGCGCTGAAGCAAATAATTTTGGTCTTGTTGATATGCGTTTTGTGAAGCCTCTTGATGAGCAGTTACTCTTAGAATTGAGTAATAACTATGAGGTATTCGTTACTCTTGAAGATCATTCAATTGTGGGCGGTGCAGGCAGCGCAGTCAGTGAATTTTTTGCAGCACAAATGATCTTTAAGCCTATCTTGCATTTAGGGCTAGAAGACAAATTCCCTGATCATGGCAGCAGAAATGAAGTTTTGGAAATGAATGGACTTGACGTTGCTACCTTGAGTAAAAAAATTATTGGTTTTGGAAACTCTATTTAAAAGATTCCCAACCATCTTCATTAAAATCAAGCTGCCTACCCTCAAGATCAACTACTAATACTTCGTTTCCTTCCACGATTTTTCCAATGTGGTGAATATTTTGATCAATATCAATAATATTTTCTATGGGTGATGATGATGTGAAGCATAGAACATAATCATCCCCTGCAACTAAATCATAAGGGTCGTTATTGTGGGGAATATTGCTAAGCAGAATCTCAGCCCCCATACCAGAGGCTGAACAAATCCTTCCAAGATCTTTAACCAGACCATCAGAAACATCTATTGCTGCATTCATAATAGGGTTTAATTTTTCAATGATGTGATTTGAAATTAGCTGGGGCATTAAATACTGACTAGGCTCATCTTTATTACCTTTTTGGTAATCTTCTAACCCTGCTTTGCCGAACCCAAGTGGACCTGATAGAAAGATGTTATCACCTAACTTAGCATTTGCACGCTCACATATGTTTCCAAGTGCTTTGCCAAATACTGTGACAGTGATGGCTAATTGTCCTTTAACCATATCTCCGCCCAGAAGTGATAAGCTGTAGTCCTGATTAACCTTTTCAATACCTTTTGAAAACTCTCCAAACCAAATATCGGATGGTTGGGGATGTGAGATACTTAAAAGATAGCTTTCTGGGATGCCTCCCATAGCGTATATATCTGAAATAGCTACAGCTACAGACCGATAAGCTGCATAGTATGGATTTAAATCTTTTGGAAAGTGTTGTTCTTCAACTGATGAGTCAACCGAAGTGAGAATCTTATCTCTTGCATCTATAACAGCACAATCGTCGCCTATTTGTAATGGATAGGTTGATGATTGTGTATATAAAGGTGCTAGATATTGTTCAATATAATGTGTTTCTGTATTCACTAGGATGGATATCTTTCAAACAGACCAGCTGCTCCCATACCTCCACCTACACACATAGTAACAACACCAAATTGTTGATCTCTATTTTGAAGCTCTCTTACCAGATGTCCTGTTAGTCTTGAGCCGGTCATTCCATAAGGATGGCCAATTGCAATAGAACCACCATCAACATTTAATTTATCCATTGGTATGCCAAGCTCATCTCGACAATAAACAACTTGAACTGCAAAAGCTTCGTTTA
>JBELJV010000052.1:0-4945 GCA_042090165.1 Gammaproteobacteria bacterium
CATTGAAGCTAACGCTAATGTTGGTGCAACAGGTCTTCATGGCAGAATGAGAAATGCTGCTTACATAACACACCCACTTGTTGATTCATATTATGATGCAGCTGACGCTAATTCTATCGATCCAAGAGTTGAAACTGCTTCATTTATTGGTGGTGTTGAAAGCGAAGCAAATGACTGGACAGTTGGCTGGACATTTGGTTTGCATATGGATGAGTTTGAATGTCCATATGGGACAACACTTGGCAACATGAAAGATGGTGCAGGCCCAGCGTGTGAAGTTGTTGCAGCTCAAACTGAAGACAAAAATATAAGACTTGTTGGAGGCGGATTACCATACCTCTTGAAAGAGCAAGTAAAAGTTGGAGATGGAACAGACCTTGGTGCTAAGTATTTGCAAATTGATCCAGGTGTAACACTCTACAGTGATAGTGTCTTCGGAGAAGGTGCTACAGATGATTACGATGCACTTATTGTACCAATTTATTCTAAAGTCATGGTGAATGGAGCTCCAGGAGCACCAGTAACAATGACTTCTGGTCGCGAAGTAAGATACCCAAGCGGCGATGACGCAGTTTCCTTAAGTACTTCATCAGATTGGGGTGGACTGGTTATCAATGGGTTAGCTTCTCAAAACAACTGTAACTTAGAAGATCTTGGTACTGCTGCTTGTACTGCAGATGGTGAAGGAAATTCAGGTAGCTATGGTGGTACAAATGATGCTGACAACAGCGGAAACCTTTTCTACCTAGTACTCAAATATGCTGGAAGACTTTTTAATTCAGAAGATGAGCTTAATGGTATTGCTTTCCAAGCAGTAGGTAGCGGAACTGAGGTTGATTATGTGCAGACATTTAATACTTCTGATGACGGTGTTGAATTCTTTGGAGGCACTGTAAATGCTAAGCATTTGCTAGTCATGGGCGCTTCTGATGATTCAATTGACTGGACAGACGGCTGGAGAGGAAATGTTCAACACGCTATTGTATGGCAGGACCAAGGTCAAACTTTTGGAAAGGATAGATCTATCGAAGCTGATAACTATGGTAGAGACATGGGAAGAAGCCCAAGATCAAATCCTCAAATTGCCAACCTTACAATTGTGAGTGATGACGGCCAAGCTATTCTTCTTAGAGAAGGAACAGGTCTTGGACTGTTTAATTCTGTTGTAGCAGATGATTCAGGCGAAAGCACTTGTCTAGACATTGATAATGCAACCACAGCAGATTTTAACGGCGATGGTGTACTTGGAGAAGGTCATGATTACAGGGGTGTTCTCTTTGCTTGTGCATTTGCTGCAGACGCTGGTACTGGCGAAGATGATGTCTCAGAAGCTGTAACATTATCTTTGATGGAAGCAAATAGTATTGTTGATCCAAATGGTGATTCACTGGTTGGGTATACCAATGGCGCTGTAGAAGCAGCTATTTCTCCAAGAAATGTTTCTGCAAACAGCTTCTTTGAAGCAACTAGCCATGTTGGTGCAGTAGAATCAGCTGAGTCAGATTGGACAGCAGGATGGGCATACTTCCCGCCAGCTGTTGAGTAAAATTTAACTACTCGTAGAGTTTAATTAACTCAGCCCTTTTAGCCACCTCCCCGGAGGTGGCTTTTTTTTTAAATAGTTCCTTGATGCAAAATTAACAATTCTGTCACATTAGAGATTCATTAAATGTCTAAAATATCAAATGGAGTTTTATATGAAAAATAGAATATTAACCTTAATCCTTGTTGCTGCACTAAGCAATGCACAAGAAGACACACAACAAGAAAACCAAAACAACGATGCTATACAGTCAAATACTCCTATAGAAGAAGTTGTTGTTGCAGTAAGTTTCATACCTGACGAAAAAAGAGATACTAGCGAAATATCAAGTACTCTTTCATCAGAATCTATGAGTATAGCAGGGGATAGCGAAGCCTCAGATGCATTAAAAAGAGTTACTGGACTAAGTTTAGTTAAAGGTAAGTATGTTTATGTGAGAGGTCTCGGAGAGAGATACTCTTCGGCATTATTAAATGGAGTGCTTCTACCAAGTCCTGAGCCGTTAAAAAGAGTTGTGCCTTTTGATATATTTCCAACTTCAATACTTGATAATGTTTTAGTTCAAAAAACATATTCTGCTCAATATCCTGGAGAGTTCGGGGGTGGAGTTATTGATATGAGAACAAAACTCATACCAAATGAGGAATTCTATGAGTTAAGTGTTTCAACATCTTATGACTCTCTTGCTACAGGAACTGAAGGCGATATTATGGCAGGGTACGATGATGATTGGACTGGTTTTGATACTGGCTATAGAGATCTACCAGAATCCTTAGCACCACTTTATCAGAACAGTGATTTTATTTCGCTTGCTTCAGCATCATATTTTGAAATTCAATCTGCTGCTCAAGGATTTCCTGGTCAATGGTTGCCCGAAAAAGAAGAATTTGCTCCCGATTTTGGATTTGATTTTGCTTATGGCAATTCATTTAGGTTGGAAAATTATGGAAACTTAGGTGTGATTATTTCAGCTGGTTATGATACCGCAAATGATTATCAACCAGATATTAGTAGAACAAATTATTCGCGAGGAACAGGTGATGCTCTGGTAGCTATGGATCAATATGAGGTGAAGAAGAGCAACAAACAAGTCGATAGCAACCTACTCACAACAATTGGTTGGGATATAAATAATCAAAACTATCTACAATTTACAGGCTTAATTGTAAGAAAAACCGATAATCGACTTACAGTCAGCGAAGGGAGAAATGTTGAAGCAGATTTCAATGAAAGAAGAACAAAAATGGAATGGGTTGAAAGATCTATCACTTCATCAACCCTTTCAGGCAAGCATGACTTTAACAATGGATTGTCCATTGATTGGAGAACAAGCTTTGCCACAGGAAAAAGAAATTCTCCATTCGAAAGAGAGTATTTCTATGAGTTTCAAGACGGTGCTTATGAATTTTCAAGAAGACAAGACAGCAACTATACAAATTTCTCATGGCTAAATGACAATTCTAATGAAACTGCTATTGACTTTATGTACCCAATAGAAACTGCAAATATTATTGCTAATTTTAAATTTGGGTTAAAGACTCTTGAAAAAGAAAGAGACACGGATGTAAAAAGATATGCTTTTCTTCCTGACTTTACTAATGGAGCATTGTTTGCAGATCGCAATTTTAGACGACAGCCAATTAACGTAATTATGGATCCTCAAAACTTTAGATACGACAGAACTGGACTAGTTCTTACTGAGCTTTCTTTAAATACTGATAGGTATGAAGGAGAAATGACAGTTGATGCTTGGTATATGTCTGTTGAGAGCGATATTACTGAAAAATTCAGTATAAGTATTGGAGCTAGAAATGAAGAATCATTGCTTGAAACAAATACACTTACTTTTTTTGGCGGGTCTGATGTTGTTCAATCAACTGATGAATTAGATAAATTGCTTCCAGCGCTAACCGCTACCTATCAATTAAATGAAAGCATGCAAGTAAGATTTGGAATGAGTGAAACTATTTCCAGACCAATGTTTAGAGAAATGTCTCCTGTTTTATTTGTCAATTTTGAAACTGATAGATTAGAAAGAGGGTTTGAAGGAATTAAATCCTCAGAAATTGAGAACTTAGATTTGAGATATGAATGGTACTTTGGTTTTGATGAGTTTTTAACAATTTCATATTTCACAAAAGATTTTATCAACCCGATTGAGCAAGTGCTTGAAGCTGCCGCTACAAGCTCATACGTAAGCTATAGAAATGCTCTATCCGCTGAGCTTCAAGGTGCTGAATTTGAATTTCAAAAACAGTTTGGTGAACTCATTTCAGGGTATGATTTTTTCGGAAAAATTAATTACACTGTGACTGACTCAAATGCAATCACTAACCCAGAATTTATTACTTTATCTTCATATGATGATAGACCTCTTGTCGGTCAACCAGATAATATTTTAAATATCCAGTTTGGTTATTATGGGTCTGACGATTCAAGACTTAGTGTAATTTATAACGATGTTGGGAATAGAATTAGGGAATTAGGCTCAGATGTTATTCCAAATGTTATGGAAGATCTGCCAGAAACACTGGATATGGTTTATAACAAAACTTTCAGGGCTTATGACGGAAATTTAGATTTAACAGTTAAGCTGAGGAATTTACTTGAGGAGCCTTATGAGGCTTTGCAAGGCGATGCAGTGTATGAGAGTTACTCAACATCATCCTCAATTTCTATTGGCTTGAAGTACAGTTATTAAGAGTGAATAGAGTTTTATTTGTTTGTGTTGAAAACGCATGCAGAAGTCAGCTTGCTGAAGCTATTGCTAATGCAAAGTTTGGGGATTATTTGCAAGCTTTTTCAGCAGGCTCAAATCCTGCTAAAACAATTAACCCTAAAGCAATTAATTCTTTAGCCAGAAAAGGCATTGTATTAAAAAATAAAAAACCAAAAAATGTCCTTGCATATGAAGGTCAAGATTTTGAATTTTGTGTAACCATGGGGTGTGGGGACGCCTGCCCAGCATTTTTATCTGCTGAAACAATAGATTGGAATATACCAGATCCAAAACATATGAATGATTCTGAATTTGACCAAATAAGAGATCTTATAGAAAAGAAAATAATTGAAGACTTAATAAGATGATAACTCTTTTAAAAAGTCTTTTTTCAGAATTTCTAGGAACAGCATCTTTGGTTGCTGTAGTGGTTGGGTCCGGGATAATGGCCGAGAGTCTCGCTGATGGGAATATAGCTATAGCTTTATTAGCGAATGCGCTAGCAACATTTTGGGGACTATATTTTTTAATTACTTGTTTAGGTCCATATAGCACACACTTTAACCCAGGAGTGTCTTTAATATTTTTTATAAAGAAAGACCTTGATTTTAAAACTTTTCTGTATTTTATTATTTTTCAAACTTTGGGAGCAATATGTGGAGCACTATTGGCTAATGCAATGT
>JBELJV010000053.1:0-4930 GCA_042090165.1 Gammaproteobacteria bacterium
AGGAAATACTCGATGGTGTGCATGATGATGTGCCAGAACAAGCTTTTTATATGGTCGGTTCCATTGACGAAGCGTTAGAGAAAGCAAAAACAATTAAGAGTGATTAGTATAAGTTTCATTTCACAAGAAGAGACCCTCTTTGAAGGCCAGGCCGAAATGGTTGTATTGGATGGAAAAGAGGGACAACTCGGGGTTGTTAAAGGCCACTCACCATTGTTGGCAATTTTAAAGCCTGGTCCAGTAAGAATGATTACTGATGATAAAGAAGAAGTCTTCTTTACAGAGGGGGGATTTGCTGAAGTTCAACCAGACAATATCACTATTCTTGTCGATTCAGCACAAAGAGCTGATGATCTTGATGAAGCAAAAATATTAAAGGCTAAAGAGGAAGCTGAAAAACTTCTCTCTGACAAAAAAGATCAAAAGGACTTTGCTGAAGCTTCTTCACAATTAACACAATCACTCTCACAACTTCGAGCGATAGAAGCCCTGAAAAAGAACATTAAGCGTAAAAAATAGTTTAAGTCCAAGAAAAAAACATTAAAATCTCTTAATGGGATTAAGTATCGTAATTCTTGCTGCCGGCGAAGGCAGAAGAATGAAAACAGACAAACCAAAACCTTTGGTCAATTTAGCTGACCTCCCGCTTGTGCAATATTCATTAAACACAGCAAAAACACTTAAACCAGAACGCATAGTACTAGTTACAGGCTATAAAAAGGATGAAGTAAAAAAATATGTGCTTGAAAATAATGCAGGTGATTTTATCTTTTGCGAACAAAAAGAGAGGCTTGGCACTGGACATGCTGTTAAACAAGCAGCACCCTATTTACCCGATACAGGGAAAACTCTAGTCCTATATGCAGATGTGCCTTTAATTACTACTGCTAGCCTTAACAAGCTTATTAAATCAGCACAGCGCAAGAAAATATCAATTCTGACATCAAAAATAACTAAACCAAAAGGCTATGGGAGGATCATCAGAGACGAAAAAATGAATCCCACAAACATTAGAGAGGAAGCTGATGCATCAGCTCAAGAAAAGACAATCAATGAAATTTTTACCGGCATTATGGTTGTTGATAATGAGTTTTTAAAGAATGGTTTGAAAGGATTGGTAAGAAATAACAAAGCAGGAGAGTACTATCTTACTGATTTATTAGAGTATGCCAGTAAACGCAAGCTTCGAATTAGCTCAACAGAAGCAAAAGAACTAGAGGTATTTGGAGCAAACAATAAAAAAGAACTTGAAGACCTTTACAACGCTATGGTTGCATTAAACATAGATGCAGCAAAGAAAAAAGGAACACTTTTTAAAGATACATCAACTTGTTATGTCGAGGGCGTCCTAAAAGTTGGAAAGGATGTTTCAATTGGCAATAATGTCACGATCAAGGGCACTGTAGTGCTAGGCAATGATGTCTCAATTGGTTCAAATGTAATTCTATCCAATACAAAAATAGGATCTTACTCTACTATTAAAGAATTTTGCTCAATTGAAGACTCAAAAATATCTGAAAATGTAGAGGTAGGGCCGTTTGCCAGACTAAGAAATGGTGCAGTGCTTGATAATTCAGCAAAAATTGGAAATTTTGTTGAAGTGAAAAAGTCCCATATAGGACAAAATACTAAAGCCAACCACCATGCTTATATTGGAGATACAGAGATAGGCAAGAAGAGCAATATTGGGGCAGGCACTATTACTTGTAACTATGATGGCGAAAATAAACACAAAACCAAAATTGGTGACTCAGTCTTTATTGGCTCAAACTCATCATTGGTTGCACCACTAAAAGTAGGCAAGAATTCATATGTGGCAGCTGGCTCGGTTGTTACTTCTGATGTGCCTTCTGGATCTTTAGCTTTCGGGCGCGCGAAGCAGAAAAATAAAACCAACTGGAAGAAAAAATAATGTGTGGCATAGTTGGTGGTGTTACTGAAAGAAATGTAGTACCTATTTTGGTAGAAGGTCTAAAAAGGCTTGAGTACCGTGGGTACGATTCGGCAGGAATAGCATTTCAACAGCAAAAAAAGATTGCTTTAATTAAAAGCTTAGGACGGGTCCAAGACCTAGAAAATAAGTTAAATAAAAACACTTCCAGCACAGCTGGCATTGCTCATACAAGGTGGGCGACTCATGGCATACCTTCTGAAAAAAATGCACACCCACATGCATCAAACAAAAACATTTATGTTGTACACAACGGCATTATTGAAAACCATGAAGATTTAAAATCTGAATTGAAAAGTGAAGGCTTTAAGCTCTATTCACAAACTGACTCAGAAGTGATTGGCCATCTCATAGAGTTCTATAAACAACGTGGTATGGATTTTGATTCAAGCGTTATGAAAGCAATCTCTCGGCTAAAAGGAGCTTATGCCCTAGCTGTCATAGATAAAAATGAGCCTGAAACACTTATAGGAGTTCGTCAAAGCAGTCCTTTGGTTGTTGGTGAGGGTTTTGATGAGAATTTTCTGGCATCCGACATTATGGCTTTATCCCCAGTTACCAATAAATTCAAATTCTTAGATGATGGTCAGGTTGCTTTCGTTACAAAAAACAAAATAAGTATTAGCAGTAAAGACGGCAGAGCTGCTAAAGTCCCCACAAAAGAAGTTGACTCCACTGCTTATACCAATGACCTGAATGGCTATAGCCACTTTATGGAAAAAGAAATATTTGAGCAACCAGAGTCTGTCCAAAAAGCTTTAGAAGGTAGAGTAACAAAAGACGGCACAAGAGAAGGCATTTTCGGTGCGGGTTTTGAAAAGGAATTAAAAAATATTGAAAATATTCAAATCGTAGCTTGTGGCACTAGTTATCACGCAGGCAGAATCTTTGAATATTGGTCACACAAATTTTTGGGCATTAACTGCCGGGTCGATTATGGTAGTGAATATCAGTATCAAGTACCTGTTAAAACAAAAAAAACATTACTAGTAACAATCTCACA
The DNA here is from genome assembly GCA_042090165.1 of Gammaproteobacteria bacterium. Classification (GTDB taxonomy): domain Bacteria; phylum Pseudomonadota; class Gammaproteobacteria; order Magnimaribacterales; family TMED112; genus TMED112. The sequence continues at coordinate 2,955 of JBELJV010000053.1, forward strand.
ATCAGGTGAAACAGCAGACACCTTGGCTTCATTAAAATTTGCCAAGAAAACTGATGATCCCCTAACCCTTACTATCTGCAATGTAGCTAATAGCTCTCTTTGCCGAGAATCAGAATATAAGCTTTTAACCAATGCTGGACCGGAGATAGGCGTTGCATCAACCAAAGCATTTGTCACCCAGCTAGCATGCTTAAACCTCTTACTGTTAACACTAATGAGAGTTAAAGAAGCAAAACCAAGAGGTATAAAAAATATTGCTGCGGCATTGCTTGAGCTGCCTAGCCAATTAGAAAAAACCCTAAAAATGACAGACACATACAAAGAAGCTGCCAAATTATTATTCAAAAGGCACAGCACATTGTTCTTGGGCAGGGGCCTATATTTTCCAATTGCTCGAGAAGGTGCGCTGAAGCTCAAAGAAATTTCTTACATTCATGCTGAGGCCTATCCAGGCGGCGAGCTTAAGCATGGCCCCTTGGCATTAATCGATAAAAACATGCCAGTCATTGCTCTGGTGCCCGACAATGAGCACCTTGATAAGATCACATCAAACATTGCAGAAGTGGCAGCAAGAAAAGGCAAAGTCATCACTATTGGCCCTTTAAAGAAAACAACCCTAAATAAAGATGGTGGGCATATAAAGATCCCAAAAACACTTGATTTATTGAATCCAATTATTTGTGTGCTGCCGCTGCAGTTAATTTCTTATTACACAGCCTTGCTTAAAGGCACCGATGTGGACAAACCTCGCAACTTGGCGAAAAGTGTGACGGTGGAGTAGAACAAAACAGTGATTAAGTATAAATATTCCTTATATCTTCTAATAAATCTTATGTTTTTAACTTCATGTGGACCATCTGTTTTAGATCGATGCATGGAGGAGAATGAAAAAAACTACTCTGAGTCCTTTGAGAATATGACTATTGAACTATCCGCAGATGATATGAAAGTATTTGTGCAAGATATGGTGAAATTTAAAGAAGATCTCATGAGAGATGGAATAGAGGATTATGATTATAGACATCTAAGATTTGTTGAAAAAGTGCAACGAGCATGGTCTGGCAAAGACTTTGATGAAATACAAAATCTTTATCTTTCAGATCAGTACAAGGATGAAATTACTTATGGTCAGTTGAAATATGAAGTAGAAGATAATGCTGAATATACAATAAATTATATTTTGGAGATGGATAATTATTATGACCATATAAAAGATGCTCTCGAAGAAGCAGAGACAACTTACGAAAAATTAAACATATTGCACAAGATGGGCGGCGACTTCTCAGTTAGCGATCTAGAAACCCTTATATATTTGAGAGTTTATGATGAAAAAAATTTTAAAGATAATCGCCGTAAATATGCAAAAAATTTATGTCACTCTCAGGGAGTTTATTGATGGTAAAAAATCAAATCACTGTTTTGTTCAAGTCAGTGACTGTTGAATAAAGAAAGATTTCTCGGTTGGTCAATAAATTAAAAAAATTATGAAAAATTTCTTTATAAACTTAATATTAATATTTTTTATATCTAGTTGTACCTCTTTTAATTATCAGTTTGATGATTCTCAAGAACAAGGAATCAAGTTAGTTAATAACACACTCTCTCAAAAGACAGTCTATCTTAGATTCCTCATTCCAGGATTATCTGAAAAAGATTCCAGGAATTCAGGCACCAAATACACACTTTATCCCGGTCAATCAAAAGTATATTATCTGCCAGAAGAAACTTTGGTAGTTGCTACTGATGGACCTTACTGGGACAATCCAAAACCTCGAAAACCTAATGAACGAGAAATCCTTTATGTTGAAAAAGACATAATTTCAAAAATAGATATAGACACCCTTCTTTTCACAAATTAAATGGATAAAAAATATCTTAAATTTTTATGATAAATTTATTCGTCACTCGAAAACACTCTGTGACTATTGAATAAATCTGAATGCCAGTCAGTCTAGAGAACTTCAAAAAAATGATAC
>JBELJV010000054.1:0-4883 GCA_042090165.1 Gammaproteobacteria bacterium
TCAACTTAGGCACTTCCATTATTGATTTGCATCCTAACTTTTCTTTAAGTTGTGGGGCAATCTCTTTGTTAAATCTATCTTTAAGACTCATTACTTAATATCCTTACCTGTTGATCTATAAACTCTTTTCTTTTTACCTTTATCATCAGCATAAGCAATTTTGTCCTGTTTCTTTGTTGATGGATTCCAAATCATCACATTAGATAGATTAATTGGCATCTCTTTCTCGACTATTCCACCAGTTATACCAAGCTGTGGATTAGGCCTTGTATGTTTTTTTGCTAAATTAAGGTCATTAATAATGCATTTCTCGCCTGTAATGCTGGTGATATTGCCTCTTTTGCCTTTTTCTCTTCCTGTAATAACAATCACTTCATCACCTTCTCTAAGTTTTGTATTTTTCAATTTCATTACAGTACCTCCGGTGCAAGTGAGACAATCTTCATAAACTTAGCTGATCTTAGTTCTCTTGTTACGGGACCAAATATTCTAGTTGCTATTGGATCTCTTGTGTTATTAAGTAATACCACTGCGTTCTCATCAAAACCTATCTTAGATCCATCCTGTCTTCTTACTCCAGATTTTGTTCTAACAATAAGTGCATTCATAACAGAACCTTTCTTGATTTTGCTTTGAGGTAAAGCTTCTTTTACAGCTACTTTAATAACATCGCCTATATTTGCTGATCTTCTTTTTGAGCCGCCAAGGACTTTAATGCACATTACTGCTCTAGCGCCGCTATTATCGGCAACTTTTAACATGCTCTGTGTTTGAATCACTCTCCAGCTCCTTTTTTGATAACATCGACCAATACCCAACTTTTTGACTTAGAAATTGGCTTGCACTCCTGAATAAGAACGATATCTCCTTCTTTTGAAGCTTCTTTTTCATCATGCACGTGATATTTAGTTGATAAATTAATGTATTTACCATATTTTGGATGCTTCTTTCTTCTGGCAACAACTACAGTGACTGTTTTATTCATTTTGTTACTTGTTACTGTTCCTTGTAATGTCTTAGCTGCCATTTTCTTTACTTAGCTCCGTTTTAATTCTTGCAATTTCTTTTTTTGTTTCTTTAAGCATGTGACTCTCTTTAAGTTGGCCCATTTTATGTTTGAAATTGTTTTCAAACAACACTTTTCTATTAGCAATTAGCTCCTTCTTTAAATCTGCAGGTTTCATGCTTTTGTAGTCTTTAGTTTTCTTAGCCATTTGTTCCTCTTTTAACAAAAGTAGTTCCCATGGGTAATTTAGCGCCAGCAAGCTCAAATGCTCTTCTAGCATCTTCCTCACTAACTCCTGCTACTTCATAAATAATCTTTCCTGGTTTGATAGGGCTTGCCCAATATTCCACGTTACCTTTGCCTTTACCTTGTCTAGTTTCAAGTGGTTTTTTTGTTATTGGCTTATCAGGGAATGCTCTAATCCAGACTTTACCGCCTCTTTTTATATATCTAACCAAGGCTCTTCTAGCTGCCTCAATTTGTCTTGAGGTCAACATGCCATGGGAAGTAGCTTTTAATCCAAAATCTCCAAATGACACGGTTGAGCCTGCAGATGCAAAACCTCTGTTCCTGCCCTTCATTTGTTTTCTATATTTTGTTTTCTTAGGTTGTAGCACCTTTGTCTCCTCTATAAATCCAAACTTTTACGCCAATTATTCCGTAAGTTGTTAAAGCTTCACTTGTTGCATAATCAATATCTGCTTTAAGAGTATGAAGAGGCACTCTACCTTCTCTATACCATTCTGATCTTGCAATCTCGGCACCATTTAATCTGCCAGAAACCTCTATTCTAATGCCCTTAGCACCTTGTCTCATTGTGTTCTGAACTGCTCTTTTCATTGCTTTTCTGAACATAATTCTTTTTTCTAGTTGTTGGGTTACTGTTGTAGCAACAAGTTGTGCATCCAAGTCTGGCTGCTTAACTTCAACAACATTTAATTTGACATCCTGCCCCATGAGTTTCTTTAAAGCTTTCTTAATTTTTTCTATTTCTTCACCTTTCTTGCCGATAACAACACCTGGGCGTGAGGTTTTAATATCTACAATGATCTCTTCCATTGTTCTTTTTATTATCACTGAGCTAATTGGTGCATGTGGCAGTATTTCTTTTACTCTTTCTCTTACTTTGATGTCTTCAAGCACGAGTTTTGAATAATCTTTTGATTTGGCAAACCAGACAGAGTCATGATCTCTTGATGTTCCAAGTCTAAAGCCTACTGGATTAACTTTCTGACCCATCTTTAGCCTCCTCTTTGTTTGTTAATTTAATTTCTATGTGGCACATTGGTTTCGTCATTCTGTCAGCCCTACCTCGAGCTCTTATTTTTATTCTTTTCATTACAAGACCTTTATTAACAATGATTGATTTTATTTTTAAGTTATCGACATCAGCGTTTTCATTGTTTTCAGCATTTGATATTGCAGAGTTAAGAAGTTTTTTTATTAAAGAAGCTCCTTTTTGCTTTGAAAAGTTAAGAATATCTAAGGCTTTATCAACATCTTTACCTCGTACAAGGTCTGCAACAAGGCATGCCTTTTGTGGAGATAATCTTGCGCCTTTTAAATAAGCTCTAACTTCCATCATTAACTCTTCACCTTCCTATCACCAGCATGTATTTTGAATGTTCTTGTTATTGAAAACTCACCCAATTTTTGACCGACCATATCTTCTTTAACAAAAACGGGGATATGTTGTCTTCCATTGTGAACAGCAATTGTTAGTCCGACCATGTCAGGAGTAATCATTGAGCTTCTTGACCAAGTTTTGATTGGCTTTCTATCATTTGTTTCTTTTGCTTTTGCAATTTTTTTCTCTAAAGATAAGTCGACAAATGGTCCTTTTTTACTAGATCTAGCCATTACTTATATCTCCTTTTTACAATCAATCTATCTGAAGCCTTAGGCTTTCTTGTTCTATACCCTTTTGTTGGCATACCCCATGGAGTTACAGGGTTTCTACCACCTGAAGTTTTACCTTCACCACCACCATGTGGGTGATCTACCGGGTTCATGGCAACACCTCTTACAGTTGGCCTTACACCTCTCCATCTTTTAGCTCCCGCTTTACCTAATGATTTTAAGTTGTGTTGAGAGTTTGAAATAACGCCAATAGTTGCTCTGCAACTTAGAAGAATTTTTCTCATCTCGCCTGAACTTAACCTTAATGTTGCGTATTTTCCTTCTTTTGCTACTAATCTTGCAGTTGTGCCTGCCGATCTAACAAGTTGAGCTCCTTTTCCAGGTTTCATCTCTACACAATGCACTTCAGTACCTTGTGGAATATTTTTTAGTGGAAGACAGTTTCCAGGTTTAATAGGTGCCTTATCGCTTGAAATAACTTTTGCTTTCTCTTTGAGATCTTTAGGAGCAATAATGTAAGCTTTTTCACCATCTTTAAACTCAATTAACGCGATGTTTGCAGATCTGTTTGGATCATACTCAACTCTTAGTACCGTTGCTTCAACATCAAGCTTATTGCGTTTGAAATCTATGATTCTGTAAAGTCTTTTGTGACCCCCACCTCTGTGTCTTACAGTAATATGGCCATTGTTGTTTCTTCCAGATGTTCTTTTCTTCGATTCAACAAGAGTTTTTTCGGGCCTACCTTTATGTAGGTCCTCTTTAATCTGAACTCTAAACCTTCTGCCTGGTGAGGTTGGTTTTGCTTTAATTATAGCCATTATTTAAACGGGTTCTCCAGGTTAATTTCTTTTCCATCAGCTAACTTTACGTAGGCTTTTTTGTATGTGCTTGTTTTGTATTTGCCAAATCTTGTTCTTTTATTCTTAAATTTAGTATTTAAAACACGAACAGAATCCACAGTAACACCAAAAATTTCTTCAATTGAGTTTTTGATGTCTGTTTTTGTTGCCTCTCTTGCAACTTTAAAGACATAAGTATTAGTTGTGCTTTTTTCAATCGCTGCTTTTTCTGTAATTACAGGATTCTTAAGTGTTGTGTATATCTTTTCACTTAACATTTACAACCTCCTTAAGAATTGGAATTGCAGAGTGCGTTACCAGGATATGTTTTGCTTTTAACAAATCATATGGATTGATATCTCTGGCATCAAGAAAACCAAAAGATTTTAGGTTTCTAATTGCAAGCATTGTGTTTTGATCTGCCTCAGATGTAATTAACAGAGCTGAATCAACTCCTGTTTTGTTAAAGAAATCAACGGCTAGTTTTGTTTTAGGTTCTTTGAATGAAACATCTTCAACTAGTGTTAATCTTTTTTCTGATTTAAATTTTGAAAGAATTGAAGCAAGCGCTTTCTTGGCCATCTTTTTGTTCATTTTCTTTTCATGATTTTTTATATTCGCAAAAGTGACACCGCCACCTACCCATAATGGGCTTCTTATTGTTCCTGCTCTTGCTCTACCAGTTCCTTTTTGTTTAAATGGTTTTTTACCGCCACCTCTCACGTCAGATCTGTTTTTTAGCTTTACTGAGCCTTGTCTTTGGTTTGACAAATAACTTGTAAGTGCCTGATGAACCAAAGATTGATTGAACTCAACTGAAAAAACTTCTGATGGAAGTCTTGGTGCAGTTGTTTTCTTTGTTCCTGTTGCTGCCATTATTTGTCCTCTTCTTTATTTTCTTCAGCTACTTTTTCTGCAGAAGCCTCTTCTTTAACTTCTTCTGTTGGGGCTGCTGATGCTTCAACTGCAGTATCGGCTGGAGCTGCTGTATCTTCAGCTACTGGTGCGGGCACTGTAAAGGAGTGACCACCTTTAATAGAAGGGGTAATCTTTACGAAAGACCCTATTGAGCCTGGAATAGCTCCTTTAATTAGAATCAGGTTATCTTCAAGGTCTATTTTTGCAACATCTAAACTCTGAACTGTTGTTTTTGCACTGCCGTAATGACCAGCCAT
>JBELJV010000055.1:0-4829 GCA_042090165.1 Gammaproteobacteria bacterium
TGCGGAAGATTTCCTATCTTAGCAACACCATCCAATAAGATTGTTGATGCCAAAATAGGCAAACCAGCATTCTTTGCTCCTGAGCAATCCACTTCTCCATGAAGTTGATTACCGCCTTTAATAATAAGTCTTTCCATCTATTAGTCTATGTAAAGAGGTTTCCATGTTTCTATGGCCTTATTTAGGTCCATATTATTATTTGCAAGATTATCTTGAAATTGATTACGAAAGGTTAACCCTAAGTTTATACCATCGATAATTATATTGATTATTTTGTATTCTCCTAGCTTATTTTTATAAACACTAAATTTTGTTATGAAAGAATCCGAGCTAGATAAGAATTTGACTGAAACTTCAAATGTTCGTTTATTAATTTTAATTTCATCATTTGTCTCTAAAGTGTAATCTTCAAATTCAAGTAAGGTTGTAACATATGTATCTAATAATATTTTTTTTGTCTGCTCTTCGAATGCAACAATCTGCTCAGGTGTAGCGCCTGCATATGCTTTTGAAAGAATTAACCTGGACACTAAACCAACATCAACCATTGGTTCCCAAATATTTTTTAACCTTGTTTTAAATTTCTCAGGCTCATTTTCATAAGTTGAACCTTCTTCTTTAATTATTGTCAAAAAATATTGTGCATTCTTATCAATAAATTCATGGATTTCTGGAATTTTTTCAGAATAAAGAAATGATGAAAAAGATAGAACAAATAAAAATTTGGTTAAAAAAAATCGTATCATGTGTAGATTATAGTTTGAAATGAAAAAAATTAATTTCCAAAAAGAAGCAAAAAAGGCTTTTTTATTAGAATTAGAAGAAATGAAGTCTTTCTCAGGCTCGAAAGATTTCAATGTTCAAGAAATATGTGATGCTATTTTTCAATGTAAAGGAAAAATATTTTTAACGGGTGTTGGTAAGTCAGGACACATAGCAAATAAAATCTCTGCCACACTTTCAAGCACTGGCACACCTTCATTCTTTATTCATCCAGCAGAAGCGCTTCATGGTGATCTGGGAATGATACAAAAAAAAGATCTTATTCTAGCAATTTCAAAATCTGGAGAGAGTAAAGAAGTTTGCGACCTGATACCTGCAATTAAGTTTTTAAAAATTAAACTATGCTCAATTACAGAAGATGAGCAATCTACCATTGCAGTAGCTTCAGATGTTCATTTGAGGGTGAAGGTCACTAAAGAGGCTTGTCCGAATGATCTGGCCCCAACATCAAGCACAACTGTTACTTTGGCTTTGGGTGATGCAATAGCAATTTCACTTTTAAAAGCTAGAGGATTCACAGCTGAAGATTTTGCAAAGTCACATCCAGGCGGAAAACTTGGTAAGAAATTAACTCTTAGAGTTAAAGATTTGATGACCCCTATTTCAAAAACTGCAAGTGTTAAAAAAACTGATACTTTATCTGACTTAATAGTAGAAGTTTCATCAAAAAAACAAGGTTTAGCGGTAGTTACAGATAAGAAAAATGTTATTGGAGTATTTTCAGATGGGGACTTAAGAAGATGTCTTCAGAAAAATACAGATATTAAAAAGGTTTTAGTTGGCGAAGTAATGACAAGGAAATTTAAGACCATTAGCTCGGACAAACTTGTTATACAGGCTGCGAATATGATGAGTGAGCTAAAAATATTTAATCTGTTGGTTAAGGATTCAGAAAAGATCGAAGGCATAGTATCTATGCATGATATTCTTGAAGCAAATGTTTTATAAATTTAATCTATTTTTTTTATTGCTTTTCTCTTCAAATGGGCTGATCGAAGCACAAGAGTATTCGATCACTTCCGATAAAATAGAAATAAATACCGATATTGATAGGATCATTTATGAAGATAATGTTTCGTTTGAATCAGAAAATGTTACTTTTAAAGCAGATAAGCTAATTGTTATTGAGTCAACAGATGAGTTTTATGCAATTGGAAACCCAATTAAGATTAGTTTCTTTGACGGGTATGAATTCATAGAAGGTGAGGCTGCAAAGGTCGAAATTAAAAACGAAGATTTAATTTTGTCTGAATCAGTATCCATTATTAAAAGCGGCAATACAATTAAATCTGAGTCATTAGTCATAAAGCTTAAATGATGATAAAGATACATTCTGCTAATAAATCAATTGAATCTAAGGTTCTTTTCAAAAATATAGATTTTGAACTTGAAAATAAAAAAATTACCGGGCTTCTTGGCGCTAATGGAGCAGGAAAAACAAGTCTTTTCAGAGCAATAGCAGGATTATCTAAAATTGACTCAGGCAAAATAACTTTCTTTGAAACAAATGTTACAAATATCAACATTGAAAAACGTTCAAATCTTGGTCTTAGCTATGTGCCGCAAGAAAATTCACTTTTTGAAGACTTAAGTTTAGAAGATAACTTAAAATCTGTTCTCGAATTAAAGTTTTCTAAAATAGATTCAAAAAAAATTGAACAGATGGCTGATTTGATAAATCTAATGAATCTTAATGATAAGAAGGAAACACTTGCTAAATTCTTATCAGGAGGTGAAAAAAGAAAAACTGAAATCCTCAGAGCAGTATTGCTCGAAGCAAAATATATCCTTCTGGATGAGCCATTTGCTGGGGTTGATCCAATATCTGTTGAAGAAATTATAAAAGTATTAAAGGAACTTAGTGCCAACGTTGGTATTTTCATTAGTGATCACAACTTTAGAGATGTGATTAATGTCTGTGATGAGATTATCTTATTAAACCAAGGAGAAGTTCTTTTAAAGGGCGATCCTAACGGTGTTAAGAACGATCCTCTTGCAAAAAAATTCTACTTCGGCGATCTAAATTAAAGGATTTATCTTGTAGAATAGCTCAATGGCTATTAAAAACTTGGGTTCAAAGTTTGAATTAATACAAAACACAATTTCAAACCCTGAATTTAAATCGAAACTTCGAAATATCATTAATGAAATGACTCCGAGTGAGCTAGCTTATGTAATTGAATCTTCTCCCCCACAAGAAAGAAAAATTATTTGGGATCTTATTCAACTTGATTCTGAAGGTGAAGTCCTTGGTGAGCTTGATGAAAATCTTCGTGAAGATTTGTTAAAAGGGATGGATCCAGAGGAAATCAAAGTTGCAATTAGCGATCTAGAAGTTGATGATCTTGCTGATATCCTGCAAACACTGCCTGACAAAATGACAAATGAAGTTTTGTCATTAATGAACTCTCGAGATAGAGGCAGAGTTGAAAATGTGCTGGATTTTCCTGAGGAATCAGCTGGAGGACTAATGAATACTGATGTAATAACAGTAAGAGCTGAGAATTCAATTGAGCTGGTAATGAGGTATCTCAGGTTTTTAAGAAAACTGCCTAAAAATACTGATGATATCTATGTTGTAAGTAAAAATGATGAATATCTTGGTGTTTTACCCATCACAAAAATTCTGACATCAGATACAAATCTGATAGTTAGAGAAGTAATGGATACTGAATTTCAGCCTATTCAATCCAATACAAATCAAGTTGAAGTATTCAATTTATTTAAAACCAATGACCTACTTACAGCGCCTGTTGTTAATGAAAAAAATATGTTGGTTGGAAGAATTACAGTCGATGACATTATTGAAATTGCAGCTGATGAGGTTGAGCAAGATTTTAGAGGCTTAGCTCAAATTGAAGAAGATATCTTTGCATCCCCAAGAAAATCTATTGAAAACAGATTATTGTGGCTTTCAGTCAACCTGATTACTGCAATTGCAGCTGCAGCATCTATAAGTGTATTTAAGAATGTGCTTGAAGAGATTGTATATGCAGCAATTTTAATGCCAATTGTAGCTAGCATGGGGGGGATAGCTGCTACTCAAACACTTGGCATATATATTAGGGCTGAGGCCATGAGGCAATTAAATAGAAAAAATATTAGGTACTTATTTAGACGTGAGTTTATCGTTGCATTGGCTAATTGCTTTGTTTTTTCAATTGCTATATATCTAATTACCGTTTTTTGGTTTGGCAATTCGCTTCTTTCATTTGCAATATCAGTAGCAATGATTTTTAATCTTCTAGCGGCAGCTATTTTTGGTTTTTCTTTACCACACCTGTTAAGAAAGTTTGGTTACGATCCAGCTATCGCAGGGAGTGTAGTCATTACGACTGTTACTGATATTATAGGGTTTGTAAGTTTTCTTGGAATAGTAAGTTTTATTGTTCTTTAGGCGTTATTGCTAAATTATCAATATTCCCACTTATCTTATAGCTAGATTTTGAAATCTGAATTAGGTCTTCTTCCAAGATATCTGTCACTACTACTGCACCTGCTGCCGCAGGAATGCCACCAATTATGGCAACATACCATGGAATGTTATCAGATATTGTTGAGAAAAAATCTAAATCTAAGTCAAAGGTATCAAATGCTTCTAGGTCAGAAGTAATAATTCCATTTATTTTTGCTTCACCAACCTCAAAATTTAAATTGATTTCTTTAATATTGACGTATCCCTCACTATCAAAGTAAAGCTCACCATCAAAATAATCCACTATAAAGCTATCTTGATTTAGTCTCTCAAAGTCTGCTGTAAAAAAATTAGTTAGATTAGATTGTATATCAATAAGAGAAAGCACACGTAAAGCAGGGATATTAAATGAAGAGTCGTTGTAGCTTAGATTTTTTCCCGAAAGAGTAATTTGGGCACCATATGATGCAATATCTCTAAACGTTAAATACCCATCGGAGACCTTAATACTTAGATCCTCATAATACAGGTTTGTATAATTATCAGTTTGATTTGGTCTATCTTTTAGTGCTAAATCTAAATTTATATTTCTTATACTCATTGAATTTAAATCAAAATCAAAAAAGTTTTC
>JBELJV010000056.1:0-4754 GCA_042090165.1 Gammaproteobacteria bacterium
CAGATTGCTGTTTTACAAGATCAGAAAAATCAAAATCATGCGCTTGTAAATTTAAAAATAGCAAGGCAAATAGCCCAAGTAATATTTTTTTCATTTTTAAGTCCTAATGTTTTACTTCAATTGAATTAAGGATTTTTTTGCCTGATTCAATATCAATATTACCAAATACTGCAATTGTATGAGGCTTGTCACCATGATAATGAGTTTTTTTTATCAAAACAAAATTTTCTCTTGTGTATGTGCCGTCTGGTAAATTCAGAGTATTGGGATTATTAATAAATACTGAGAATTGTTTTTTGTTAAGCCTATTTATAAATCTATTCGTAGTGTTTGGATCAGTATTAAAGCCGGCCGGAACCCATTTAGGTGTATAAGCCACTGGAATCAGTGCAGAGTTTTCTTGAGCCCCATAATGTCTTGAGGCAAATTGCAAAATTTCTGCATTTTCAATGTTATCCAGCGTTTGTTTAGCTTCTACAGAAGCAATACTCTTGTCAATTAATATATTTCCTGGAGATCTGCCTTCATTTTCGTTTAGTGCATTTGTAAGAACTGAATAACTCATTACTGCACCTATTACGAAAACCGTAGCCGGTAAAACCAATCTCTGTGTAAAAATTGAAAATAAGTTTTGAAGTGTAAGATTCGATAAATTTCTTTTTATGGATAGAGATTTTAAATTTGAAGAAGAATGGCTTAACTCAACCATTTGAAAATAAAAGTTTTTTAATTCTGGTTTGCTTTCCATCTCGGCGATTAAAGCATTAACTTCCGTTCTTGAAAGTTCACCATCTAAAAAAGACGATAATCTTGCAAAATCATAGTCTGATATCGTTTTCATAGTTTGTCTTTAAGGTTCTCCAGTAAGTATTGTCTTGCTCGAAAAATTCTGGATCTAACAGTTCCAACCGGAACACCGGTCATGGCAGCTATTTCCTCGTAGTTTTTTGAATCAACTTCGCACAAAATGTAAGCTGTTCTTTGTTCTTCAGGAACCTCATTTAGAAGATTTTGAACAATATATGTCAGCTCATTACTCTCTAATTCTTCTTGAATATTATCCTTGGCGGACAGAGTAGTTTCAAAAACTTCATCAATTTGATTTTCTCTCGAAGAATTAATCTTTGTAATGGCAAGATTAAAACCTATTCTGTATAACCAAGTGTAAAAATTTGAATTACCCTTGAATGTATCTATTTTCTCCCAAGCACGCATAAATGCCTGTTGAACGATATCTTCAGTCTCATGGTAATTCTTTAGAATTTTAAATAATGAATGATGCAACCTTGTTTTAAAGGTTGTGAACAATATCTCAAATGCACCTGGGTCACCATTTTGTGATAACTCAACCAATTGCGGAATATTATCTTTTTTCATCTCTTATTTTGATTGTTAACATATTAATTAGTTCATTTATTCATATAAAAAGTTTCTAAGCGAAGAAAATTTATTTTCAAAAGCATCTCTTTGTTTGAAGATTAAGTCAAAAATTTCTTGATCATTCATATTTAGAAGATCTTCTAGTTCTTCTTTCTGCACTTTAGAGAGTGTCTGGTACTCAGCAAAAATTCTTTTTAGGATTTCAGTTGTTTCCTTCATACCTCTTCTTGCTTTAAAATTTAATTTTTTTAAGGTTAAATCACTTTCCATGAATAAATTTTATCAATTAGACAAACATTGTGCCATTAAAATTAATGGGGATAGAGGGCGTGAATTTCTACAAGGTCAAACTACATGTGACCTCAATACTGATGCTAAACACTGGATGGGTTTATTTTGTGATGAAAAAGGTTTTGTCTTATCAAATACGACAATAGTATTAAATGATAATTTTTATTTAATTGTAAGAAAGTGTGTTGCTGAAACCTTAGTTAATGATTTAACTAAATATGCTCCTTTTTTCAAATGTAGTTTTGAAATAACGGATAAAAGAGTCTTAGCTGAAGTAACAAATAAAACAATTCGAAAAAGTTTTAAACATTCAGAAGACCTATCTACCAATACTTCTGAATGGGAAAAGACATGTATGGAGAATTTTCAATTTGATATTGATTGTGAGATGTTTGGAAAATTTAGACCACAAGAACTTGGTTATGATCTAGAAAAGTTCATTTCATATGAAAAAGGTTGTTATAGGGGTCAAGAAATCATTGCTAGGGTTACCTACCTTGGTCAAAAAAATAAGGCTGCTGTGATATTTGCAAATGCAAAATCACCAATTACAGATGCCGCAGGCAAGAATATTGGTAAAGAAGTTTTTTCAAAAAATTTTGAAAACTTAACTCTCTACCACTATTACATCGAAAAAAATGACTACTTTGTTGAAGGAGAACAAATTATTCCGTATGCCAGTCAATGGGAGTTTGATTAGTTGACTTGAGAATCTCATTAGCTTTTGAAAAATGCTTGCATCCAAAAAAACCACTTGATGCTGATAAAGGTGATGGATGTGCAGCCTCAAGAATAATATTTTTCTCGCAAATCAAATCTTTTTTTTGTTTTGCATGGTTTCCCCACAACATAAAAATTATATTTCCTTTGGCTTGGATCAATGAAACAACTCTATCAGTAAATAAACCCCAGCCAATTTTGGAGTGAGATCCAGGGTTTCCTTCAACAACAGATAAGGAAGTATTCAACAACATTACACCTTGTTTTGCCCAATGTGATAAATCACCACTTGAGTTCGAAATTGCTAAATCATTTTCGATTTCAAGAAAAATATTTCTTAAAGATGGTGGCAATTTATGATTTTTGCCTACTGAGAAAGCTAAACCATTTGCCGTATTTGGTGAGTGGTAAGGGTCCTGACCGATAATAACAATTTTCGTTGCCTCAAACTTGCAAAGCTCAAGAGATTTAAAAAATTGTGAAGGTTTTGGATGAATTTTTTTTCCTGAATTATTATCATCAACAAGACGTTTTTTTATGCTCTTAAAATAGTCCTTTTTAAACTCTAGTTTTAAAAAATTATTCCAAAAATTTTCTTCTTCCATGAGACCAAAAATAACATATTTTTTTTATCCACAGAAGCTGTGGATAACTTTGGGGAAAACACACCCTTTAACAACTACACCCCTTAAGGAAGAAAGCTTTCATAGAATTGTATAAAAAACGAGCAATATATATTAACCCACTATTTATAGGCTATTCGAGAGACATACATTCAAAAAACACAAAATGACTGATAAGTGTCATTAATTTTTAACTAAAAATCATTCTTGTGTGAAAAGCAAGTGTATTGGTGAAAAACAAGTGACTTATTTTAGTAGCAAAGTCTTGCACTTGTAACACCCTCGATTTTCTCAAGCTTAGAGACAATCTCAGGTTTAATTTTATCATTAGAATCAATGATATTGCATGCTATTTCTCCCCTACTTTTGTTAACGAATTCAGAAATATTTACTCCTGCCTCTGCTAAGCCTTCGGTTATCTGAGAAATGATGCCAGGTTGATTATTGTTTGTTATAAATATTCTATGTTTTGCAACTTTCTCGGAAGAGATATTTGGAAAATTTACACTATTGTTAATCTTTCCAAATTTTAAAAAATCTGAAATTTGGTTGCAGGCCATGACGGCACAATTTACTTCACTTTCTTTTGTGCTAGCACCCAGGTGAGGAAAAATCATTACATCTTTGTGCTGGGAAATTCTTTCCAATAATTTTTTTGTAGGAAAATCAGTAACGTATTTGTAAATTTTGTTTTGGTTTAAGTAATCAATAAGATCCTCTTCGTACACAATCCCCCCACGTGAAAAATTTAATAATACAGCATCGTCTTTCATCACTATAAATTTTTCTTTATCAATAATTCCTTTCGTTGCATTATTGAGTGGGATGTGAAGAGAAACATAATCGCTGCCTGTAAGTGCTTCCTCTATGGTGTTGCATCTGTTTAGGCTACTAGGCAAGCCTAAAGCAATATCAACAGTCAAGCCGGGGTCAAATGCCTTTACATTCATCCCCATATTTATTGCTTGATTTGCAACAAGTGAACCTATTGCTCCCAAACCTATTACACTTAATTGTTTGCCTCTTATTTCTTGCCCCACAAATTCTTTTTTCATACCTTCGATCTTTATGTTAATTTGTTCGTCCTCCATCTTCTCAATATCAATACTATCCAGATTCTTGTTTCCAGAAACAAGATCTCGTTTAGAAAGAATCAAGGCACAAATAACTATTTCTTTAACAGCATTCGCATTTGCACCCGGGGTATTAAAAACAACAACACCCCTCTCACTGCAAAGTTCAACATTGATGTTGTTTGTGCCGGCACCAGCTCTTGAAATTGCATGAAGATTTTCTGGAACTTCCATGCTTTGAAGATTATGACTCCTCAATACAATGCCTGCTGCTTCATTTAACTCGGAAGTGAATTCAAAATTACCGTTTTCAAGGACCGATAAGCCTGCTTTATCAATGTTATTTAGAATCTGTATTTTCATAGAAATGAGATTTCAAGAATACACATTTAAAACCATAAAAGAAACGGGTTTTGCAGATTATTAACAATTTTATCCATAAGTTATCAACAGGAATATCCCAGCATATTGTGCTTAAGGTAAAAATAAACACAACATATTGTGTTGCAATGCTTGCTTGTAGTAAGAAACTGTTGAAGAATACACAATGTAATGATGGACCATCAAATAACACAGACACAAACTGAAAAAGAAGAATTATCCCCAAATCTAGTGATGACTCCTGGAAAGATGAGAGTTATAAAAAGAAATGGGAAAGTAGTGTCTT
>JBELJV010000005.1:0-26116 GCA_042090165.1 Gammaproteobacteria bacterium
TTACTTCTTAACAACTTCAGAATATTCATTGATGGAACAGCATGCCGAAGAGCATCATAATGATGAAGAGCATGAAGGTGAAGATCATGAAAGCGAAGATCATGATGAGCATGAAGGCCATAGTGAAGAGCCAACATTATTCACAAATGATGCGACAGAATTTGGAATGATTTTTGATATATCGAATGATAAGCGTACTCAAAAAATATCCATGAATTTTGCTGAAGAAGAAATGGCAATAGTTGGCGAGGAAGCATTTATGCAACCAACAATGAGTGAAGAGTTTACTATTGGTTATTTTATGAGCCAAGACATTGGTACTGCTCACCTTGATTTTGGAATCAGGTTTGATGACATTACAAGAGATGGTTCAGTCGCTGAAATGCACCATGAAGATGAGGATCATGAAGGCGATCATGATGAAGATCATGAAAGTGAAGAAGAGGTTGAGGATTATAGCTTTAACTATTCAACCACAAATTACTCTCTTCAACTGACTCAAAGTTTAACTGATAAATTATCTGTAGTTTTAAGTGGAACAAGTGCAGAGAGAGCTCCAGGAGTACTAGAATTATTCATGAATGGCCCACATTTAGCTACAAGACGTTTTGAAATTGGAAGTGTAAATCTTAAACCTGAAAAGTCTAATAACCTTGATATGTCATTGAATTACAGCGATGGAGGTATTTTTGCTAAATACACTATTTATGTAAATAACGTGAATGACTATATCTATTTGATGGATGAGTCAGAAGAAGATCATGAGGATCATGAAGAAGAGCATAATCATGGTGGGCTTACATTAGCAGAATATCTGCAAAATGATGCGAAGTTCACAGGATATGAATTTGAATTAGGCAACAGCTATCAATTGGAAAATGGCACACTTACTGCAACTGTTGGCTTAGATTCAATTATAGGCAAGTTTAAAGAGTCACAAATGTTTGTACCTCGCATGATGCCAAAACGAAGATTTATAAGTCTTGATTATGTTTCCGGTGATTACTCTGCAGGAATTTCATACAAGAAAGTTGAGCCACAAGATAAAGTAGCAGAAGGTGAAACTGGTACTGATGGATATGGAATGTTAGATCTTGATGCCTCTAAATCTTATGAATTAGGTGATGGCGTATCATTTAGATCAACTATATTCATTAAAAACCTTCTTGATGAAACAGCTAGAAACCATACTTCATTTGTAAAAAATGAGGTTCCACTAGCTGGCAGAAATGTTGGTTTCAAATTTAGAATTACTTTCTAATTCTTAATCAATCTAACTAGGGTCTTTGCACTCTGCTGGCCCTAGTTAGGTGTTTACAAGCGTACTAAGATAAAGCAAAATCAAGCTTAAACTTTTCATATGTATAACGATCAATATAAGTCTGACAAAATAGCAGCCTCAATGTCGCTGATTTGTGTGTTGCATTGCTTGTTTGTGCCTTCTTTCTTTATTGCGGTTTCGAGTACTTCTGCTTTGACTATCGATAGTGAGATCATTCACTACTTGCTATTAACTGTTACTCTTCCTGTGAGCTTATATGCTCTGCACCTCGGCTTAAAAAATCATAACAAAAAAGGAGTTTTTGTCCTTGGTATTGTTGGGCTAATGCTCTTTGTTTTGGCTGTGATATTCGGCGAGGCTTACGTTGGCCAAACAGGGGAGCAAGTGGTTACAGTAATAGCATCTTTGTTAGTAATTTATGCACACTATCAAAACTTCCAAATTTGCAGAAAGCTTGAGTGCTCATCATGCCATAGTTCTGTTGCAGAAAAGTAGCAGTTAATAAAAATAAATTAATTTATAATTTAGATAATGAAAACCAATGCTTTTGCTCTGATTTTTATCTCCTTGTTAGCACTTCCTGAAACAAAAGGACATCAAGGATTATTGGCAACTCTATTTGTTCAAAAATCTGCAGAGTTTTACAGCAATTCTGTTGGCATTTATAACTCTGCTATGGATAAACTACCAGCAATTGTTGAGGATAAAAATTATACAGCTGCCCTTGAACAAACTTCAGGGTTTTCTGGGAAACCACCTGCAGTAATTTTAGACATTGATCAGACTGTATTAGACAACATAGCGTATCAAGCACGTTTAATTGAAAATGGAAAATATTTTCCTGATGGTTGGGATGCTTGGTGCAAGGAAGAAAAAGCTTATTACATACCTGGAGTAGAGCAGTTTCTTGCTCTTGCAACAAACCTTGGTGTAGAGGTATTTTTTGTTACAAATCGCACGGCAAACCTTGAAGAAGCAACAAGGAATAATTTAGAAAAACTTGGCTTTTCATTTTCAACAAAACTAGATCAGCTTCTTATGAAGGGCGAGAAGGCAGAATGGACTTCCGATAAAACATCAAGACGTCAGCTGATTGCTGATGATTATCGCATTGTCATGATGATTGGCGATAATTTTGGTGATTTTGTTAGCTTAGATGTAAATCGGTCATCAACAGAGCAAAGAAATGAGGCAGCTAAAGTATACAGTGAAATGTGGGGACATAGCTGGTTTATGCTTGCAAACCCAAATTATGGTGATTGGGAAAGCGCTTTCATTGGTTTTGATTATGGCATTCCAAGATCAAAACAGCTTGAGATGAAGCTAAATGCCTTAGATCAGCAAAGATGAAATTTCTAAAATATTTTTTTGTAGCATTACTGTCGATAGTAGCTACTTTAATCGTAGTTAATCAATATGTGCCTGTTCTCATTGATGTGCCAAAAAAAGACAGACTGCTTGTCGATTTTAATTTTGGAAAGGAAATCACCAATAAAGAACTTATCCCTGTAGAAAGAAAAGCTAAAAATATAATACTTCTAATTGGTGATGGGTTGGGGAGCAATCAAATTCTTGCCTATAAGATAGCCAAAGAAGGGCCAAATGCCATAACTGCTTTTGATATGTTTCCTGTATCAGGGCTTGTTAAGACCCATGCCTATAACACAGTAGTAACTGACTCAGCATCATCCGCTACAGCTTTCAGCTCTGGCACAAAAACAATTAATCGATATGTGGGAGTAGATCATGAAAAAAATCCAGTCACTAATATTACAGAACTGCTTCATAAAAAAGCTTATGTAAACAGCATAATTGCAACATCTGAAATTACACATGCAACCGTAGCCGCTTTTGCTGCACATACAGAATCTAGGTACAACACAGACGCTATTGCCGAGCAAATATTTTATTCAAATAATTATTTTGTATTAGGCGGTGGATCTGATTTCTTTAAAACAAAAGAGGATGGCGGTTTAAGAGAGGATGGAAAAGATTATTTAAGCAAAATCAAAACAGACGCAATCCTTTTAGAAACAAAAAACGATTTAGTTAACCATAGATTTAAAAAGGGTAAGAAAATTTTTGGGCTATTCAATAAAGAGGAACTAATTAGAGAAGCACACGAACCTTCACTGAAAGAAATGCTTGATTTTGCTCTAGTGAATTCAAACTCAATGCTTGAGCTGGGGTGTAAAGGATTTTTTATTATGGCAGAGGGTTCACAGATTGATTGGGAAGGTCATGATAATGATTTCTTTGGACAGTACGATGAAATAGAAGAATTTGAGAATGCTGTTACAAGCGCATTAGCTTTTGCAAAGAATAGACAAGATACTCTTGTTCTGTTGACGGCAGATCACGAAACAGGCGGCCTGCTGATTGAAAAAGATACTCTCAGATATAAAGAAACCAATCAGATGAAAGTTACGTGGAATACTGCTATTGGTAAAGGCGATCATACAGGCGCAATGGTACCAATCTTCGCATATGGCCCTGGCTCAGAAAACTTCACAGGAATTCTGGACAATACAGATATATTTTTTGCTACGCAGGAAGCTATAGGCATCAATGATCTGCCTGATGGTACATGCTACTAGCTTGGCATTTAGGTTAATGTAGTATAAATTTCAGTTGTGGTTGCTATGACGGGACAAAACAAAAACGCTTTATTTTCTGGTCTTTTTTTCTTCATGGTTCTCTTCTCTCTTTTTGTGATGAGGCCTTTCAGGAGCGCGGTCGCTGCTCAAATTGGGACTGCTGACTTAACCTTTTTTCTTTTTCTCGTTGTACTGGTGATGTTATTTGCTAATTTCATCTATTCAGCGGTTTTATCAAGAATTAAAGAATCACGACTCGTGCTGTACATTTATGGTTTCTTTATCCTGAACTTAGTCGTATTTGCTTATCTAAATTTCTACTACGAGAGCAACTATGCGCTTGGAGCAACATTTTACGTTTGGTACAACATTTTTAATTTTTTTGTTGTTTCAATCTTTTGGGCAAAGATAGTTAATTGTTTTGATAGAGCAGAAGGCAACAAATTTTTTGGGATCATAAGTGCCTTTGGTTCTGCTGGGGCGTTTATTGGTTCGCGAACAGTTTCAGCATACTTAACCGATGCTCCAGTCATGGCTATCACCATCTCATTGGCTGCTTTGATGTTGGCAATTTTTTTCTCATCAAAATTAAAACCTACCAATATCACCAAGATCGAAAAGAAAGATATTTCTATAGATTTAGTGGATCAAATAAATCAGGTTAAAAATAATACATTAGTACAAAAGTTACTAACCTATGCTTTTATTTGGACATGTTGCTCAACCGCGCTGTATTTCTTTAGCCTCGAGATCATTAATAAATACACAAACGACATTGTCAAGCAGCGCGCAATATTTGCTGATGCCGACAGTTTGGTAACACCAATAACTTTCTTCTCTCAGATCTTAATTACACGCTTCTTATTAGAAAGTAGATTTTTTGGCTTGAGGTTTGTGCTTGGTATTTATGGCGTTTTCTTCATAATTGCCTATTTAATGATGGCTGGCCACTTTGCAGATTTTCTCTTCACAGGAACCGGTGTTCTGTTGTTCTTAATCATCTCTGCTTTAATGCGACCATTTGAGTATGCCATCAATAAGCCAGCACGAGAGACAGTTTATACAACCCTAAAAAAATCAGAGAAATACAGGTCAACTGTGTTTATTGATACATTCATTAACCGTTTTGGTGATGCTTCTGGGGGCTTGTTGTTTAATATTCTTTTAACCTTGGGGCTTGCTTTAGCTGTAGCGCCGCTGGCAATTTTACCCTTAGCATTGATCCTTTCAGGCTTTGGCGTAAATATTTCAAAAAGTGTCAAAGAAGTTAAATCTTAGAAAATCTTTAAATTATTAGTTGAATATTTTTTTTTCGCACATAGAATATCATCTTTCATTATGCTAACTAAAGAAAAAATTTTAAAAGCTCCAAAGAAGAATTACATGAACAAGGATCAGCTTGTTTTTTTCAGATCTCTTCTTGACGATCTAAAGAAAGAAACCTTAACTCACATAAGAGATGCAAAAGATAGATTAAGCAATCCTCCTTCATGTAGTGATGAGGTAGACAGAGCACAACACGAAATTGATTCAATGCTTTTTTTACGCATAGTGGAGAGAGAATCTAAACTTCTGCCAAAAATTGATAAAGCAATCATGCGTATCAAAGCCGGTGATTACGGTTTTTGTCTTGAAACAGGAGAACCAATTGGTCTAGAGAGATTAATCTCACGTCCAACAGCAGAATTTTGTGCTGAAGTGAAAACAATCAACGAAGAAAAAGAAAAACATTTCGCTGATTAATTGCTTTCATTACAGTTCGTAAATATTTCTCAATTCTATTATAATTCTATCAATGAGTTCGCTTAACAAAGTTACGGAGTCTATTTCAGAGACAAAGCTTGGAATTTTATCAGATTGGGCACTTAGAATTTGCCTATCATGGGTATTTTTTGAATACGGTCAACCCAAATTTATAAAATTGATGGATTTTCCTGATAAGCCTTTAAGCTTTATCCAGAAAATGAATTTTTTCTCTGATTTCCCAATGACATCTTCGTGGTTGATTACAATTTCAGAATTATTGTTGATTCCGCTTTTAATAATTTTAGGAGGAATCAAGTTCTTAGGACCAATTTCAAAAGCACTTTCCACCCTCGGTGGCATTTTAGGCACATTTGTAATGATAATAATTATCTGGGGCTTTCACTTTTCTGTTTTAGGAGAGGGTTTTTCAGATATACATCTACAATTAATGCTGTTAGCAATGTCGGTGTATTTTCTATTCAAATGAACAGAAATAGAACTTTCACATTTACTGTTGCCACTGTAATTTCAACCTTAGTCCTTACAACTTTCATGACAGGCTTAATGAGTTTTTTTATCATTGCAATTAATACCGGCCAATTACCGCCGAATATTTCAGACTGGATAAGAGCTTGGATGGTGGGTTGGGCTATTGGAACACCAATTATTTTTTTTGTTGCACCTATATCAAAAAGAGTAGGACTATATTTTTCAGACGATCCAAGAGATAAGTAGTTGTAATTTGTTAGATAGGTATTTATTATTGTTGTTCTTGTGGGGCTATAGCTCAGCTGGGAGAGCACCTGCTTTGCACGCAGGGGGTCAGGAGTTCGAATCTCCTTAGCTCCACCACTTTTTAAAATGAATTTAGAAGTCTTTTTTATTGATTCGTTCACCAACAAAGTTTTTGGCGGCAATCCTGCAGGAGTTATTTTTCATTCCGATCCAATTGATGAAACTCTAATGCAAGCAATTGCAGCTGAAAATAATTTATCAGAAACAGCATTCATCAATACTCAAAATGACAACCAAATAAGATTTTTTACTCCAGAGCTGGAAGTTGATTTATGTGGCCATGCAACTTTGGCCTCTGCCTTTGTGTCCTTTAACTATCTCGATAAACCCCAAGATAAAATAACTTTCTCATCTAAGAGGGGTGAACTGATTGCAGATAAAACAGAAAAAGGAATTAAGCTGATCTTGCCGAAAGATAACCCAGAGCCTTTTGCAGAGATAGATTTATTTTCAAATATGCTTGGGTGCAAGGTGCTTGAAGTATATCGAGGAATTGATGACTTTATGGTCGTTGTTGAGGGCGAGACTGAAGTTAAAGATATGAAACCAGATTTTAATGAAATAAGTAAGCTAGATTCACGTGGTCTAATTGTCACAGCCCACGGAGTGGATGTAGATTTTGTTTCTAGATGGTTTGGACCACAGACAGGAGTCGATGAAGACCCGGTAACTGGATCTGCCCATACTTTGCTGACTCCATATTGGAGTCAAAAACTTGGCAAAAATATAATGAATGCAAAACAGCTATCCAAAAGAGGCGGTTTTTTAATTTGTGAAGTTAAGGATAAGGCTATTGAAATAACAGGACAGGCTAAACTTTATCTAAGAGGTTCAATTGAGCTTTGAAAGATCTTCTTTCGCTTAGTTACAAATTGAAATCAGCTGCTAAACCTTGTTCAGGCCGTCATGTGATTGCCCGTGTCTGTAGATTTGGACTTACAAAAACCAATGAAATAATTAGTAAATTGATTATCTTGTTCATCAGTAAAAAGTATAATTAATTTTTTATTTTAGAAAATGAGAAATATATTTATTTTAGTAGTAGTTTTAGCCACTGTGCTAGGCATCTACTTTTACAACAAGGAAAAACCAATGCCACATATAAAATTAACAACATCCTATGGTGATATCGTATTAGAACTAGATAAAGAGAACGCACCAATTTCAACAGAAAACTTCATAAGCTATGTTGAAAGCGGTTTTTACAATGAAACTATTTTTCATAGAGTGATATCAGGTTTTATGATTCAGGGTGGTGGGCATCTTGAAGACATGTCTCCAAAGGATCAAAAATTAGAACCAATTCTCAATGAAGCAAATAATGGTTTAAAGAATGATAGAGGGACAATAGCTATGGCAAGAACAGCCAATCCACATTCAGCTACTTCGCAATTCTTTATAAACCATGTCGATAATGATTTTTTAAATTTTAGAACTAACCAGGTTGATGAGGGTTGGGGCTATGCTGTTTTTGGCAAAGTCACTGAAGGTATTGAGGTCGTTGATAAAATTGCCGCAGTTCAAACAACTGCAGTTAAGGGTTATCAAGACGTACCAACGGACACAATTAAGATTATCAGCGCCGAAGTACTAGACTAAACAAGCCTAATAGCTTTTTCTATTTCTTCTTGGGTCTCGTATGGTTTAGACATCTCGGCCCAATCGATGTTGAAGTTGTCTTCAAGCTCTGCGTAACTTAGCACGTCAATCTGCTCGTACTTTTCTTTTACGTTATCAGTCAGAAGTCCAATACGTTTTAAGTTTGGCACAATCTTTGTAAATAATAGAGTTCTAAAGTTTTGCCCTTGATCAGACTCAAAAGCAATTCTGTCAGCTTCTTCGGGTGTGTAATCCAAAAACTTAGCCACAACCTCACCAGAAATAAGTCTACCCCGCATTACAAGGCAGGCTTCAAAAGCAAATTCAGCTCTTTCTTCTATCTCAGATTTACTCAGTGTCTTTAAGTAATCCTCTAAATAGTTAACACCAAAGGTCACATGCCTTGCTTCATCACGAATAACATAGTGGAGAAGTTGTTTTAGCAAACCATCATTTAATATAAATTTCATATTATTAAACGCCGCTAGAGCTAATCCCTCAATAATTATTTGCATTCCAATAAATTTAAGATCCCACCTCTCATCAGTCAGAATTTTATCCATCAGTGATTTAAGGCCTTTGGTTGCAGGGTACTGGAAACCTATTTTTTCTTTCAAATATCTATTAAAACCCTCGACATGCCTGGCCTCATCAAAAGTTTGCGAGGCAGCATACATTTTTGCATTGAAAGTTGGTGCACATGATACAAGTTGTGAGGCAACTAACAAGGCTCCTTGTTCGCCATGCAGAAATTGGCTTATATTCCATGCAACCCTGTGCCTATCCATTTCAATTTTCTTTTCTTGGGATAGAGCATTGTAACCTTCAAGCTCAACTTCTGGCGCTTTAAAAATTTCAGAATTGATCATGAACTCGTCTTTAGGAAAGTTTTGCGACCAGTCAAGATCATCGGTCACATTCCAGTTAAGCTGCTTACCAAGCTCATATAGTTTTTTGATTCGATCATCGACAACGGTATAGTCCCAGTTGTATGATGCAATTAGCGGAGACTTGAATATTTCATTGATACATTCAATAGCATTTTGATCTATTGGTTCTTCGCTTAGATAGTCTGTAACCTCTTGCGGCTGATTATTTACAATTCTGTTTTTCATGTTATTTACCTTAAAACAGTTTAACATATCCTGAAATTACCAAATAAAGGAAACATGTCAAAAAGATTAAATGGAAAAGTTGCGTTAATCACTGGTGGAGCAGCAGGTTTTGGAAAAGGAACTGCTAAGACATTTGCGCGAGAAGGAGCAAAGGTTTATATCTCCGATATTAATGTTAAAGGCGGCAAGAAGGTTGCTGAAGATCTTGGTGTCACATTCCTTGAACACGATGTTACAAATCCAGATCGATGGCAGGAAGTTATAGCTGAAATAAAATCAAAAGAAAACCAATTAAACATTCTTGTTAATAACGCAGGTATTGGATACATGGGGGATGTTGAGGGCACAACAAATGAAGCTTGGGAAATGGTGCATAAGATTGATCTTGATTCAGTTTTTTATGGCTGCAAATATGCTTTGCCACTTATGCGTGACTCCGGTAATGGTTCAATAATTAATATTTCATCAATATCAGGAATTATCGCAGGCCATAATTTTACTGCTTATAACAGTGCAAAAGCTGCAGTAAGGCATTTATCTAAGTCAGTAGCTCTTCATTGCGCACGAACAACCAACCTTGTTAGATGCAACAGTGTGCATCCTGTCTTTGCACGCACAGAAATTCTTGAAGCATTACTGAATGACACTTCCAATGACATGCTTTCAAAACTCGAACGTCAGATACCAGTTCGTAAGCTTGCTGAAATTGAAGATATTGCAAACGCTCTGCTTTTCTTAGCTTCAGACGAATCAAAAATGATCACTGGCACTGAACTTGTGATTGATGGTGGTATATCAGCGCAATGATCAATCTTGGCGAGAATAATATGCAAAACTCATTTGAAAGTGTGCTTAGCAGATTATCACTTGAGCAAATTGATACCTATCTGTACAGATGGCAGGGCAATAATGCTGGCATAGTTAGAATTTATGGAGGCCAAGTAATTGCACAAGCCTACATAGCTGCATGTGCCACTGTTGATGACGATTCAGCTCCTCACTCATTGCATGCCTATTTTATTAGGCCCGGTGTTTTGAAACAGCCTGTGCTATATAGTGTTGACCCAATTAGAAATGGAAAAAGTTTCCACACAAGAACAGTAAAAGCAATACAAAATAATGAGGTTATCTTTACGATGACCATGTCATTCCAGAAAGCCGAAGAGGGCATTACGCACACTGTAGCTATGCCTGATGTGCCTCAACCAGAAGATTTAAAAACTGAACAAGAACTACGCAAAAGCAATATTGATAATATTCCAAAAGAACTCCAAGAAATTTTTCTTAAGGAGCGCGAATATTCAATTAAGTGGGTTGAATGGAATGATGTTTTTGACCCAAAAAAAATGCCACCTATAAGAAATATTTGGTTAAAACCGAATGGAAAGATTCCTGGTGATAGTATTTTCCATCATGCTTTTTTATCATACGTTTCTGATTCAGGTTTATTGGTGCCTTGCATGTATCCGCATGGCCTTAGTTTTATGTCACCTAACCTTAAGATGATTGCAAGCTTAGATCATGCTATGTGGTTCCAAAAAAGAGACTTTAAATGGGATGATTGGATATTGTATTCAACTGATAGTCCTCATACAGGTGGTTCTAGAGGTCTTGGACGAGGTACTTTCTTTACACGAGATGGTGAAATAATTGCATCAACAATACAGGAAGGGTTATTTAGAGTTAAGGACTCTTAATCTTTGTAAAAACAAACCAACTTTATTTGGATCGATGTCAGGTGTGATTCCAGATCCAACATTACAAACATAATTTTCACATTGAGAATATTTTTCAAATATATTTTCAGCCAATGCTAAAACTTTCTCTTCATCCTGATTGAAATCGTTTGGATCTATATTGCCTTGTATTGTAATTGGCTTATTGATGTATTCATCAATATTTTCATTTTGATCAAGGTTAAAACAATTTATTTCTGTAGCATTAAGGTGCAACATGATTTTCATACCTCTGGCATAGAGTATTAGGGGTATCTCAGGATCGATAGCTGCCCTTATATCATTAATAAATTTTAGTGAAAATTCTTCATAACCTTGATCTAAGATACCGCCCCATGAGTCAAAAACCTGTAAACAATCAGCGCCTGCATCAATTTGCCCTTTTAAATATTTAATTGTGACATCAGTGTAAGTTGTTAAAATCTCTTTTGTCTGTTCAGGATTTTTAGCAACAAACTCTCTAACTAAATTAAAATCTTTGGGCGACTCACCATAGAAGCTATAGATAAAAATTGTCCATGGACTACCTGCAAAACCAATAAGTGGTACATCTATTTTGCTTTTAATTAGTTGTGTTGCCTCAAAGACATAATCAAGGTTCGTAAAGCCACCAATATCAAGTTTTGGATTGCCTCCATTTTTTATAGCCTCCTTAAAAACTGGCCCTCTTCCCTCAATAAAGCTTATCTCATTCCCTAAAGCTTCTGGAATAGTAAGAATATCGCTAAATGTGATTGCTGCATCAAGATGAAATCTCCTTAAGGGCTGTAGCGTTAGCTCACAGCAGACCTGTGGTGTCTTAATCATTTCAAAAAAATCACTAAAACGAGCTCTGATAGCTTTGTATTCAGGCAGATATCTCCCGGCTTGGCGTAAGAACCACACAGGAACATAGTGATCAGCATTCTGTTGTTGTAATGCTTTTAGGTAGTTACTATTTTTCAAAATTTTCTGTAAAGTCCCTGATGAAATTAGTTAGATTTTCAATATTTCCTTCTTCATGGAGCACTGGGTTGCCAATTCCCTGAAGCAGAATAAGTGCAATTTTTTCGGATTGGTTCTTTTTATCTGATTTCATTCCTTCGACAATGGTTTCCACATCTAAATTTATATTACTGAAGTCATAGTTAAAGGAGCCAATGACTTTTTTGATTTTTTCTAAGTCGGCAGCATCAAGCATTCCTTTATGTTCGGAATAAGTTGAGGCCATAAGCATTCCGATCACTACAGCATGGCCATGAAAGATTGGTTGCATTCTATTTGCATATTCAATTCCATGAGCAAAAGTATGGCCAAAGTTTAGAAATTTTCTTTTGCCAGTCTCGTTAAAATCTTCAGAAACGATACTTTCTTTGACAGCAATGGAATTATCAATAATTTTGCTTAATGTTTCAGGTTCTCTGGCTACAATGGCACTCTTTTCATCGAATATTTTATTGAGAGATTCTTCAGAAGAAATAATCGCATGTTTGATTACCTCAGCAAGCCCGTTTAGAAATTCCTGTTCATTAAGTGAACTTAGAAACTCTGTATTGATGAAAATTTGTTCTGGATTATAAAAGGAGCCAACAAAATTTTTAATTCCATCAAAATTAATTGCTGTTTTACCACCAACTGATGCATCAACTTGCCCCAACAGTGACGTTGGTATTTGAATGAATCGCATACCCCGCATATAAGTAGCTGCAACAAAGCCAGCTAAATCTGTTGTTGCACCACCACCTAAGCCGATAAGGTAATCTTTTCTAGTAAAGTTATGCACCTTTAATGCTTCTATAATTTTTTTATAG
Organism: Gammaproteobacteria bacterium; assembly: GCA_042090165.1. Taxonomy (GTDB): domain Bacteria; phylum Pseudomonadota; class Gammaproteobacteria; order Magnimaribacterales; family TMED112; genus TMED112. The sequence continues at coordinate 12,661 of JBELJV010000005.1, forward strand.
CTTGCTAAGTTTTTTTGAGCTTCGGGCTGATCGAGTAATATTTTTATTGCCTTTGATTCATCCAACCAGCTTGTCATACCAGGATGTGCGCTCAATACATTAGCATCACATATAAAAAAGCACTTTTTCCCTTCAAGATCGTTAAAAATATCAGAGGTTCTATCAAAGAATTTCAAGACCACCCTTTCTTTTGTATTTTTAAACTCAATTTCTCTCATAATTTATAATTTCATTTGCAATTTCTGCTATGTCTTTGTTATCGATTATTATTTCTTGTTTGCTGCACTCTTTATACATTCTATCTCTATCTTCAAAGAGTTTTAAAAAGCCATCATAATCCATATTTTCCATCAAAGGTCGCTCGGATCTTCTTTTTGCTGCACGCTCGTAAATTTTTTGCATATCTCCATTCAAATAGAAAGTGCTTGAATTCTTTAATATTGCTCTATTTTCTGGAGTTTCAATTATTCCTCCGCCGGTAGAAATTACCACATCATCAATTTCATTAATTTTAATAAGCATTTTTTCTTCTGCTGTCCTGAAATCCTCCTTACCAAATTTATTGAAAATATCTGAAACAGGTATGCCAAAATATCCCTCTATCTCTTTATCAAGATCATAAAATGTATAATTTAGTTTTTGAGACAAAATGAGGCCAACGGAGGATTTTCCGCTACCCATCATGCCAATTAAAAAAATCTTCATTTTCTCTAAAAAAAATTGAAAGTGAATAATAATATATAAATGATGAGCATACTAAGAATAATCTTGCTTTTACTTCAGTCATCTTTTTTGATCATTGGGGCAATTTATTTCTTTTTATTAAAAGATTTACCAAAAGTAGAAACCATTACTGAGATTAAACTTACCAACCCAATGAGAATTTATGCTGCTGATGAGCAGTTAATTGGTCTGTTTGGAACTGAAAAAAGACAAATAGTTAAATATGCTGATATTCCTGAAAACCTAAAAAATGCAATTATTGCTGCTGAAGATGGCGGCTTTTATAACCATTCAGGAGTTGAAATTACAAGTTTAATGCGAGGCTTTTATGGTGAGATTACGGGCAGATCACTTGGGGGCGGTGGCACAATTACAATGCAGGTTGTCAGAAACTATGTTTTATCTTTCGAAAGAACATACATTAGAAAATTAAGAGAAATTATTTTAGCTTGGCAGTTAGAAGATCATCTTACCAAGCAAGAAATATTTGAGCTCTATTTTAATAAAGCATTTTTAGGCAATAGAAATTATGGTTTTGCAGCTGCCTATCAATATTATTTCGGGGAAGATTTTTCAGAAGCATCAATTGCAGAATCTGCACTGCTTGCTGGAGTGTTGCAGACACCATCACGGGTGAATCCCGTTCGAAATCCACTAGCTTCCAAAAAGAGGAGAGATGTAATTCTTGGCAGAATGCTTAGAAATAAATTTATTACAGATGCCGAATACAATTCAGCACGAGAAGTCATAGTTACTGGTGAAAGTTTCGGTCCAAAGATTAATATTGAAGCAGAATACCTTGCAGAAAAAATAAGAATAGAAGTTATCAATAGATTTGGCTTAAAAGCCTATGAAGATGGCATGAATATATACACAACTCTTGATTCTAGAATGCAAGAAGACGCTGTTGAGGCAGTACGATCAAACTTATATAAATACGATCGAAGGTATGGGTGGAGAAATGAAGAAGTTTATAAGGATTTCAACTTCTCAATCTTAAGAAGTGCTTTTTTAGAAGAGGGTTTATTTATAATCCCTGCACGTGTTAATTATGAAGATGCTAAAGGTGAAAATATCAATAAATTGCAGAATCTGCTTTCCGCTAATGTGGAAATAGATGGATATGTTCCAAGCCTAGTTATTGGAATCTCAAATAACAGTGTCACAGCTTTGGATGCTAAATTAAATGTCCATACAATAAATTGGAACAAAGGTAACTACGAATGGGCTAGAACTTTAAATACTGATGGAACTAGAACACCAAAACCAGAAGGTTTTCTAGATTTTCTTGAATTAGGGAGTTTGGTATACATTGGCAAAAATCAGCAAGATAACATAATCAACCAACTTCCAAGTGTTGAAGGAGCTTTTGTTGCAATAGATGGTCTAACTGGTAACCTAAAGGCCTATGTTGGCGGCTTTGATTTTAGCAAATCAAAGTTTGATAGAGCCTCTAATTCGCGCTTATTGCCAGGATCAAGCATAAAGCCTTTTATTTATGGGTGTGCGTTTGAAAATGAACTCAATCCATCTTCAATTTTTATTGATGGTCCGATCATCTTTGAAGACAGCAAGCTTGAAGGAATATGGCGTCCAAGAAATAACTCTGGAGAATTCTATGGCCCAATAAGGTTAAGAGAAGCTCTAATTCAGTCGCTTAATCTTGTTTCAATTAAGCTTGTTCAATCTATAGGTTTAAAAGATACACTTAACTGTTTTAAAAAATACAATTTTGATGAGCAAATGTTAACTAATAACTTGTCGATTGCTTTAGGAACAGGCACCATTAACCCTTTTAAAGCCGCACAGCAATTTTCAATGCTTGTAAATAATGGCCAAATTTCAGAAATCACATACATAGATCGTATTGAGGATATCAATGGCAATATTATTTATGATCCACAAAAAAAGTATTCAACCAAATATGAAACATATACCCAGCTTAGCTTTCCTTGGTTAAATAATGAGAAATTCGATTATCTGGATAAGCCTTTAATTGCAGTTGGTCTTGAGGAACCTATGCAGGCAATGGATCCAAGGGTAGCTTTTATGCTCTCAGATATATTAAAAGAGGCTCTTCAAAGAAATATTACGCAAAGACAGCTATCCACTGATATAAAAAATATGGGAGGTAAAACTGGTACTACGAATGACGCCACAAGCACATGGTTTTCAGGTTATGCATCAAATATAGTCGCTTCAGTCTGGGTTGGTAAAGACGATGGTAAATCCCTTGGTGATAACGAATTTGGAAGCACAAATGCTTTACCAATTTGGTTAGATTTTATGAATTCTTCAAAAGATAAGCTTTCTAATTACACGATCGATATTCCTGAGGGAGTGGCGGCTGTACGAGTGAATAAAGAAACTGGTCAAGTTTCTCAAACATTTAGTGATAGTTATTTTGAATTCTTCTTAGAAGAGAATATTTCAGATCTTCCTAATTCAGAACGAAACAGAAGCAACTTGCAAGATATAATCGATTAGTGATAATTTAGATCAAGGTCCGGAAATACTTTCCTCAAATTTTGCTCAAATCTTTCTTGTATTAATAGCATGCTGTCCTCAGTATCGCCCTCAAATCTAAGTACAAACTTAGGGCTTGTATTGGATGCTCTTAAAAGACCCCAAGCTCCATCAATAGTTACTCTTACACCATCGATAGTATTTATTTTTGCATCTCCGAAATGCATTTCGCGCAAAAATGTTTCAATCATTTGAAATTTCATTTCATCTTTAACATTTAGGTTAAGTTCCGGAGTTGAGCATGTCTTTGGGAAGTGGTCTTTTATATCAGATGCTGACTTACCACTCTCGGCAACTATTTTAGATAGGATTGCTCCTGAAAAAATTGCATCGTCAAACCCATACCATCCATGATTGATAAATATATGTCCTGACATTTCTCCACCCAGAACAGCATTGGTATTTTTAATAGTATTTTTAATATTAAAATGCCCTGTTTTCTCCATTATTGGCTCGCCACCATTTTGTTCTATAATTTTTCCTAATTCATCTGAACATTTCACATCAAAAACAACTGGTCCTTTAGTTTGTTTAAGGTAATATTCAGCAAGCATCATAATAATATGATCAGAAAGAACAAAATCGCCATTATTAGTAATCAGGCCAACTCTATCGCCATCTCCATCGAATGCTAAGCCTAGATCGGCATTAGTTTCTGAAATTTTAGATTTTATTTGCTCAAGGTTTTTTTCTTTGCTTGGGTCAGGGTGGTGATTTGGGAAGTTTCCATCAGGTTCTTGATTTATAGATATAGCTTCATGGCCGAGTGCTACAAAAGTTTTGTGGGCAAGAATGCCAGCTGCACCATTGCCGCTATCTAAAACAATCTTTAATTTTTTTGAAGTTGAACTTTTGGACACAACTTCATGGATGTATTGGGCTTCAAAACTAATATTCTCTATGTTTGCTTCATTAGTTGTGCATGACTCAACTTTTTTAACATAATTGAGTATATCGATCCCTGAAACTGGGCCCCCATCAAGCACTATTTTTAATCCATTGTCATCTTTTGGATTGTGGCTTCCAGTAATCATGACACCATGGCTAGTTAAGCCAACATTTGTTGCGTAATAAACCATAGGGGTAGGCACTAATCCAAGATTAAGAACTTTTATGCCTGCACTATTTATCCCAATACAAAGATCAATAAAGATTCTTTTGCATGAGAGTCTGCTATCGTGACCAATGTATATTGCATCAGAGCCACTATCTTTTACTTTACTGCCAAGAACAAACCCAATTTTTACAAGCACATCACGAGTTAAGTCTTGTTCAGCATTGCCACGGATATCATAAGCACGGAAGATATTTTCGTTCATATAAATTTTAAATAAATGGTTAAAACAATTATACTACGCACTATGTCAAATGCTTATTGGTTAAACGGAAATTATGTAAAAAAAGAGGACGCTTATTTAAGCCCTCTGACGCATACACTTCATTATGGTCTTGGTGCTTTTGAAGGCGTTAGGTCTTATGAAGCAAAAAACGGTGAAGTAAATATATTTCGACTAAAAGAACATACTGAAAGACTTTTTGAATCCGCAAAGATCATTAATGTTCCAATTGAATTTTCATTTGATGAAGTAATGGCTGCACAGCTAGGCGTAATATCAAAATCTGGTCTAAAAGATGCTTACATAAGACCACTAATTTATCTCAACGATGAGAAGCTTGGGCTTGATATTGAAGGTATGAAGTCGCACTTAATGGTTTCATGCTGGGAGTGGCCATCAGTATTTGGAGCAGAAACAATGGAGAAAGGCATAGATGTAATGGTTTCCTCATTCACACGACAATTTCCAAATAGTTTGATGACAAAATCAAAAATTAGTGGAGGCTATGTAAATGGAATAATGGCTCATGATCAGGCAAAACGAAATGGCTATCACGAAGCAGTACTTTTAGATACCACTGGTTTTGTTGCAGAGGGAAGTGGACAGAATATCTTCTTAATCAAAGATGGCAAACTATTCACCCCTGCGCTGACATGTTGTTTAAATGGCATAACTCGTAGAACTGTAATACAAATTGCTAAAGACTATAATATTGACGTAATAGAAAGAAACATCACCAGAGATGAGCTCTACACCGCAGACGAGATCTTTTTTTGCGGGACAGCTGTAGAAGTAACACCAATAAGGTCTGTTGATAAAACTGAAGTTGGCAATGGTGCAAGAGGGGAAATCACAACCCTAATACAATCAAAATACCTCGATGCAGTTAGAGATGAGGCAAAAGAATATTCCGACTGGCTGTCAAAAGTTTAATGTCCAAACTCAAATTGGCTTTTTTAGCCTATAGAAGTGATCCATTCTCTGGCGGGCAAGGAATTTATCTAAAAAATGTAACTGAAGCTCTGCTTGAAAGGGGTCATCAGATTGCCATTTACTCAGGTGCACCTCTGCCAGATGTGTCAGATGACATTGATTTGGTTCCCATTGAAACACCAGGGTATTTCGAATCATTTGATTTTAACCAAAGGTTAAAAAATTTCTTAAAACAACCCATTACTTCAATGGAGATTCTAGACTTTTTTGAGACCTGTACTGGGACATTTACTGAGCCAATTTTTTTTGGCGACAGACTTTTAAAAAATGATCACTTTATTAAGAATCAGGACTCATTTGATATATTTCATGACAATCAATCGCTTAGTAATTATTCAAAGACAATCAACAATAGGCTTGTCACAACTTTACATCATCCTATTCATATCGATAGAGATATAGATTTGGAAAATGAGCCTTGTTATTTACGTAGATTCTCAATCAAGCGTTGGTATTCTTTTTTAAATGTTCAAAAAAAGAATGTAAAGAATATAAAAGCTATTGTCTCGCCATCAGAATCATCAAAAAGAGACATTGTAAAATTCTTTGATTGTTCTGAAAGCAAAATTAAAGTTATATGGAATGGAGTTGATACAGCAACACCGGAACAAAACAATCAAAAAGAGTTTAAAAATCAATTTGTGACGATTGTCAGTGCTGATGTTCCAATGAAAAATTTGGAAAATATATTAAAGGCAATAGCAATTGCAAAAAAAGAGTTACCAAAAATAAAACTAACTGTTATTGGCAACATGCGCGAAGATAATAAAGACTTAGTAAATAATCTCAATATTGAATCAAATATCGATTACAAAGAAAAATTAAGCAGAGCAGAATTGTTAAGTTGCCTCAATGAAGCAGATATTGGAATTTCAGCATCTCTTTATGAGGGTTTTGGCTTTCCTCTTGTTGAAATGATATCAAGTGAGCTTCCAGTGCTTGTTGCAAACAAAGGTTCATTGCCAGAGCTTGCAGGAAATGCAGGAATTATTTTTGATGCCGAAAGAGCATCAAGTTTGGCAGAAAAAATGATAGAGCTTGCAAGCAATCATGATTTGCGCAATGAAGTAAAGGATCAAAGCAAGCTTAGAAGAGGTGATTTTTTTGGTTGGGACGAGTATGCTATCAAGCTAGAAAGCCTTTACCAAGAAATAATCCATGGAAACTTTTAATTTTAAGCACATTAACCTAAAAAAAGTTAAAAACATGGTTGATGTTGGTTGCGGGAATGGCCGGCACCTCAAATCTCTTGGGTTCAAATTAAAAGAAGCAAAAATCATAGGAATTGATCAATCTTTTGATGAAATAAGTGCTCTTAAAAGAGAGTTTCATAACCACATTTCCAAAAATCAAAACAACTTCACATTTTTCAATGAAGACGTTAGGCACATTGCATTGCCAAATAACTCCCAAGATTTAGTAATTTGCTCTGAAGTTTTAGAGCATGTTCCAAATTTTGAAATAGTTTTAAAAGAATGTCACAGGATATTAAAACCAGGGGCAGTTTTGCTGATAAGTGTGCCAACTTATTTTCCCGAGAGCTTGTGCTGGAAGTACTCAAAAAAATATATGCAAACACCTGGTGGCCATATCAGAATATTTAAGAATTCTTTTTTACTTGAGGAGTTCAATAAGTTAAAACTCACATTATTTAAACATCACAGAGAGCATGCAATGCATTCGTTTTATTGGATTTTTAAAGCAAGGAATAACATGGAAGATAGTGAGTTTTTGCGCTCCTTTCATAGCTTGTTGGTAAAGCAGATGTTTGGCCAAGCAAAATTTTCATATGCTTTAGAAAAAATCTTGAATCCTTTTTTTGGGAAATCAGAATGTTACTACCTTAGAAAATGAACAAAGAAATATTCCTTCATGCGAAAGACTGGATAATCACAAATCAAAAAAGTGATGGAGCTATATGCTGGGATAAACACGAAAAATTTGATGCCTGGGATCATTCAGAATGTCTGATAGCTTTAGCAATTTTTGAAGAGTGGGATCATTTTGATAAAGGTCTCGAATATGTATTCAAAAATATTAATAGCGAAGGATTAATAATCTCTGAAACTATTAAAGATAAGGTTACTAAGGATTATTATGAGCCTCACCATGCAGCGTATATCCTTTTGCCTCTTGTGCAAAAATATATGATTGATGGCAATGCTTCTTACATTCAAAAATATAAAAAAAAATTAAAACTTATCTTTGAAGGAATGATGAAGTTTAGAGACACAGATGGCTTATTTTTTTGGGCTTTAGATACAAAAGGTTTTGCTGATAATTCACTAATTACTGCTTCATGTTCGCTTGAACTCTCTCGAAGAGCATACTCTTTCTTATGCACGAATGTTTTGCAGGAAGACCAGCAAGAAAATACAAACTTTTTTAACTTAGAAACATTTCATTCTTCAAGATTTAACCGAGATGGAATTGATAGAGCAAGATTTTCAATGGACTCTTATTATCCATATTTAATTGATTGTGGAGATGTAGACAATATCGATCAAGTGCTGAGTAAGTTTTATGTAGAAGGTTTAGGGATTAAATGTGTGGAGGACGAGCCATGGATAACAATTGCTGAGTCTTCAGAATGTTGTATCGCTTTGCACAAAGCAGGCAAAACAACAGAAGCAAAGAAAATATTCAATGATGTGATGCAGCATATGAATAAAGATGGAATATTTCCCACCGGATATCAGTATAAGCTTGATATCAATTGGCCTGATGAGCATTCCACATGGACTAATGCTGCTGCAATTATTGCTGCAGACTGTCTTTATGATTTAACAAAGAAAGATAAAGCACTCTTATTGTAGCTTTTGCAAAATAACTAAGCTCTCAACGCGTTTAAGTAATTCATACCCTTCATCAAGTGCTTTTAGATAAATTTCCCGAGGTGCTTGTCCTCCTTCCATTTCTGTATCGTAGATATCATGTATGGCTAAAATACCACCTTCTCTAATTTTTGGTGACCAGCAGGCAAAATCATTTCTAGTAGATTCAAATGTATGGCTGCCATCAATAAAAACAAAATCAATATCACTCTGTATTAATTTTGAAGCATTTTCGGAAGTATCAATTATTGGTTCAATGTGAGCGGTTAGGTTAAATTTTGAGATATTTTCTAAAAAAAGAGGCAAAGTATTCACTCTTTTCTCATCAAAGTCATAAATATCCTCATCAAAATATTCTTCTCCATATTGTTGTTCTTCAGAGCCCTGGTGATGGTCTACACTAAATAATTTTGAGTTATTTTTTTTGCAAGCATAACCAAGATAACAGGCTGATTTTCCACAATATGAACCTATTTCAACTGCAATTCCACCAATGCAAAATTTTTCACAGAATTCAAAAAGGGCAGATCCCTCGTCCTCTGACAAAAAACCCTTTATATCCTTAAATTTTTCAATCATATATTGCTGGATTCTGTGATTTGAATCTTCTATGGTGCCAAAAATATTGCTCAGGGTGAGCAAGCACATCATCTCCTATTTTTTTATTTATTTCATCAGCAAATGATTGAGGAGAATCTGATAGGTGAGCAATATCTTCTATAGAAAATTTATAACCGTTACCCTCTCGATAAAAATCAAGATAAAAGAGTTTGCAGTTGGTTAATTTTTTTAATGTATAGGGAACAGTAGTTGTAAGACAATCTTTTCCAAAAAATTTTGAGACCACTGATCTTTTATTTCTATAGTCTTGATCAGGCCCATACAAAACTGTTCTGCCTTTTTTCAGCCACTCTACAGTTTCGTTTACTTTTTTGTTGCTTGCCAAACCCTTCATAGCCTTTAGTCGCCCCGATAAGATAACTTTTTGCATTACTTGGCTGTTGTTGGGTCTCTCCATGCCATAAATATCAAAATTTTCACTGATCAGCCTAGCAGACATTTCTAGGAAAACATTATGTCTAAACAGCAGCAACACACCTTCGCCTTTATTTTGTGCTTCTCTCAGAAGCGCTTCATTTTTAATCTCACATTTGATATTGTTTATTCTTTGCCCCGCGTTCCATGCAAGATTATTATCATATAGCCCAAGCAGTGTCTCATCCCATGTCTTATTTATTAGTGCTTGACGCCATTTCTCAGGTTTATCATCGAAACAATAGTTAATATTTGCTTCAATAATTTGCCGTCTTTTCTTAAGAGGCGTGCTCAATATATTCCAAACCTTAGAATTGCTCACAAAGAAAAATGATCTGGGCAATAGGCTCAAAAGCTTAGTAAAAGATATAATCAGTACAACAATGATATTATTCATCTAATGCTTATTGTATATAACTTAATTTACTTTTTATTTTTACCACTACTAATCCTTAGAGATTTTTTTATCTTGAAAAGCCCAAAGTTCAAAACAATTCTTATGAAATTAGGTTTTTATCTAGGCAGGTCAAACGAAAAAACAATTTGGTTGCATGGCGTAAGTCTTGGCGAAATAAAAATTTTAACACCCTTAGCCAAAAGACTCTCACAGCAAGGGAAACAAGTAGTAGTAAGTTCAACCACAAACACTGGAAGGGATGAACTTGAGAAAGTTTTCAAAAATTCACAAATAAAAACCATTATCTTTCCTTACGATGTGCCAATGATTTACAAGAAACTATGCGACCGTCTTAATATAGACAAGGTTATCTTGTTCGAAAGTGAATTTTGGCCAAATTTAGTTTTTTCAATGCCTGAATCCACTAAACTTATCTCTCTTAATACATCAATTTCAGAGAAATCATTCCAGCGCATGTCAATGTTCAAAGCTTTCTCGGAGCAAGTATTCAAAAAATTCAATAGATTTCTAGTTCAATCAGCAAGAGAAAAGGAAAGATTGGCTGCCTTTGGTGTTTCTAATATCGACATAATTGGAAACATAAAAGTGAATTCTGAAAATTACTTCATTAGAGAGGAGGTTAAGGAAAAAATTATAGCTAAACTGAATAGCAATAAATTTACAGTCGTTTTAGGTAGCTCACACGATGGGGAAGAAGACTATGTAATCAATGCATTGCATGACCTTGACATTGTGCTTGTAATTGCACCGCGACACCCTGAAAGAATTAATGGAGTAAAGAAATTATTGAAGGACAAGGGCATAGGTTTTTCATTATTTTCAGAAGCAGAGCATGGCCTTAAAGAGAAAGTTATTATTTACGACGAAATAGGAAGTTTGTTCGAGCTTTATGCGGCTGCAGATTTGGCTGTAGTAGCTGGAAGCATAGTTTTTGATAAAGGCCATAACTTTATTGAACCAATTTATGCTGGAACACCATCCATTACTGGAATTAAGCTAAAAAATTATTCTGAGCTTAAGACGCTTCTCTGTGATAAAGGGATAATAAAAACATTCAATTCCCAAGCTCAACTTAGAGATTTGGTAAACACATATGAAAACCAATTAGCCAGACAAGAATATTTTCAAAACCAACATGATGCATTAAAAAATCTTTCTGGTTCTTACGATCAAGTTATAGATATTTTAAATGAGTCATAAATATAATTTTCCAGCAATTTTCTTAATCGGACCAACTGCATCAGGGAAAACCAGTATTTCCTTGGAATTAGCAAAGCAGTTTCCTATTGAAGTGGTAAGCATTGATACAGCTATGGTGTATAAAGATATGAATATTGGAACTTGCAAACCAAGCCAAGAAGATCTTAATGCAGTTCCTCACTATTTAATTGACATAATTGATCCAAGCGAAACCTTTGATATTGGTATTTTTATGCAATATGTTAATGAGGCTTTAATTAGAATCACTGAGAGAAATAAAATACCTATGTTGGTTGGTGGTTCTATGCTTTATCACTCTGTCTTGTTAAACGGTATTCATAATTTTCCCAGCGATAAATCAGTTCAAAAAGAAATTAAAGAAAAGAAAACTTTAAAAGGTACAGCTAGCCTTGTTGATGAACTAAAGCGAATAGATTTTGAGACATTTAACAATATAGATCACAACAACAGTAGACGAGTTGAGCGAGCTCTCGAGATTATAAGAATTACTGGAAATAAATTATCAGATTTAAAAAATGAACCAAAACAGCTATTTTTTGATCAAAACAAATGCTTATTACTTGGTATTGATGGCAAAAAAAAGTCTTTAGACAGCAATGTTGAACAGAGACTAAGTGAAATTGTGCAAAATGGATTCATTCAAGAACTTGAATATGTGAAAAACAAATATAAATTAACTTCAGATAGTCAGAGCATGAATGCGATAAATTACAAACATTTTTTTGCTTGTCTCAATAACGAAATTACAATTGAGCAGGCCACAAATGATGCTTTAAGCTCAACTAAACAATTAGTTAAAACTCAAAAAACTTGGATGAAGAAGTTTTCATTAAACAGCTGTTTAAATACAGTGAATATCAAGGATGCAGAGGTTTTTTCTGGTACAATAAGCAAATACTTAAGGAGTAATATATGAGTTGGAATCCTAACGATAACGATCCATGGGGTAAAAAAAACAGCCCTCCAGATCTTGATGATGCCATTAAACAGTTAAGAAAAATGTTTGCATCAGGTGGAAGTGGCGGCGACAGTGGTGGCACCAGTTTCAAATTTGATTTTAAATTTTTCTCCTATCTGATTATGGGGTTAATAACCTTATATGTTTTTCTAGGCATAAGAATTGTCAATGAAGCAGATAGGCTAGTAGTTTTAACTTTTGGAAACTACAACAGAGTTTTAGGTCCTGGATTGCAATTTCATTTCCCAGTGGTGGAAGAGATATACGCAGCAGAAAATGTATCAAGAATCAGAACCTTTGTTCTGCCAACTAATATGCTTACAAAAGATGAGAACATTGTTGATGTTGAGCTAAACGTTCAGTACACAATTAGCGACTTGAAGAAATATGCACTTAACGTCGAAGATCCTGAAATAACAATAAGACAAGCAACTGAAAGCGCACTAAGACACGTTGTGGGTGAAAATGTCATGGATGATCTTTTAACATCTGGAGCTGCAGCTATCAGTTCAGGCATATTACTAAGACTAGAAGAATATCTAGATATATATGATGCAGGTATTGTTGTGCAGCAAGTAAATATTGAGCAAAGACAACCGCCTGCTGACGTTATTGATTCATTTAGAGATGTTGTGGCAGCACGAGAAGATAAAGAGAGGCTTAGAAATGAGGCAGAAAAATATGCTCTTTCAATTGTTCCTCAAGCCAGAGGTGAGGCTCAAAGGCAACTACAAGATGCGGAAGCATACAAAGAAAAAGTTATTGCAGTCGCAGAAGGTGAGGCTGATAGATTCACTGCTTTGTTAGCTGAGTATCAAAAAGCACCTGAGGTTACCAGGGAAAGACTCTATATCGATACACTAGAAGAGGTCATGTCTTCAAGCACTAAGGTGATGATAGATGTAGAGGGAGGTAACAATCTTCTATATTTACCACTTGATCAATTAATAAAGAAAGAGGAGGAAGACGATGAATAGAAGCACTTTAACAACACTATTAGTACTATTAATAATTACGGCGCTTGCTCAATCTGTTGTGATTGTTCGTGATACTGAAAAAGCAATTCTTTTAAAGCTTGGTGCTTTTGAAAGAACTCTTGATCCAGGTCTCAATTTCAAAGTTCCATTTGTTGATAATGTCATTAAGTTTGAGGGAAGACTTAGGTCTTTGGATACTCCGCCTGATCGAGTGTTATCAAATGAATCAAAACCACTTAATGTTGACGCTTTTGTGAAATATAAGATTGTCGATGAAGAGACATACTATACATCCACCAATGGCGGTCAGACTCGAGTAGCTGAAGATACATTACAACGAAGGGTTAAAGACAAAATCAGAAATGAATTTGGTAAGCGAACCTTGCAAGAAGTTGTCTCTGGTGACAGAGATGGTCTAATGGAAGCTCTTAAGA
>JBELJV010000057.1:0-4644 GCA_042090165.1 Gammaproteobacteria bacterium
GCGATGGTTTTGTTCCATCAGGAGGTGGTGGAATTGTTATTTTAGAAGATATGGATAGTGCCCTTAAAAGAGGTGTGAAGATTTATGGAGAAATTGTATCTTGCTCAGAATCAAGTGATGGCTACTCTCTCGTTAGCCCATCTGGAGAAGGAGCTTCTAGATGTATGGAAGGGCTTAAAGGCCTAGGAGAAGTTGAGTATATTAATACGCATGGAACAAGCACGCCTGCAGGAGATATTACAGAACTTAAAGCAATCAAAAAAGTATTTGGCGATAATATGCCTTTGATTTCATCAACCAAATCACTTACTGGGCACTCACTGGGCGCAGCTGGAGTTCATGAAGTTATATATTGTCTTATGATGATGGATAACGATTTTTTGTGTGGAAGCCACAATATTGATGAGATAGATCATGAAGCTGAAGATTTTCCAATTATTAAAGAAAATATTGAGAAGAAGATAAATTGTTTTTTATCTAATTCATTTGGTTTCGGTGGGACTAACGGGTCAATAATTATTCGAAGAGCCTAAAAGGGTATATCTTCCTCGAATTTATCATTATTTGGTTTTGAAGATGAACTGGCGGAAGATGAGCTCTCCATACTGTCTCCTTTCGAATCAAGCATTGTCATTTCTCTAGCAACAACTTCAGTTGTGTACCTCTTTTTACCTTCTGAATCTTCCCAATCTCTTGTTTGAAGTTTTCCTTCAACAAAAATCTTAGAACCTTTTTTTAGATACTGTTCTGCGATTTCTGCTAGCCTTCCAAAAATAACAACTCTGTGCCATTCAACTTGCTCTTTTTGTTCACCAGTATTTTTATCTTTCCATCTTTCTGATGTCGCGACAGATAAATTTGCAACAGGACTTCCTGCTTGAGTATATTTAATCTCAGGATCTGATCCAAGATTTCCGATAATTAGGACTTTATTTAGGCCGTTTGACATATATATATTCTATAATAATTTTTTCTATTTCATGCTATCAAATTGAAGTTTATTGAGATCAAAAGTGCAAAAGCACATAATTTAAAAAATATATCCCTAAAAATACCAAGGGATAAGCTAACTGTTATTACAGGACTATCTGGTTCTGGCAAATCTTCTCTTGCATTCGACACAATATATGCTGAAGGTCAGCGTAGATATGTAGAATCACTTTCAACATATGCCAGACAGTTTCTTTCAGTAATGGATAAGGCTGATATTGAGTCAATTGAAGGCCTTTCACCTTCCATTTCTATTCAGCAAAAATCTACATCCCATAATCCGAGATCAACTGTGGGAACTATTACTGAAGTTCATGATTATCTAAGACTTCTTTTTGCAAGAGTAGGCATTCCAAAATGTCCTGATCATGGGCTTGAGCTTGATGCAAAACCTGTTGTATCAATGGTGGCAGATACAATTAAAAAAGAAATAGGAAATAAAATTTCTGTTTACTCGCCAATCATTATGGATGGAAAAGGAGAACATATCGAACTACTTGGCCAACTTATGGCTGAGGGCTTCTCTAAAGTTCGAGTCGATAATGAAATTTATATGATCAATAAGGTTCCTCTTTTAGAAAAAAATAAAAAACACAATATTTCAGTTTTAGTTGATCAATTATTAATAGATGATTCAAAAGACTGCAAACAAAGATTGACAGAATCAATTGAAACAGCAATAAGGTTTTCAAACGGCAGTGTAGATATCGCCGGGAATGAGAACGAATATAGGCTTTCAAATAGACACTCGTGCCCAAAATGTAATTATTCTGTTCAAGAGCTTGAACCAAAAATTTTCTCTTTCAATAATCCAAGCGGAGCATGTGAAGAATGTGATGGGCTTGGTGTAAAAGCATATTTTGATGAAGAGAAGATAATAAAATATAAAAATTTATCAATAGCACAAGGGTGTATAGAGCCCTGGAATACTCCATATTACCAAAGCAAACTAATTGGATTGTTCGCTGCACTTGGGGAAGATATCAACTCATCGTGGAATAACTTAAAAACAAAAACAAAAGAGACCATTTTATGGGGCATGACAAAAGAAATTACCTTTGAAGACCTTGTTGATAAAAAGAAAAAAACTGAAAAGTTCGAAGGAGTAATTCCGTCATTGCAAAAACAATACGATAGAACTGATTCATTTTTCATAAAAGAAAAGATAAATACTTATGTTTCAGAAAAGACATGCAATTCATGTGGAGGGCAAAGACTTAATGAAGTTGCAAGAAATGTTTTTGTTGATGGTATGAGCCTGCCTGAAATAAGCAATTTAAAAATCAAAGATACGCTGGATATTGTTGAAAATATGAATTTGATTGGAAACAAATCTGAAATAGCAGAAAAAATTAGTAGAGAAATAATTCTTAGATTATCTTTTTTACTGGATGTTGGTCTAGATTATTTAAATCTTTCCAGAGGTGCTAATACACTCTCAGGGGGTGAAGCGCAAAGAATTAGGCTCGCAAGCCAAATAGGGTCAGGTCTTGTTGGGGTGATATATGTGCTAGATGAACCATCTATCGGACTCCATCAAAGAGATAACATAAAACTTATTAAAACTCTGGCAAAACTAAGAGACTTGGGCAACACAGTTATAGTAGTTGAGCATGATGAAGAGATGATTAGAGCCGCAGACCATGTTATTGATTTAGGTCCTGGTGCTGGCATACATGGTGGAGAAATTGTTGCAGAAGGAACTCTAGAAGATATCTGCGACTCAAAGAGATCGATCACAGCAGAGTATCTGAAAGGTGAAAAGCTTATTGAGCTTAAAGAAAAGGAGAGAAAGGATTCAAGTAATTCAATACTTATTTCTGGAGCAACAACAAATAATCTTAATGAAGTAAATGTTGATATCCCCTTAAATAAACTTGTTGCTGTTACAGGTGTTTCTGGTTCAGGCAAATCATCTTTAATAAATCATACACTTATTCCTGGGATCAACTCAAAACTTAATAATTCAAAACTGCCTGAAAAAACCAAATTTTCTAAAATAATTGGCGAAGAAAATATTGATAAACTTATTTCAATTGATCAAAGCCCGATCGGCAAAACACCTAGAAGTAATCCAGCTACTTACACAGGCCTTTTTACACATATAAGAGATATCTTTGCCAATACCTCTGAATCAAGAGAAAGAGGTTACAAACCAGGCAGGTTTAGTTTTAATGTCGAAGGTGGAAGGTGTGAAAATTGCAGAGGTGAGGGCTGGGTTAAAGTTGAAATGCATTTTCTACCAGATATGTACGTTGAATGTGATGTTTGTAAAGGCAAAAGGTTCAGAGATGATACGCTTGAGATTAAATTTAAGGATAAAAATGTACATGAGATTCTAGAAATGACAGTTGAAGAAGCAATGTCATTTTTCAAATCAATCCCACAAGTACTAAAAAAACTATCAACCCTAAAAGAAGTGGGTCTTGCTTATGTCAAACTTGGCCAAGCTGCTAACACACTCTCAGGTGGAGAGGCTCAAAGGGTTAAATTATCAAAAGAATTGTCCAAAAGAGACACAGGTAATACTCTTTATGTTCTCGATGAGCCTACAACTGGATTACATTTTTTTGATATTCAGATGTTAATGGATGTCTTAAATAAACTGGTAAACAAGGGTAATAGCGTAATTGTAATTGAGCATAACTTAGACGTAATCAAACTAGCTGACTGGATAATCGATTTAGGGCCCGAAGGTGGAGATGGTGGAGGCTATCTTGTAGCAGAAGGAGATCCCAAAACAATCAAGAAATCAAAAAAATCTTATACAGGAAAAATGCTTAAATTAATTAGCTAGAAACTTCTGTTGTATTTTCAGTTTCATCCGCTTCTGTTTCATCAACATTTCTGATTGTTAACTCAAGATAACAAACATCAGCTTTGTCACCAGCTCTGAATCCAGCTTTTATGACTCTTAAGTAGCCGCCATTCGTTTCTTTGAACCTTGGACCAAGGTCAGAGAAAAGCTTTGAAGTTGCATCTTTAGAATTTAAGTTTGAAAGCACAGTTCGTCTATTGTGAAGTGTATCTTCTTTTGCTCGTGTGATAAGAGGCTCTAAGAACCTTCTAAGCTCTTTGCCTTTCTCAACTGTGGTCTTGATGACCTCATGCTCAATTAATGAAATAGCCAGATTCCTCATCATAGCCATACGATGTGATGATGTTCTGCTAAATCTTCTACTTAACTTTCTATGTCTCATTATTACATTGGTGGCCAATTCTTGAGGACTGTTCCCATTAATAACCCTCTTGAAGCAAGCTCATCTTTAATTTCATTTAAGGATTTTTTGCCTAGGTTTGGTGTTTTTAGAAGGTCCATTTCACTTCTTTGAATTAAATCACCAATCAAGAAAATATTTTCTGCTTTTAAACAGTTTGTTGATCTTACTGTTAGCTCAAGTTCTTCAATAGATCTTAGTAGTAGTGGATCAAAATCATATTTATCTTTTCTTGTTTCTTTTCTTGATACTAATTCCTCCTCAACAAATACGGATAGCTGATGCTGCAAGATTGTTGCTGCGTATTTCACAGCTAACTTGGCATCAATTGAGCCATCAGTTTCAAGATCAAGGATCAGCTTATCAAGATCTGTTCTATTTTCTACTCGAGCATTCTCAACTTTATAATTCACTCTTTTTACAGGTGAAAAAATTG
>JBELJV010000058.1:0-4515 GCA_042090165.1 Gammaproteobacteria bacterium
TGATTCTAAGATCAGCCTTAGCAAAATCACTACCATCCATTGCGTTTCTTGTGCCCGGTTCAACCAAGCAATGGTCTATATAATCAAGATATGGGTCGAAACCATATTCACCGCTTGTACAATCGTAACCGTCAATCACCAAGCTGTAAGGTGACCCATCGTCAGCTTGTGCAAACAGAACAAACCTTGTTGGTAAACCTGCAAAGAATTCTTTTACGTACCCAACTTTAGCTGTCATTCTATTTCTGACGTTGTAGTTGGATCTTGATAGCACTTCTTCTTGCGGACTCCAGAAAGTTCTGTTCCAATAGTTGGACGCAGCTACTGATGAAGTCATAGGGTTAACATCTTTGGAATCAACATAGGCATAACCTAATCTGACATCGACATCACCGAAGTCTTTAAATATCCCAATCGCAAATGAGTCAACTGTGCTGCTCACTGATGTGTTGGTTAGTACAAATGTACCAGGACTACCTTCATCGTAAGCATCACGACCTTGAGTAGTTGTGCCATTCACTACAAGCTCAGGTCCTCTCTTCCAAATTGCATTGTCTTGACCCCTACCTCTTTGATAGTCCAGAGTAACTACTGTCCCATCATCGTAGTATTTGGTTAAACCAAGTGTTGTTTTGAGTTCAGCTGGAGCCTCAAAGTTAGGATCCAAATAGTTAATCTCAAAGTTTGAACCATCAAGGTTTGTAATTTGGTCATACAGCGCTTGAGGTACACAGTAACCTGCACCTACTCTTGGTGCACCGGCTACACAGCTTGCTGCTGCGTAATCAACATCAAAAAGACTGACGTTTCTTATTCTGCCCTTAACAGCGTCTACGTTTGTATTTGCGTAATTGTTCATGTACCAAACGTTAGGGTTACCACCTGAGAACAACCCATATCCGCCTCTTACTTCAACGCTATCGGATAATTCATAGGTGAAACCAAGTCTTGGCATTAGCAGGTCAACACCGTCAAGTGTTGCGTTGTTAGCAAATCCAAATGCATCTACAAAGTCAGTATTTAATTGTGGGATGCTATCTGTTTCGTAGTACTCATATCTTAAGCCCAATACAACATTTAACTTGTCGTTAACAGAGAATTCGTCCATCAAGTACAATGTCCCAACATCATATTCGAGGTAGTCACCTATTAAATCTGAGTTGTGTGTGAAATGGTTTCCATATTCCATTTGGTAGGCATTACCTGCTTCAAAATCATCAATACTGCCAAATCTTGTTTCAGTTAAAGTGTGTTGATAAAAGAGGTTGTATAAATCGTAGTTTTCATTTTCAAAACCAAAGGTAAAAGTGTGATTATCAACCACCAATGTACTTTTGAGGACGAAGTTTGTCACTGTGTAATTTAAATCGTTAGCTTGTCTACTATCGTCACTACCAAAGAAAACGTCTACATCGTCTGTTTCAACTCTAAATTCACCGAAGACTTTTCCGCCTGAGGGGGTTTGTGTAAAGTCAACATCGTTAACAGCGTATCTAACTTCTGTTGAAAACTTATCGCTCCAGTCGGTAAAGACTGAAAGTGAATAAGCATTCATTTCAGCACCTCTTAAGTAGTAATGACCAGCATATTCAAGCTCACTACTGCTACCGTCTGCTGCAGTGTAATCGAGACTATCATTGTATTTATAAGTAAAAGATGCTCTTGTTCTGTCAGTAGCGTAATAATCTAATTTTAAAAGATATTTTTCATCTTCTGTGTCGAAAGGATCTTGTGGAATTACACCAGGATTGAAGCCGTAGTTGTTTATAGCAATATCGACAATTCTATCGAGTTCGGCTTGAGTAATATCAACTTCTCTAAGCGCACCTGAACCAACTGGTCCACGACCAGTGAAGTTTACAGTGTCATAAAATGCGTACGCGCCGTAGAAGAAAAGTTTATCTTTAATGATTGAACCACCAAACTCAAACCCGTAAACACTTTCGTCAAAAGAAGCAAGATTAAGATCTTCACTTTCTAACGAGTCACCTTGCAAGTCGCTGCCACCAAATTCAACAAAACCGCCACCAAACATTTCGTTTGAGCCAGATTTTGTTACAGCATTGATATTACATGCAGAAAAACCTCCATAGGTAACACTCATAGGTGCCATCTCAACTGCAACACTTGTTATAGCATCGTATGGGAATGGCATTCTTTGTGTTGGGTAACCGTTTGAGTTCAATCCGAATCCGTCGTTGAGTCTAATGCCATCGACTGTAAGACTATTAAATCTGGAGTTTGCACCGATACACTGTATAGCATCAATGTCACCTCTGTTTTGTTCGATGAAAATTCGAGGATCTTGTCCAATTACATCATTAATATTTCTATTAACAGCTGGGGAATTCTGTAAGTCCTCAAAACTGAACACTGCGTTTGGTCCAAGTGCTGTAGTTGCTATTTCGACAGTTTGTCCAACAACTCTTACTTCCTCAACAGTACTAAGTGAAATATTAACTTCAGCTGTTTGACCAACTGATAGAAACACACTTTCGGTGTCGGTACCTAAGAAACCATCAGCCGAAACATCCAAATTATACGAAACACCAGATGGCAAATTTCTGATGCTGTAAAGACCATTCACATCAGAAGCAACAGTCTTTGAACTTCCTGTTGTTGAGCTGGTTAATGTAACGCTGGCGTTAGCAATTACACTACCCTCATTATCAGTTACAGTACCACGCACATTCGATGTTGTCTCTTGTGCCAGCATGTTACCGATTGAAAAACAGGCAATAAAAAGTAAAAATATTTTTTTCATAATTTATATCCTCGAAAAATTATATTGGTATATTCTATAGTTATCTATTGAAATATCACATAAATTTTGTGACTTTTATGTTAAATTTTGCCTTTAGCTTCAATTAACGAAAAATTTAAATATTTTGTAAGAGCTGCTGGTATGTGAACCCCTTCACCTTCAACATAATTATTTTCTAAAATCGCTACTAACGTTCTTCCAACTGCAAGTGCTGAGCCGTTTAGGGTGTGAGGAACGTATTTGTATTTATTATTTTTAACCTTTACGTTGATTCTTCGTGCTTGAAAGTCTCTAAAATTTGAGCATGAAGATATTTCTCTGAAACAATTTTGGCTTGGTAGCCAAACTTCTAAATCAATGGTTTTTGCTGATGAAAAACCCAGATCACCCGTGCACAAAAGTACTTTTCTGTAAGATAGTTCAAGTTTATCAAGAAGTTGGGCTGCGTTATTGGTCAAGTCGCCAAGTGCTTTATCTGAATCCTCTGGGTGGACAAACTTTACAAGTTCTACTTTTTCAAACTGATGCTGTCGAATCATACCCTTTGTATCTTTGCCATAATTTCCAGCTTCAGATCTAAAACAAGGTGTATGTGCTGTTAATTTTACTGGCAGATCTGATTCGTTTAGAGTTGTATCTCTTAACAGATTAGTCAAAGGAACTTCTGCTGTCGGTATTAAATATTTATTTTCATCTACCTTGAATTGATCTTCTTCAAACTTTGGCAATTGACCAGTTCCGATAAGAGATTCTGTATTCACTATGTATGGAACGTATTGTTCTTGGTAACCATTATTTTCAGCTTCATCAAGCATAAACTGTATGAGTGCACGTTGTAGTTTTGCCACCTTACCTTTTAAAACGACAAATCTAGCACCACTCATCAAAGTAGCTTTGTTAAAATCAACTCCATCAATCAGTTCGCCAATTTGAGTATGATCTAGTCCCTTTGATTTTTGCGTATGAATACTTTCAGAAATCACAATATTGGCTTCTTCATTAGGCCCTGTGGGAACATCATCATCCGGAATATTTGGAATAGATAATAAGAGATCTGAAAGCTCTGTTTTTGCTAAATTAAATTTTTCCTGCAAGGCATCAATTGAATCAGTTATTACATTTGATTTATTTTTATGTTCATCGATGTTTTCACCATTTCTGGCAAGCTCCCCAATCAGATTAGATATTTCATTTTTTTTATTTTTAAGATCATCAAGTTCTACTTGCATAGCATTTTTAATATCATGCAGAGAAAATAAATGATCTATATCAGCTGTAGAACCTTTAGCAGAGAGCTTTTCAGCGAGCTCAGGATTGCCCTTTAATTTATTTAAATCAATCATTTCTAATTATCTGATAATCATTTGGTGCTACATAACTAATATTAGTTGATTCATAAACTAAATTGCTAAATTTAATCAAAAAAACTTGGTTTTGACTGTCAACTATTTGCATACTCGCAAGTTTATTGTTTACAGCAGCAACTGTCGAAGTCTTTATTGATTTATCATTGATAATTGCTTTAAAACAAATCTCTGGACAACTGACAGGCGTATAAGTCAGTTCTTTATCGAATACCTTGGAAAGTAAAAAATTATAGTTATTGTCGTATATCATGACTTGTTTAAAATCATTGTCTTGCACAATGAGCTGGTCTTTTAAACCGTAAATTGTCTGATTCATTGGATCATTGAGTTGATAAATAAATTTATTGTCTTGAAAAGAAATTAACCCTTGTGAGATTGATTGGT
>JBELJV010000059.1:0-4502 GCA_042090165.1 Gammaproteobacteria bacterium
GCAAGCCAGGTATCATTAAAATCCAACCATCTTATTAATGCTCCATTTAAAAATGTTGCATCAACAACATTGGTTTTTGTATCCGTTCCTATCACCCCAACGCTGCCTGAGGAATCCTTGATATATGCGAGTGAACAAAAGTTTTGAACTTTGTCATGCTCGAGTGCTAAAAATGCGCATGCCAAGCTATCAAAAAAGCATGTTTTAGCCTCTTGCAATGATGATTCATCCGCAACAAATGTCTGTGTGAAATTTGTGAGTTTATGTATTACTGGATCGAATTTAGACATTACCTTGATTCAATATCAACCCATTTTCTATCTTCAGGGCCAATATATTCTGCACTTGGTCTAATTATTCTATTGTTGCTTCTTTGTTCAAAGGCATGTGCTGACCAACCTACAATTCGAGCAATTGCGAAGAGTGGTGTAAATAAATCAGTTGGTATACCAATATAGTGATATGCAGGAGCCATAAAGAAATCAGTATTTGGGAATAATTTCTTTCTTTCCCACATGTAAGCTTCCATTTCTGCAGCTGCATCATGCAACAATTTGTGTTCATGACCAACAGAAAGCTGCTCAGAAAATTTCTTAATGATATTGCTTCTTGGATCTTTTATTGAATAAACTGCGTGGCCGAACCCCATAATTTTTTCTTTGTTCTCAAACTTGTGATCAACAAAGCCCTTAACTTCCTCAACAGAATTTATTTGTTGCAACATTTTCATTGCTTCTTCATTGGCTCCACCGTGCAAAGGACCTCGTAAACTACCAACTGCTGCAGTTAGACAAGAGTGAAGGTCTGAAAGGGTTGATGCACAAACTCGACCTGTAAAAGTTGAAGCATTAAATTCGTGTTCAGCATATAAAGTTAATGACACATCCAGGGTTTTTTTGTCTAATTCTGGAATGTCTTCTTGTCTGAGTAATTTTAGGAAGTGTCCTGCTACTGATCTTTCGCCAGAATCTTGGCTTACCTTTACTCCATTATGGGAAAAGTTATACCAGTAAACAATGGCAGTAGTTGTTACACCTATCAAACGCTTAGCAATCGCAAGCTGATCATCAAATGATTTTTCTGGCTCAATTACTCCCATGTAAGAAATAATTGTTCTCACAACCTCCATTGGGTGAGCTGACGCTGGGATTGATTCAACAACACTAACAAGTGAAACAGGCATCGTTCTTTGATTCATTAGCTCATCTTCAAACTCTGCAAGTCCTGATGATGTTGGCAATTTACCTAAAAGCAATAAGTACGCTACTTCTTCAAAAGTTGCATTTTTTGCAAGGTCTTCAATACTGTAGCCCAAATATCTTAGACTGCCTTCTTGTTCAACGGTCGATAGTGATGTTTGTCCTGCAGACTGACCCCTTAATCCTGCGCCTTCTAATTTTTTCATTATTTTATCTCGTAGAAGTTAATTCCTCTTTTTATAATTTCACGGCCGTTAGACTTTCTCCACCTGTTGGTGTCTCTCAAGCTGTATACACAACCGCAATATTCTTGCTTATAGAATTTTTCTTGTTTGGAGATTTCTAGCATTCGGGATGAACCCCCCTGTTTTCTCCAATTAAAATCCCAAAATGTGAGCTTATTATACCTATTTGCGGCCCTTAAGCCAGAATTATTAATCTGGTTAAGGTCTTTCCATCTTGAAATACCTAGTGTTGTAGCAAATACGTCAAATCCATTTTCTTTTGCATATAATGCACTTCTCTCAAACCTCATATCAAAGCACACAGTACATCTCTCACCTCTTTCAGGCTCATCTTCTAGTCCTTTAACTCTCTTAAACCAATTATCTTTATCATAATCGGCATCGATAAAATCAAAACCAAGCTTCTCTGCAAATCTAATGTTTTCTTCTTTTCTTATTTCGTACTCCTCTCGTGGGTGAATATTAGGGTTGTAGAAATATATTGTTGTATCAATGCCGGATGCTGCAACAGCCTCCATAATTTCACCAGCACATGGTGCACAACAGCTATGCATCAGTAGCTTTTTGCAATTATTTGGCATTGTTAACTTAGGTCTTTCAAAATTTTCTAAATTGTAAGAATTCATTTCATTAAGTAATTTTTTAAATCTAAGTAATTATCAAAGCTCATTATATCAGGCCTAGAGTTCTTGATTTCTTCAGGCGCAAATATAAAGGCGCCCTCTGATTCATCAATCATTTGAATATCATTATAAGAATCACCCATACAGAAACACTCAAAATTCATTGACCTAAAACCTTTAACAACATTTCTTTTAGGTTCATCTTGTCTTTTGCTGTATGACTTGATGTAGTCATCTTCAATATGAAGGTGATGACAAAGAATTGGAAAATCCCCAAGTTTTTTGATCACTGGCAAAGCCAATTCATAAAAAGTATCTGAAACAATTACAACTTGATACTTATCTGTCAATGAGCTTAAGAATTCTTTAGCACCTTCATATGGTTCAATAGTTTCAAGAAATTCTTTGAGATCTGAGTACTTGATGGTGTTATGTTTAAGCGCTTCCATTCGCATATTCATTAACTCCTCAAACTCAGGTATTTCTCTTGTTGTAGCGTTGAGTTCAGGAATATTGTAATGACGGCCAATTTCTTGCCATATTTCAGGGGCAAGGGTACCTTCAAGATCTGTGCAAAGTATTTTCATTTGGGATTATTTATCCCGTATGGTACATGACCAGTGGATACATGGCTAGTTGCTTCCAGGCAATTTTCTGTAAGATCATCGAAAAAAATATCAGCAGAAAAGCCTTTCAGGAACTTGCCTTTTGGCAACCCTCCCAAAAAGAATGTTTCATCGATTCTGATATTTTGTTTTCTAAGTGTATTGATAACTCTTTTATGTGCTGGTGCGGCCCTAGCTGTTACAAGAGCAATTCTTATGGGGCACTTACTTACTGAAAACTTAGATTGAATAATGTTTAGTTTCTTTAAAAACCCATTGAATGGTCCTGGGTTCATTGGTTTTTTTGATGCGCCCTCCTCTTTCAGATATTTTTTTAAACCTTTTTTCTTAAAGGTGACTTCGGATTCATCAGAGAATATAACCGCATCAGCATCAAAGCCTATTCTTAATTCATCACTTTCAGATGGTTGATAATTGTCAGTAAGAATATGTGCTGCTGCTATATTTTTTTCAATTGCCATTTTCACATCGTTCACGTCAGCAGATAAAAATAAATCTATATCTAAGGCATCAACATAAGGGAATGGGCTTTCACCTCCAGAAAATACTGCTCTTGTGATGTCTAGTTTGTTTTTCTCAATAGAGTTAAAAATTCTAAGGCCAGTATCGGAACTGTTTCTTGATAATAGAATAACTTCAACAATTTTATCCTTTGGCTTATTCATGTGGAGAAGCTTTTCAACCAAGGCAAAGGCTACACCTTTCTCCAAAGGACTATTTTCATTATGTCTTTGGTATTTGGCATATTCTTCAATCCCTTTCTCTTTAAAAATTTTATGGCTTTCATTTAAGTCAAAAAGTGCTCTTGAGCTTATACCTATTTTTAATATTGACATTTTATTTGTACATTCATAAATTAACTGTATATAATTACAGTATATGTTAAACCTTACAGCTCAACAGATCAAAGTCTTTGATGTTATCAAAGAATCAATGCAGAACAATGGTTACCCGCCAACTCGAGCTGAAATTGCAAGAATATTGGATTTTAAATCAGTAAATGCAGCAGAATCACATATTAAAGCTCTTGTAAAAAAAGGGGTCATAGAAAAAGTTCCAGGATCTTCAAGAGGCATTAAACTTGTTGAAGAAGCATCTGGTATACCTCTTGTTGGTTCTGTAGCAGCTGGTTCACCAATCTTAGCAGTCGAGAACATAGAAAAAACTATTCCATTAAATCCATTAACTAAAGCAGTCGATTTCTTTCTGAGAGTTCAAGGCGATAGCATGGTAGAGGCTGGTATTTTAGATAATGATTTAGTTGGTATTAAAAAAACTAACAATGCAGAAAATGGTGAAATTGTTGTCGCGCGCATAGATGAAGATGTCACCTTAAAAAGATTTAGCAAAAATAAAACCTCAATAAAATTAATAGCTGAAAATTCAGCTTATGAGGACATTCATGTATCTGAACAAACAGATTTTGCTATTGAAGGTAAAGCAGTAGGCGTAATTAGAGAATCAGTTTAATGAATTACGCGATCTTCTAAGTCTTTCTTCATTATTGTATCCAACATATCATCATCTAAAGAATCTAGATCAATATCACTATTTAGGGTTTCGATTCCAGCTTTGATCATCTCTTTTGCAACATCAAACTCCATGCCATTCAAAAGAGACTTAACATCACCTGAAAATTCTATTTTTACCAATGGAGAGTCTTTTGCATCTGATCTTCTTAAGACAATAACGCCTTCAGAAATCTCAACAAGTTCTAAATATTTGGACATACTTTTATATTAGGTGCTTTTGTGAATTATTAAAGTGTTTTTACTAATCTCTGGACATTTCTTTCCAAGAGCCATCTTT
>JBELJV010000060.1:0-4423 GCA_042090165.1 Gammaproteobacteria bacterium
AAAGTGGTACAACCTTTTTCCTGTTTTCTCTTATCTTTTTCAAAATGGAAAATCTGCGTGCTGTAATAAGCAGATTAATTTTAAATATTTAGCACTTGAAAGCTTTGCTGGAGTTATTTTGCTTCTGAGCTTTTCATTAAATAGCTTTCATCTTGGGATTATTGCGCTCTTGGTCTTGGCATTGATTATCTTTGATGAGCGTTACCTAGAAATACCACTCTGGATCAATATTGCCGTGCTAGTTTGGGTGCTGAACTACCATCAAAATAATTCTAGTTTTGAGATGATGCAAAATAATTTCATCTTTGCACTCATAGTGTTTGCTGCATTGCTTTTGCTTTATTTTATATTTTTAAAAATTAAGGGTTACGCTGGTTTTGGCTTGGGTGATGCCATATTGATTTTTTCCATCTGCTTACATTTAGGGTTGCCTCTTGGCATTTATGCTATAACTTTGGCCTCACTTGGTTTGTTGGTAAAAATATTGTGGGTTAAACGTTACAAGGAACAGCATGCCTTTGGGTCGTGGCTTGGTGGTTCTTTTTTAGTTATTACCTTATACCAAGAATTTTATGGGTTTGCAGGCTTAGCTTCCATTTAGGATTTTTTTGACAATAAGTTATTGTTGCATTTAAATTTTCTTGATATTTATTCGAGTCCATTGGTTGTAGATAAAACTCACTAAAGTCGAATAACGAAAATTTTTCTGGATCTAACGATTCTTGCGGGAAAATAACCTTAATTTCATTACCTTTCTTCAACTTAATTTCAGTATTAGCCTTAGGGCTCATGCAAATCCAATCAATATGATCCGGTGCATCTAAGGTTCCATTGGTTTCCACTGCAATATAGATCTGTTCCTGTTTGAGTGCAGCCACCAATTCGTCGTTTACTTGCAATAAAGGCTCACCGCCTGTTAAAACAACTGCTATGTTGTCATCTCTACTAACCCATAGAGACTTAATTTTTTCAATTAGTTGTTGCGCGGAATAGACACCACCATTAATACCATCGGTTCCATAAAAATCAGTATCGCAGAACTGGCAAATTGCTGATTTTCTATTTTTTTCTTTGCCACTCCACAGGTTGCACCCTGAAAATCGAACGAAAACAAAATCTCTTCCTGTGTTACTGCCCTCACCTTGTTGTGTGAAATAAATTTCTTTGATTCTATAACTCATCTAATGGATCGTTAACCTGATTCGCCTGAAATGAAGCTGCTCTCTCCAAACAGGCACTGCATTTACCACAAGGTTTTTCTTTCCCCTCATAGCAAGTCCAAGCCCTGCTGTAATCTAGATTCATATCCAAACCAACTTTAATAATTTCAGCTTTTGAAAGATCTTGAAAAGGTGCTTCAAAACTGATCTTATGATAATCGCAGATTGAAAGAACCTCAGCCATTTTCGCAATAAACTCAGGTCGACAGTCTGGATAGATTTCATGATCACCAGAATGTGCTGCGTACCATAAGTAATCGAGCTTATTTTTTATTGCTAGAGAGGCTGCCACTGAAATCATCACCATGTTTCTATTTGGCACAACTGTTTGTTTCATTTTTTCTTTGTCATAGTTGCCTTCTGGAATATCGCTATCACCTACCAAAGCTGATCCAGCTAATATTTTTTGG
This sequence comes from Gammaproteobacteria bacterium, assembly GCA_042090165.1. GTDB lineage: Bacteria > Pseudomonadota > Gammaproteobacteria > Magnimaribacterales > TMED112 > TMED112. Next base: position 1,631 of record JBELJV010000060.1, read on the forward strand.
AGATCTAAATTTACTATTTCGTGAGCAATGCCCAACTGCTCACAAGCTGCTTTGGCATACTCAATTTCAATTTTATGTTTTTGACCATAGTTGAAAGTGATGGCTTCCACTTTCTCGAACGCACTCATGGCCTTATTTAGCAAGGTATAGGAATCCAAGCCTCCTGAATAGACAACTAATACACTCTTCATTCAAATTTGGTCTGTTTTTGCAGCACAGATAAAGTCGTTTTTATGCAAGCCTTTAATTTTATGGCTCCACCAGTGCACCTCAACTCTGCCCCACTCTAAAACAATCTTAGGATGATGATCTTCCTCTTCAGCCAGCAAAGCTACAGCTTTTGCAAAATCTACGGCTTGTAAGTAATTATCAAAATTAAAAACTTTGGCTAGCTGATCTATGCCTTCAATATTATTGATTTCCCAACCATTAAGTTCTGACATAAATTCAGTTTTTTCACTTTCTGTTACTAGAGGAGCATCTATTCTGCATGCTTCACATTTGCTTTTTTGAAGAGTCATTAAAAATAAGGTTTGGTTAAGTTTTTTGGATCAAGCAAACTCTCTAGCTCTTTACGTTCAATCGTAGTCATTTCCTCAGCTACATCAATGATTGGTCGTTTCTCTTTGTACGCCTTTTTAGCAATTTCAGCTGCTTTCTTATACCCAATTCTTGAATTCAGCGCTGTCACTAATATTGGGTTCTTGTTTAAATTCTCCTCAACATTTTGTGTATTAACTTTAAATGTTTTAATGCATTTTTTGGCGAGCAGTGGCATAGCATTTCCCATCAGATTAATGCTTTTAAGAAGATTGTAGGCAATGAGTGGCAACATGACATTGAGTTGAAAATTTCCACTTTGTACTGCAACTGAAATAGATACATCATTACCAATAACATCAGCACAAGCCATTGATACTGCCTCAGGAATTACCGGATTTACCTTCCCTGGCATAATGCTGCTCCCAGGCTGCAATGCCTCAAGCTCTATATCAGATAGACCAGTCAACGGTCCGCTATTCATTAACCTTAGATCATTTGATATTTTCATTACAACTAAGGCAAGGTTTTTAACTGCGCTTGATAATTCTGCCGAGTTGTCTTGTGAGCTTAATCCCTGAAAAAAGTTTGGAGCTGGTTTAACTTTGAAGCCTGAAACCTTCTCCATTGTCTGACAAAATGCTTTTGCAAAACCTTTATGTGAATTAACCCCGGTGCCAATTGCTGTTCCACCTTGTGGTAATTGCATCATTCTTTTGGTTGCGGTAGTCAATGATGTCTTGCAACTTTTTAGTTGAGCTGACCAGCCCATGAGTTCTTGGTGAAAATCAAGAGGCATAGCATCCATCATATGAGTTCTGCCTGTTTTAATTTGGCCTTGTAAGTTTTTAGCTTTCTTTTCGACCTCTTCAATAAGAAGATCCAAGCCAGGAAATAAGAACTCATCCATATCAAATAATGCGCTCATGCATATGGCTGTTGGGATAGTATCATTACTACTTTGGCTCATATTGACGTCATCATTGGCGTTGACGTCTTGGCCAAGTTTTTGGGTGGCTAAGTTTGCAATAACCTCATTTGCATTCATGTTTGTGCTGGTCCCTGATCCTGTCTGGAATACATCCAAAGGAAAATGATCATCAACATCCCCAACCATTACCATCTTTGCAGATGCTTTGATGGCATTAGCTTTCTTTGCCGTCATTAAACCTAGGTCATGGTTTGCTGAGGCAGCTGAATACTTGATGGCACCTAATGCCTTAATAAAAGATCTGCCAAATGGAAATTTGAACTTGATCCCACTAATTGGAAAGTTTTCAATAGCTCTTTGGGTTTGTGCGCCCCAAAGTGCTTTTTTTGGGACTTTAACATCTCCTAGACTATCCTGCTCGATTCGAAAAGATTGTTTTTTTGTCATATCAATTTTTTTTTAACAGGTATATTATAAGTCTATTATGGGTGTTGGAGAAAAAATTGATATCAATAAGGGCAAACTTCCTTACAAAGGACGTGGCCTATCTGGTTGCATAGACATAAACTCAAAATCATTTGAAGAACAAAGACGACATGGGCTTGAAAAACTAGCAGCTGCATACCGAATATTTGCCCGCAAAGGTTTTGACCTGGGCTTAGTTGGTCACATCTCTTTTCGTGATCCTGAGTTTAGTGACCATTTTTGGATAAACCCACTTGGATATCATTTTGGCCAGATGAAGGTGAGCGATCTTGTGCTTATGAATTTTGATGGTGAACTTGTCTTTGGTAAAGAGAGGACTGGAGATGCAGCATTTTGTATCCATTCTGAGATTTACAAATCTAGGGAAGACATCAAATCAATTGCTCATGCTCATCCGATGTATGGCAAAACATTTTCAGCACTTGGTAAAGAGTTATTACCTATTTCACAAGATTCCTGTGCTTTTTATGAGAGAACAGCAATGTTCAATGATTATGATGGTGTTGCTAATGGGCCTGATGAAGGTATAAATATTGCGAAAGCATTAGCTAATAAAGATTTTGTTATTCTCCAAAACCATGGCATCTTAACCACTGGTTCAATGGTAGATGCTACCGTTTGGTATTTTCTGAATATGGAGGAGGCCTGTAAATCTCAATTACTAGCAGAAGCTGTAGGTGAGCCTATTGCCATACCACATGAAACAGCCTGCTCTACTAGAGATTACGTTGCCAATGATTTATCTGCTTTTGCTAGCCTGCAGCCAATGCTTGATGTTTTATGGGAAGAAGAGCCAGATTTTCTTGATTAAGTTATCACTGCTTGAACTTCTAGAT
>JBELJV010000061.1:0-4403 GCA_042090165.1 Gammaproteobacteria bacterium
ACATTTGGTGTTTTTCTTACAAGGTGCCATGTATCATCGTTCATTTCCATTTGAACAAGCATGTATCCAGGGAAAAACTTTCTCTCAATCTGCTTCTTCTGTCCTTTTTTTAACTCTGTTACTTGTTCAGTTGGAATCATAACTTCACCAAACTTTTCAGCAAGTCCAGAAATTTCTATTCTCTCTTCAATAGCTGCCTTCACCTTTTTTTCACAGTTTGAAAAAGCTTGTATTACGTACCAATCCATTTTTTTTAACTCAATATAAATCCTGATAAGAATGAAAGAAGTGTATCCAAGCCCCAAAATATTAAGGCTAGAATTAGTATCATCACGAGAACAATTATTGTCATCTGTGTTGTTTCGCCTCTACTTGGCCACACAACTTTAGCAACTTCAACTCTAGCATCCGAAATCAGCTTTACTGCATTTTGTCCAAATTCTGTCTGTGCTAATACACCTAAAGATAGTCCCATTAGACCAACCAGAATTAAGACTCTGTAAAGTAAACCTAAATCTTCAAAATATGTAAAAAGCACAACCGCTGAGAAACCAGCGGTCAGTGATACGAGCCATAAGACTTTGTTTAGAGTGCTATTCATAAGTTAAAGTTGGCAGGCCTGGAGGGAATCGAACCCACAACCTGCGGTTTTGGAGACCGCCGCTCTGCCAATTGAGCTACAGGCCTTTGCGATCTCCTTAGTATATAACCTTATTTCCTAAAAGTTAGGAAAGAATCTTAAGGACAATACCTGCCCCTACAGTTCTACCACCTTCACGAACCGCAAAACTTAATCCTTCTTCCATAGCAATTGGAGCAATCAGTTCACAAGTTAACTCATCAACTGTATCTCCTGGCATTACCATTTCTACTCCATCGGGAAGATTAACTTCACCAGTTACATCAGTTGTTCTGAAATAGAATTGAGGTCTATACCCTTTGAAGAAAGGAGTATGTCTGCCACCTTCCTCTTTGCTAAGAACAGTAATTTTAGCAGTAAATTTTGTATGTGGAGTAACAGATCCTGGAACTACCAAGCACTGACCTCTCTCAACAGCGTCTCTTTCAACACCTCTTATGAGAACACCACAGTTTTCACCCGCTCTACCTTCATCAAGTGTTTTTCTAAACATCTCAACTCCAGTACATGTTGTTTTTGTTGTTTCTTTGATACCAACGATTTCAAGCTCATCACCTGTTCTCACAATACCTCTTTCAACTCTACCAGTTACAACAGTTCCTCTACCTGTGATTGTGAAAACATCTTCAATCGGCATTAGGAATTGACCATCAATTGGTCTTTCTGGTTCTGGGAAGTAGCTGTCTAGCGATTTAACAAGTTCAACAACGCTTTCGACATATTTTGCATCACCCTCAAGTGCTTTAAGAGCACTACCTCTGATAATAGGCGTGTCATCACCAGGAAAGTCATATTTATCAAGTAGTTCTCTAACTTCCATTTCAACAAGCTCAAGTAGCTCTTCATCGTCTACCATGTCAGCTTTGTTAAGGTACACAACAATGTTTGGAACACCAACTTGCTTAGCAAGAAGAATGTGTTCTCTTGTTTGTGGCATTGGTCCATCCGCAGCACTTACAACAAGAATAGCGCCATCCATTTGTGCAGCACCAGTAATCATGTTTTTCACATAGTCAGCGTGACCTGGACAGTCAACGTGAGCATAGTGTCTAGCATCACTGCTGTACTCAACGTGAGATGTAGCAATTGTAATACCTCTTTCTCTTTCTTCAGGGGCATTATCAATACCTTCAAAAGCTACTGCTTCACCACCAAATGTCTCTGCACAAACTTTAGTTAATGCAGCTGTTAACGTTGTCTTACCATGGTCAACGTGTCCAATAGTTCCAACGTTGATGTGTGGTAAGCTTCTATCAAAATTTTCTCTAGCCATAATTCCCTCTTTTGTTTGGAGCTCATAACCGGATTTGAACCGGTGACCTCTTCCTTACCAAGGAAGTGCTCTACCTACTGAGCTATATGAGCGCATATGATATACCCTAAAGCGTAAAGCTTCAACCATTATATACCTTTTAAAATTAGGGTAAATGGTGGAGGGGGAAGGATTCGAACCTTCGAAGCACGAGGCGGCAGATTTACAGTCTGCTGGGTTTGACCGCTCCCCAACCCCTCCAAGGTGAATTTGTTATTATCAACTTAGAAATTAGTTAGTCAATACATATATAATCCTTTATAAGAATATGAAACATTTTGTAAATAAAAGAGATCTTTTTGAGCATTATCCTGAAGATATGTCTGAAATTATTTTGGGTGCTGGTTGCTTTTGGGGTGTGGAGAGAGTTTTTTGGAAATTAGAGGGAGTGTGGGTGACTTATGCTTCTTATTCAGGTGGACGAAGGGCAAATCCAAACTATGAACAAGTATGTACTGGAGTTACTGGCCATGCTGAAACTGTGAATGTAATTTTCGACAAAAATGTAATTTCTTTAAAGGAGATATTAAAAATATTTTGGGAATGTCACGATCCTACACAAGGGATGAGGCAAGGCAATGACATTGGGGAACAATACCGATCAGCAATTTATTGTGAAAATGATGAGGACCTACAAGAAGCTCAAACATCTAAATATAACTATTCAAAAGTTCTTAATCAAAGTGGATTTTCAGATATTACTACTGAGATACGAAAAAACGTCATGTGTTTTCCTGCGGAAGAATACCATCAACAATATCTAGCTAAAAATCCAAATGGATATTGTGGTATGAAAGGCACTGGTTGCGCCTTTGTATAAAAAAAGGAGGCAAAAGCCTCCTTTTTAAAATACTTAAATTTTAGTCAGGATTATACATTTTCAAGCTAGTTGTCATGTAAGATCTTATAAACCTTCTATGCTCTCTAGCTTTTGCAGAATATTCAGCAAATTCTTTTGATGCATACATTCCATCTAGAAACTCTAGTGCATCTTGTGTAGTTCTGAATGAAGCCCAAACGTTATGTGATGGACCATTTCCAGCATTGCCCAAATAATGGGTTTGCAGGCCATAAGCAGAAGATTTATTCCATGATTCTTCTTCCATATTCTTGGAAAATTCTATCCACATAGGAACAAATTCTGCAGGATTTGTAACATTTAAATCCCAGAATAATCCTACTGGACTTTCAGCAGTTACACCGCCCATATCAACTCCAACGGAGTGGATTGTTAAAGTTTTATAAGTTAATTCAGCACCAACTTTATTCATGGCATCTCTAAAAGCTTTTCCAGCTTTTGAAGTTGCATAAAACAAACCTGAGGCTGCATATTCATCAGCGTCTTTAAAATAAAAACTTATTCCATGTGATGCTGTATCCCAACCGTTATGATTTATTGCATAAAAATCTACTTCTAAACCAGCTACTTCTGGTGCACCCATATATTTATCAAATGCCGCAAAACATTTTTCAGGCTCATCACATTCAAAAATGAAATTTGACTGATATTTAGAAAAATTTGCTGGAAGGTTAGCAGATATTGCAAATGAAAAAATTAAAACAAAAGTTAAGAATATATTTTTCATAATTTACCTCTCTTTTTTAAAAGATTTTCGAGAATGAATCTCACTCCTAAACTACCAAACTGCCCCTTTGTAATCAACAATAGCTTGTGAAATTTTTGTAACTTCCATGTAGCAATTTATTGATGTAGAATTTGCACTCAGGCCACCTTAGCTCAGCTGGTAGAGCAACTGATTTGTAATCAGTAGGTCGTCAGTTCGACTCTGACAGGTGGCTCCATTATTTTAAATATGGAAACTACAATCTTTACAAGTTCACTCTTAACTCTTTTTTATATTTTTCTAGCTTTACGAATTGGTTATTTGAGAGGCAGTCCTGTCATGAAGCTAATCTTTAAAAAAGAAACCAAAGGGACTAAACTCCAGTTAGAAAGAAATATTAGAGCTCATGGTAATTTTATTGAATACGTTCCTCTATTTTTAATCCTTCTGATGCAATCAGAATATAACGGAATCTTATCTGAAGTTGAGCTGATTATTGCAAGCTCAATATTCTGTCTTGGCAGATTCAACCATGCCATTTGCTTTGCATTTTTTGAATACAATCCCTTTTTAAGAATCACAGGCATGCTGCTTACTTATGCTGGACTTATCTATCTAACCATAAGTTCGCTTTTTTATTTGTTCAGAAATTAATTGAATAAAATAGTTTGAAATCAAACTATGTGTTTCATACGAGACTTGTCAGCTGTATGTTCAATTCCACTTTTTGTCTTATATGGTTTTGCCTTAAGACCTTTAGTCCCTTCTTTAATAAAAAGAAACATACACATTGACATAACTGATAAAAAGCCGAGCAAACCGACGATAATATATTGCACCATATCGATATTCTACTATAAATAAGATATAAATTAAATTTACATTT
>JBELJV010000006.1:0-7928 GCA_042090165.1 Gammaproteobacteria bacterium
TATCAGAGGCAATCAACATCTCACTTTGCATTTTTTCCTCTAGTTTCTTGAAATTACCTTTGAGTATGGACTTTGCACTTTCCACATCCTTCTTATAATCAGTTTCTGAAATTGCACCAACGCAAGGAGCTGTGCACCGACCAATTTGATGCTCCATACAAGGCCTTGACCTATTTTTGAAGAAGCTGTCTGTACATGTTCGCAACTGAAATACTTTTTGAATTTGATTGACTGCTATTCGTGTTGCATATGCACTGGTATAAGGACCATATAAACCATCGTGACCTTTCAGTACTCTTTTTGCAGCTATTCTTGGATATACATGTGATTCATCTAAATGAATGAAGGGATAGCTTTTGTCATCACGTAACAGGATATTAAATCTAGGTTTTTCAGATTTAATGAGATTCTGCTCAAGCAATAATGCATCCACTTCATTGTTAGTTGTCACATATTCAAGTTTATTAGCTAATGAAATGAGTCTTTGGGTCTTGTAGGTTTGTTGACCAGAAAAATAGCTATTAATTCTTTTTTTTAGATTTTTGGCTTTGCCAATATAAAGAATTTCTTCATCATTGAAGAATTTATAAATTCCTGGATCGTCAGGAAAAAGTAGGGTTTGTTCTTTTAAGTTATTTTTCAAGTTTAGCTTTGGTATTGATTTTGCCTAGCTCAACTCCCCACTGGTCAAAAGGATTAATATCCCAAAACATACTATTGAATATAGTTTTATTCTCCCAAACTGCGATTAGCTCACCTAGTGATTCAGGCGAGATATCATCAAGCAAAATAGTAGTAAATTTTCGTTTATTGACTTGTTTGTGTGTGTCATTTTCAAAATCGTTACCATCGCGCAACGATTTTGTTTGCCCAAGAAACTGCTTGTAGTTTAAATGGTCATTTTTTGTGGAAATTAAGTATAAATTACTATCTTTAGTGCCCTGAAAGACGTGTTGATAAAATGAATGCTGAGATCTAGGCCCATATCCACCCCAGACGATCATGCCGGTTTGATAATCCAAAGCAGTCCCATCGTGTTGGTTGACTGATTTACCTAAAGATTCCATATCAAGCTGTTGGGCATATTGGTAAAAATTTCTTAAGTTCCAATCGTAATTGAGCAGCAATGATGTTTCCATGCCCAGAACATTGTTGGCATATATGTCTTGCATAGACAAAGATAGCGCTAAGTTTTCTGAGAGCTTGTTTGTAGCATTGTTGTCTGCAGCAGCCCCGCCTTCAAGGAAAGCTTTGTATGCATCAAGTCCATGACATAAGCAAAATGCTAAATTAATTGCACTCCAGATAGAGAAACGGCCACCTGTATTAACATCCAAAGGAATTATATGGTTTTCTTTGATGCCATAGTCTTGCGCCTTTTCAGCTGCAGCAGTGATTGCAAATGTATTGTCTAAATGTTGACCAGAAGTTATATGCTCATAGCTTGAAAGTGTTTCAATAGTTGAAAAAGACTTGGAGGCCAATACAAATGCAGTTTTAGATATATCAGTATCTATTAATCCCATAAATTCATTGGGATCGCTCCCCGTCACAAAAATAACATTTTTACCATTCGTGCTGAAAGCATCATTTAACAGCATTGGGCCCAAAAAAGAACCGCCAATGCCAAAAAAGATTACCTGCTCATAATGGTTATCTATTTGCTCAACGATAGTGCTAAGGACCTCAATATTATTTTGATACAGGTCAGATTTATGATCACGATATTGAAAATGTGATGCTGATCTATTTTCTGTTAAGTTACATAGCTGTCCATTGCGAATATTCTGAAACTTTTCAATAAACTTATTTTCCTCGATATAGGTTGCAAACAAGCTGACAACCTGATCTGAAAAATTGAATGCACTTTGATCTGCGGATAATTTATTACATCTTATTTGCAAATCTTCATTTCCCTTGGCCGACATGTTTTGTGCCTGCATTATTAAATCAGCAAATTTCATACCAGATACTCCTCAATAGCAGCTTCAATGTTATTTGCTTGCGTAATAGGTCTTCCAACCACTATGTAATCAGCGCCTTGCGCATAGGCTTCTTGAGATGTCATAGTTCTTTTTTGATCATCATTGGTTTGAGTATTTCTGATACCAGGGACTACTTTTATTTTATTGAGATCGTGAAGAGATATTAATTCTTTTGGGCTGCAAACAATGCCATCAACACTAGATGATTTTGCTAAGGTTATGAGCTTCGTAAATTGATCATCAAAGGAATTGCCATAAAGTTCTGATGTATCAGTTTCATCTAGACTGGTAAGCAGACTAACACCAAGGATTTTTGTATTGCCTGCGGCTGATTTTGCTGCCTTAATCATTTCTGCGCCACCTTGCAAGTGAATGGTTGTCATCAAAATATTGAATTGAGCAATCTCTTCAACTGCCTTATTGACAGTGTTTGGTATGTCATGAAGCTTGAGATCCAAGAAAATCTCAAACCCCTTACTCGTAAGCAGATCAAGAATACCTTTCCCTTCTGCTAAATAAAGCTGTAATCCAACTTTTAGAATGCATTTTTCTGGATTCAAGAAATTGATAATCTGAGCAACTTCTTCAGCATTACTGAAGTCTAAAGCAACTATAAGCTTTTTTGTGGACATATCAGAAATTGTAGTGAAAACAGCCTATTTTTACTAGGAGACAAGTGACAATGAAATCCTTTCTCTTTCAGAATCCATCCCACTTATTGATACAGTAACTTCTTCGCCAACTTGATACATATCTTGAATGGTCTGTGTGCCAACATCGATTTCTGAATGATGGATAAGACCGTCAATACCGCCATCTAACTCAACGAATACACCAAAATCTGTAACTGATTTAATTTTCAAACCTTCGAGAATATCGCCATTGTTATGCTTATCTTCAAACTCTTTCCAAGGGTTTTCAGTGGTATGTTTTTTACTTAAAGAAACTTTTCTCTCTTCAAGATCTATATCCATGATTTTGACATCGATTTTGTCACCCTTTTCCAGAATAGACGCAGGGTTAATGTTTTTATTTTTCCAGTCTAAATCTGTAATGTGGACCAAACCTTCAATATCATCATCAAGTTTTACGAAACAACCATAATCTGTAGTTAAAGCCACTTCACCATTGACGACCTGACCAACGTGGTATTTGCTTTCAATATCTTTCCATGGATCTTCAGATAATTGTTTCAAGCCAAGTGATACTCTCATTTTTTCAGAATCAAAAGAAAGAACCATTAAATCCATTTTATCGCCTACATTAAGAACTTCCTTTGGATGCATTACGCGCTTCCAAGACAAATCAGTAATGTGAAGCAGTCCATCAAGACCACCAAGATCAACAAATGCACCATAGTCTGTAAGGTTTTTGATAGTACCTTCGATCCTTTCACCTTCTTTAATAATGCCCATCAATCTTTCGCGTTCTTCAGAATTCTGTTCCTGCAGTACTGCTTTTCTTGAAAGCACAATGTTTGATCTTCTCTTATCAAATTTCATCACTTTGAATTCAAGTGTTTCACCAGTAAGGTCTGGATAGTCTTTGCCGCCTTTAGGGTCTATTAGCGAGCCAGGTAAAAATGCTTTAACAACATCAATGAATACTGTGAAGCCACCTTTGACTTTATTGACTACTTTACCTTCAACGTAAGTGCCATCGCTGTGAGCGGATTCGAGACTGTCCCACGTTTCTTGTTTTCTTGCTTTTTCTCTAGAAAGTCTGATTTCACCAAAACCATCATCAAGGGCATCAAGGATGACTTCAACTTCATCCCCTACACCAACAATGACTTTATTGGCATGGTCTTGAAACTCTTCGATTGAGACAAGGCCATCTGATTTGAAACCAATGTCTAAAGTTACCCATTTTTTGCCAACATCTATAACATTGGCTTTGATAAGTGATCCTTGCACTAGATTAAACTCTGTGAAGCTTTTATCTAGTAAGTCTTGTAATGTATTGTCAGTATTTTTCATTTACTAATTTTTCTATAAAATCTAAAGTCTCTTTGACTTTTTTTCCCGTATTATCTATGAAGATTGAATCATCAGTTTTGACTAATGGGGAGTGTTCTCTTTGTGTATCTCGGAGGTCTCTCTCTTCAATCTCGCTTTTAAGTTCAGAGATATTAACCTTTTGTCCATCATTTCTCAACTGATTTGCTCTTCTGTTTACTCTTTCTTCAAGGTCTGCTGTTAAATAAATTTTTACCAATGAATCAGGAAAAAGTTTAGATGACATATCTCTTCCTTCAGCCACTAAACCTGGATGTTCTCTGAAGTTTTTTTGAATCTCTATTAACTGCGATCTAACTTCAGATTTTTGCGATAATTTAGAAGATAACATTGTCACTTCTTTGCCCCTTATTACTGAAGTTATATTTTCATCATTAAATAATATTTCTTCTTTTTTTTGATCAAAATTATGCTCAATTTCTTTGATAGCTTTTGGGATATTGCTTGTCCCAATCATAGTTAAATATGCAAAACATCTATAGATCAGACCACTATCAAGATAATTCCAGCCTAAATGAATCGCTAATGCCTTTGATATTGTTCCTTTGCCAGAGCCTGAAGGGCCATCAATTGTTACAACTGGAATCATGCTTCTTCTATTGTAAATCCCATTTGTTCTAAAATTTCAAAAAAATTAGGAAAAGAGGTCGTAACACTTTGAATGTCATCAATAAAAATATTTTCAGTTGCCTTTAATGCACAAAGAGCTGAGCACATAGCAATCCTATGGTCTCCTAAGGAGGCAAAATTACCTGAAGCAAACTTATGATTAGCACCCTTGCCTATAATATTGAAACCATCTTCAAAGACGTTAAATTCAACACCAATATTTTTTAACATTAACTCGATAGCTGACAACCTGTCAGATTCTTTTACTCTTAATTCTTTTGCACCAGAAACTTTTGTCTCACCCTCGGCAAAACAAGCCAGAACTGATAGCAAAGGAAGCTCATCAATAATGTTAGGGATAATATCTTTAGCCACTATAACGCTTTTTAAAGGAGAATATTTAACATGTATATCACCAATTTGCTCATTATTAGCTTCTCTTACATTTTCTATTTTTATATTTGCATTCATTTCTTTTAAAACTTCCAAAAATCCAATTCTTGTAGGATTAATTCCAACATTTTCTAAGGATATATCGGCATCTTTTGAAATTAATGCAACACCAATAAGAAAAGCTGCTGATGAAAAATCACCAGGAACAAAAACATCTTTTGACGTTATTGGTTTTGTAGCATCAAGAATGATTTCAGTTTCTCCATTAGATTTTTTTACCTCAAGATCTGCGTCGAGATGTTGCAGTAAAAGTTCGGTATGATTTCTGGTTGTTTCCTTTTCGATGATTTTGATCTTAGTTCCCGCACTTAGAGCCGCAAGAAGTAAACAACTTTTTATTTGTGCACTAGGAATCTCTAAATCATAGATAAATTCATCTGCTATATTGCTTTTAGCTATTTTTATTGGAGGTTTGCCCTCCTTAAGATGAATTTCTGCCCCCATTTCTCTTAGAGGCTTAGCAATTCTCTCCATGGGACGATTAGATAGCGATTCATCGCCTACAAGTTCTGCATCAATGCCTAGACCAGCTATAAAACCAGCCATCAATCTCATCCCAGTGCCTGAATTACCCATATTCAAACATAGATTATCTGCACCTGATCGTATTTGCTTTGCTGCTTTTTTAGTTGAAACTATATCTTCACCTTCAACTCCAGTATTTGTTGAGAGGCCTAAAATAGCTGATCGTTGTGCAATTGATTTATCTAGTGGAACTTCGTACGAACCTTGAATTCCATGATTACTTTTATATGAGACTTTTACTGGCATTAATTTTTAATATTAGTTAGGTGCTTCACAAACTCAATTACAGACTCATCCAATATTTCTTTGTTATCTTTGAATATTTCGTTCCATAAATCTTCATTTGAGTTACCAAGACGAAGCAGCTCTCGTGAGCTTTCCGGCACAAGCTTATCTCTATAAGGTATTGACTCAGTCAATTTATCAAATGCAAATGCCATCAAGTGAGGCAGGTGGCTTAGATATCCAAAAAACTTATCATGAGTTTTAGCATCCATTTCAAATATAGAGCAGCCCAGACTTTGCCAAAAATTTTTAACTCTCTCAACATTATGCCCCACCACAACTACCCGCGCACCAGCAAATACATCTGCATTTGCTGTTGTTGGGCCAGATTGTTCACTTCCACAGATAGGATGAGATGAAACATATCCTTTATCTATCAATGCTGATATATGTTTTTTGGTACTTGAGATGTCTGTAATAAGTGTTGAAGAGGTAAACTTTTCTTGGCACTTTTCAACATTGTTTTTTACTTCTGTAATGTTGGTGCAAACAATCACTGCATCGTAGCTGTCGCTTACTTCGTTAATCTCGTAGTATGTCTCATCATAGATATGACTTTGATCAACTTCTGCTTTAGCTACAGAATTCTGCTCAATACATGATATAGAAGCTTCACTATTCTTTTGCTTTAATTTCAGCGCAAGTGATGTTCCCATAAATCCGGAACCAATAATTAAGACTTTCATTTTTGTTGATTAAGTGAGGTTTTCATTATTTCCATGAAAATAGATTTAAGGTCTTCTTTTGGGTAAATGAGAGCTAGCTCATCTATTTTTTTTAAAATTTCTGCTTCTCTATCCTCATCATAGAGATCTTTATCCATTTTTTTCTTTAATTTTCCAATTTGAAGAGAGAGGTTAAGCCTTGATTCCAAAAGAGATATCAGTTCTGAATCAATTGAGTCAATTTCCTCTCTAATAAAAAGTAAAGCTTTTTCGTCATCCATTTTTTTTCTCAAAATCTTTCATAAATTCAACTAAGGTCGTTACCGCATCATCTGGTAGTGCGTTATATATACTTGCTCGCATCCCACCAACTGATCTGTGTCCTTTTAAATATTGAAGACCATGCTCTGCTGCTTCACTCATGAACTTGGTCTCCAAATCAGGATCATCAATGGTAAAAACAACATTACATATTGATCTTTGCTCTGGATTTACTGGGTTAGTGTAAAAATTACTCGCATCAATTACTTCATAGACTGAATTTGTTCTGTTGATACTGCTTTCTTCCATTTTATCGACGCCACCATTGGCTTCATACCAATCAAACATTTTTCCAGCAACATACCACCCAAAGGTATTGGGAGTATTGAGCATAGAATTTTCTGATGCATGAGCATCGTATTTTAGAATATTAGGAAGCTCTGTACTTGATTGAGCCAGAAGCTCCTTTTTAGCAATAACCAAGGTGATGCCTGATGGCCCAAAGTTTTTTTGTGCACATGCGTAAATAAAATCATATTGATCAATATCAATTTTTTCAGAGAAAAGACAAGACGACATATCAACAAATGCAGGTTTTCCAAAGCTTGGCGATTGAGTAATACGAATGCCTTGGATTGTTTCATTCTTGCAGTAATGAACGTAGGCATCACTCTGATCTATGCTCCATTCTGAGAAGTCATCAATATTTGTAAAATTATTTGCTTTTGCTGAAGAGCAAATTCTTAAATCACAAATTTTTGATGCTTCTTTGATTGCTTTTGCTGACCAAGACCCTACTTCTGCATAACTAGCTGTTGCTCCCAAATGTTTAAAATTTAATGGGATCATTGAGAATTGTAAGGTGGCTCCGCCTTGCAAGAAAAGAACATCATAATCATCGGACACTGATAGGAGATTTCTAACTTGCTGTTCTGCTTTTTGAGCAACCTCAATAAAGACTTTGTCACGATGACTTATTTCAATAATAGAAGAGCCTATGCCATTGAAATCCAAAAGCTCATCTTTTATCTCATTGAGAATATTTTCGGGCAAAGTTGCTGGACCAGCACTGAAATTAAAAACTCTATTCTTCATCTAGACTTTCTTTAAAGCCTACGGCATCAACT
>JBELJV010000006.1:8028-13278 GCA_042090165.1 Gammaproteobacteria bacterium
AAATTAAAAACTCTATTCTTCATCTAGACTTTCTTTAAAGCCTACGGCATCAACTAATTTTTCATCCTCTCTAGGTGAAACAACCTTGACACCCTGTGTGTTTCTGCCAATAACGCTTATTTGATCTACTTGGGTTCTGATAAGGGTGCCTCTGTTTCCAATAAGCATTACCTCATCGCCATCAACTACTTGAACTGCCGCAACCATTCTTCCATTCCTTGGTGAGGTATTCAGAGCAATTACACCCTTTCCGCCTCTTTTCTGCCCACTAAACTCAGAAATATTTGTTCTTTTACCGTAGCCATTGGCACTTAGTGTTAGAAGTTTTGATTCTGGATTCACCTTTATAACAGAGATTACTTTGTCATCTTTGCTAATATTCATTCCTCTGACACCTCGTGTTGATCTTCCCATTGGTCGTACGTCACCCTCTGCAAATCTTATTGCTTTTCCTGACTCGGATGCGAGACATACCTCATCTTTTCCATCTGTAATGATCGTTCCTATTAACTTATCGCCTTCATCAAGATTAATTGCTCTTAAGCCAGGGGCATATCTCTTCTCAAAAGCTTTCAATGCTGTCTTTTTCACAACGCCGTTACGTGTTGCCATGATTATGAAATTACCATCTTTATATTCGTCTACTGGTAAGAAGGATGTTACTTTTTCATCTTCATCTAAAGGCAAAACGTTTGAAATTGGTCTGCCTTTTGCAGTCCTGGACATCACAGGTAGTTTATAAATCTCTAACCAATGAACTTTCCCTTTTGTCGTGAAGCAAAGCACTTGAACATGAGTATTTAAGACTAAGACTTGTTTAATGAAGTCTTCATCTCTTAGTGCGGAGGCTGTTTTTCCCACACCGCCTCGTCTTTGTGATCTGTATTCAGCAAGCTGCTGGGTTTTGACAAAACCATTATTAGAAATAGTAAAGACTCTTTCTTCTTCTGGGATCAAATCAGCATCATCGATAGTTAATCGTTTTTCGATAATTTCAGTTCTTCTTTCATCACCAAAATTTTCTTTGACTTCTTCAAGCTCTTCTTTAATAACTTCAGTTAATCGCTCCTTGTTAGATAGAATTTCTTGTAGTGCTTTGATCTGTTCAACCAGTTGTTGATATTCTTCGTTTAGTTTATCTGTCTCAAGTGCTGTTAATCTGCTTAACCTTAATTCTAAAATTGCTTTTGCTTGTACAAGGGATAACATGTAGTCCTTTCCTTGAAGACCAAAACCATCTTCTAAGCCTTCAGGTTTGCATATGTCTGGATCAGCAACTTTATCTAGAAGTGGTTTGATTGTTTCTGCAGACCAATTGCGCTCACAAAGCTTATCCGCTGCAACTTTTGTATTTTCAGATTTTTTAATTATCTCAATGACTTCATCAATATTTGCTATAGCAACAATTAGACCTTCTACAATATGCCCTCTTTCTTTTGCTTGCCTTAACTCATAAAGAGATCGATTAGTTATTACATCCTTACGATGGTCAAGAAATATATTTAGCAGTTGTTGTAGATTGCATATCTGAGGCTTCCCATCCACCAGCACAACATTATTAATTCCAAAAACCTGCTCGAGCTGTGAATTTTTTATAAGGTTATTAAGCACAACTTCTGCAACTTCACCTTTCTTTAGCTCTATCACTACTCTCATGCCGTCTTTGTCTGATTCATCTCTTATTTCACCGATACCCTCAAGCTTTTTCTCTTTAACTTGTTCTGCAATTCGTTCAAGCATTCTGGCTTTGTTCACCATAAAAGGTATCTCGGTAATAATAATGGCTTCTTTGCCTCCTTTTATCTCTTCAACTGATGTCTTTCCTCTTACATAAACTTTTCCTTGACCAGTTCTATATGCCTGCTCAATTCCATCGATCCCAGTAATAATTCCACCCAATGGAAAATCTGGTCCTTTAACTATTTTTAACAAGTCATCAACAGTGGTTTCAGGATTATCGAGAATATGCAAACATGCATCGATGACTTCAGTTAGATTGTGAGGAGGAATATTAGTTGCCATTCCAACCGCGATCCCTGAAGAACCATTTATAAGTAAGTTAGGTATCCTTGTTGGAAGAACATCGGGTATATCTTCAGTGCCATCATAATTAGGTGAATATGTAACAGTTTCTTTTTCAATATCAGCAAGGATTTGATCAGTAATTTTTTGCATTCTGATTTCGGTATATCTCATGGCAGCAGCTGAATCACCATCAATGCTTCCAAAATTACCTTGTCCTTGTATTAATGGATATCTCAAAGAGAAGTTTTGGGTCATACGAACGATGGCATCATACACAGCACTATCACCATGTGGATGATATTTACCAATGACATCGCCAACGACTCTGGCGGACTTTTTATTTGGTTTGTTGTAAGTGTTGGAAAGTTTATGCATTGCATAAAGAATTCTTCGATGAACTGGCTTCATTCCATCTCTTGCATCTGGCAATGCACGACCGATGATCACGCTCATAGCGTAGTCCAAATAGGACTTTTTTAACTCATCTTTAATGTCAACAGAAAGGACTTCTTTAGCAAACTCTTGCACCGCAATATTTTATCACAGCAACTTGTTGAAATCGCCTATTATTCCTTAAATTCTGCAACTAATTTGGAGATACTTTCTTTGGCATCTCCAAAAAGCATTCTTGAATTTTCTTTAAAGAATAATGGATTTTGTACCCCAGCGAATCCAGATGACATTGAACGCTTCAAAACCATCACAGTTTTAGCTTTGTAGACTTCAAGAATTGGCATCCCATATATTGGACTACCAGGTTGTTCGGTAGCTGAAGGGTTAACAACATCGTTTGCTCCAATCACAATTGCCACATCAACAATGCCCATCTTTGGATTAATATCTTTTGGCTCAAGAAGGTTGTCATAAGAGACATTTGCTTCAGCAAGGAGCACATTCATATGACCTGGCATCCTGCCAGCAACTGGGTGAATCCCATAGCTGACTTCGCAATCATTATTTTCAAGTAAATCTCCAAGTTCTTTAACGACATGCTGCGCTTGAGCAACTGCCATTCCGTATCCTGGAACAATCAATACAGATCTAGCTGCTTCAATAACAAGATATGCATCTTCAACTGTAATTGGTTTAATTTCTCCTTCAATTTCTGCATCAGAGCTACCGCTTGCTGCATATCCAACGAAGAAAATATTATAGAGAGTTCTGTTCATTGATTTGGCCATTATTAGAGTAAGGACTAAACCTGAAGCTCCAACCAGACAGCCTGCAACGATCAGTGCAGTATTAGTGATGATAATACCTGCTAGTGCTGCAGCAATACCTGATAATGAATTCAGCAAGGATATGACTACTGGCATATCACCACCACCAATTGGTAAAACAAATGCAAGGCCAGTAATTAATGAGGCAATTAAAAAGCAGACAAAAATTATTCTTATTAAATCCATCTCAAGTATCAGCAAACCTGATACGTTAAGAACTATCTGTAGAATGCATAGCAGTGCAAATGAACATCCAAAAATTAACATCCATCTTGAAGCAGAGTTAACAAAGTTACTTGTATTCTTTAAAACTTCAGACAACTTAAAGAATGCGATTAAACTCCCTGAAAAAGTTATCCCGCCAATAAATATTGTTAAGTAGGTAAGAGTCATTACTAATGAAATTTCAGTTTGGTTGTTAAACTCTGACCAAGCTAGGAAATATGATGATAATCCTCCAAAACCATTAAATAATGCCACCATTTCTGGTATCGATGTCATTTTCACTCGCAAAGCAAAGACCGCACCTATTGAACCACCAACCAATATAGCGCTTAACATCAGTAAAGGATTAATTACATCAATTAGGGTAACCAAAATAGCTAACAACATACCAAAGGAAGAAACCATATTCCCTTTGGCTGCCGATGATTCACTAGAAAGCATCTTCAATCCATAAATAAAAAGAATTGCAGAAGCTATGTAGCCTATCTGTTGTAGCATTGTGAAATCAAAATCCATCATTTCTTTTTAAACATTTTTAACATTCTGTTCGTCACTAAATAACCACCAAAAACATTTATCGATGCAAATGCAATTGCGCAAAAAGCTAAAACCATTTGCAAGGTACCATCAGTCTGCAATGTCAAAGCACCGACCAGTGTTATGCCGCTAATAGCATTTGCTCCTGACATTAAAGGAGTGTGAAGGGTGCTAGGAATTTTTGAGATTAACTCCAACCCTAAAAAAATTGCCAATATTAAAATAAAAAACAAAAGTAGATATATTTCCATTACTTGAACATCTCCTTAATGACCTCTCCATTCTGCACTAATAATGCCGAACTAATTATTTCATCTGACATATCTAAATTCATTGATTTTTTTTCTTGGTCATAAAAATCTGTAATGAAATTAACTAAGTTATTACTTAAAGCATAAGAGGCATGATCTGCAACATACGAAGCCAAATTGGTTAAGCCAATTATTTTTACTCCATTTGTTTCTACTATTTCATCAGGCACCGAACCTTCAACATTTCCACCACTCTCAACAGCCATATCAAAAATTACACTTCCTGGTTTCATTTTTTTTATCGTAGCGTTATCTATTAATCGTGGTGCAGGCCTACCAAAGAGCTGTGCTGTTGTAATGACAATATCTGATTTAGAGCAAACATCACTCTGCAAATCTTTTTGTTTTTTTATTTGCTCTTCCGTCAGTTCTTGCGCGTACCCTTGCTCAGTTTGTCCTGTGTCACCAAGATCAATTTTCACAAACTTGGCGCCTAGGGATTTAACTTGTTCTTCCACAACAGGACGTGTATCGAAAGCTTCTACTTTTGCTCCAAGTCTTTTTGCTGTTGCTATTGCTTGAAGACCAGCTACTCCGACCCCAATAACGAATACTGTTGCAGGCTTTAATGTCCCCGCAGCTGTCATCATCATTGGCAATGCTGATTTAAGATGTTTAGCTGACTCTATAACTGAAACGTATCCGGCTAAGTTTGACTGACTGCTAAGCACATCCATTTTTTGAGCCCTTGTTATTCTCGGAATAAACTCCATGCTTAATGCAGAAACATTTGCTTTAGCAAAATTATGAAGCTGTTCTTTTTCTGAAAATGGTTCAAGCAATCCAACAACTAAAGCATTTTTTTTAATTCTTGCAATTTCGTCTGAAGAAATAGGTTCAGATGAAAAAATAACATCTGAGCGCGATAAACAATCTTCCCTGCTTGCCGGTTGTGCGCCATTTTTTTGCATTTCTTCATCACTTACATCAAT
>JBELJV010000006.1:13378-23986 GCA_042090165.1 Gammaproteobacteria bacterium
CCCTGCTTGCCGGTTGTGCGCCATTTTTTTGCATTTCTTCATCACTTACATCAATACCTTCTCCTAAACCTCTTTCAAAAAATATTTCTATACCTATATCTTTTAGTGGTTTTATGCTGTTTGGGTGTAAGGTTGATCTGCAATCTTTGTCGCTTTTTGGTGAAATGGCCCCTAAAATCATAATTTTATTTCAAACACAATAAATACGTTCTAAAGGTATACTTTAACTGATGGAAAATTTTGATCAATTAGAATTAGATAAATTCACTGAACTTGCTGATCAGTGGTGGGATCCTAACGGTAAATTTAAACCATTGCATCTCATTAACCCGCTCAGAGCAGAGTATATTGAGAAAAAAGTTGCTTTAAGAGATTCAAAGGTACTTGATATCGGATGTGGTGGTGGAATACTTTCAGAGGCTCTAGCTAAAAAAGGTGCCAACGTCACTGCAATAGATCTCGCCGATGGGCCTTTAAGCGTAGCCAGAATTAGGGAATCGAAATCTCAATTAGGCATTAATTATCGCAAAGTAAGCTCAGGCGAACTTGCACAAGAGGGCGAACAATATGATGTTGTCACTTGCTTAGAAATGCTTGAGCATGTTCCTGTCCCAGCGCAAATAGTTAAAGACTGTGCCAGGCTAGCTAAAGATGGTGGCCATATATTTTTTTCCACGATTAATAGAAACCTTAAATCCTTTGTGTTTGCTATCTTAGGCGCAGAATATATATTGAATATCCTTCCTCAAGGAACACATGATTACGATAAATTAATTAAACCTTCCGAGTTAAAGAAATATATAGATGATGCATCGCTTAGTTTTGAAGAGGTAAGAGGCATGTCGTATCTACCACTTTTTGACATCGTTAAATTAACGGATGATTCGTCTGTAAACTACATAATTCATGCAACAAAAAAATAAATCAATCCTGTTCGATCTGGATGGCACTCTTTTACATTCTGGTTTAACTTTCCATAAGATTGTAAATCAGCTTAAAGAAATTGAGGGCGAGCCGTTGGTGGATTTTGAACCAGTCCGTGAATTTTCTTCCCGTGGGGCAACTTTAATACTGCAGAATTGTTTTCCAGATAGAGATCCAAATGATATTGATCGATTAAAATCCAAATTTTTAGATATGTATCAAGAGGTTTTTACAAACGATTTAGTTTTATATGACGGAGTCAAAGAACTTATTGAGTTTTTAGGAAGTAATCAAATTCCATGGGGGATTGTGACAAATAAGCCAGAGCAATATACCCTCCCTATCATTAATAAGTTGGATTGGGACAAAACGACAAATGCTGTGATCTGTCCTGATTACGTGAAACAGGCAAAACCAAGTCCTGAAGGAATTTATAAAGCATTAGAAATACTAGATGGTTGTCCAGAAAGCTCGTTTTACGTTGGTGATCATGAAAGAGACATTCAAACAGGAATAAATGCTGGCCTTAAAACAATCGGTTGCACTTACGGATACTATGAAAAACCTCCTCAATTTTGGAAGGCTGATTTCTTAGTTGATAAAATTGATGACATTATTGAAATTTTGTGAAGAAGGTTCCTGATTTTAAGTTCCATGCTGATACCTTGAAAGGCAAAAACATCTTGATTAATGGTGCAGGTTCAGGCATTGGAAAACAAGTTGCCCTTGATGCTGCTAAAGCAGGTGCAAATCTTATTTTGTTATCAAAAGATGTTCATAAATTGTATGCCTTGCAAGATGAAATAGTGCAAAACAATAATATTGAACCCCTTGTTGTAGAGTTTGATTTCACTAAAGCCAAAGAAAAAGACTATAAACAATTAGCTGATAGCTTATATGAAAACTATGATCGTATTAATGGTGTTGCTCACATCGCGGGCGTGCTTGGTTACTTATCACCGTTGATAAATACCTCTTTGCAACAACTTAAATCTGTAATGGAGATAAATTTTGAAAGTTACTTTCTTTTAACTCAACTTTTACTGCCACTACTTTTTCAATCGGATAATCCATCTGTAGTGTTTACTTCTTCTGGTGTTGGAAGAAAAGGAAGAGCTTTTTGGACAAGTTATTCCATATCTAAATTTGCTGTTGAAGGTCTGATGCAATGCCTTGCTGATGAGTACGAAAATGATATGCGAATAAATTCTTATAATCCTGGCCCTACAAGAACAAACATGCGAGCACAAGCATTTCCTGCTGAGGACCCAGCATCTCTAAAGACACCTGCTGAAATTTCATCTGATTATTTATGGTTGCTCTCTGATAACTGCACTGAAACTGGTATTATGTTCGATTATCATGAATAAACTTATTCAAGCGCTTAAAAAAGGGGTTGTAATCATTTCATTTAGAAAGATAGATTCAGGTGAAATTCGCGTAATGCCATCAACTCTAAATCCTGAACTGATTCCAAATGTAACTAATCCACTTAATGTTGATTCTTCTAGTGATACCATAATGGTTTGGTCATTAGATAAGAATTCATGGCGTGATATAAGATCGGATACAATCACAGAGTGGAAAATAGAACATGAGTAACCTACTAAAAATATTTTTCATATTTTTTGCATTGTTTTCAGCTGATAACTTGGCTGCCAAGACATTTACCGTTATGACATTTAATGTCGAAAATATGTTTGACAATCTAGATGATCCCAACAAAGAAGATGAAACCTACCTACCAGTTTCAATGAAAACATCTAAGACACATATCAACAATTGCAATAAATTGAGATATCAAAGATGGAGAGATGATTGCTTACAGATGGATTGGAATGATGAGGTAATTAACTACAAGCTCCATGCAACAGCAGAAGCCATCCTCTCATTTAATGATCACGGTCCAGACATAATTGGGTTCCAAGAAATAGAAAATTTAAATATTCTCAAACGTCTCTTTGAACTTCTAGAGCCACATGGTTTTAAATATTATTCTCTTGTGGAAGGGAATGATAAACGTGGTATTGATAATGCATTCATTTCAAAATATGAAATCCTCAATTCTCAGTTGCACCCTATTAAATTTACTGGAGGCACAAAAGAACAGATAGGCGATACTCGCCCTATCCTTGAAGGCATTTTTAGTATAGGTGATCAGGAAATTTCAATCTTTAATGTTCACTTTCCTGCTCCTTATAATCCAAGATTTATGAGGGTAGATGCTTTGGCAACTCTCAATGAGCTTTCAGCAAGCAATGATAGAGTAAACATTGCCCTTGGTGATTTTAATATAACCTCTCTTGAAGATGTTGAAGCAAATCTGTATGGAAGACTTAATGAGAATTGGTATATTTCGCATATAGATCAATGTGCGGAATGCAAGGGCACAAACTATTACTTCCAAGATGATAGATGGTCTTTTCTTGATGCAATAATGCTTAAGAAAAATAGAAATTCAAAATTTACTAAAGACAGTGTTGAGATAATTACAGCTGATATTCAAACAAGAGATAATGGAAGTCCATTACGTTTCAATGCCAAGGGTCTTTATGGTGTGTCCGACCACTTTCCTGTTGTTGCAGAAATAAAAATTTATTGAATTTTTAATAAGTTTTGCAATTTGCTAACTTCATTTTTTGAAAACTTTTTCCAACCGCCTGGTTTTAAGTTTTCAGGCATAATTATTGGCCCATATCTCAATCTCATTAGTCTATTTACAGTTAATTTTTGGGAACTCCAAATCTTTCTAACTTCTCTATTCTTCCCAGTAAATAAACAAACATAAAACCAATGGTTTTTTGATTTTGAAATCTTTTTTACAGCTACTACGTCTGAAAAAGAAGATTTTTCTCCATTAATATTTACGCCTTTCATAACGTTTTCAATTTTTTTATCTGTGATGTCACCATAGACTCTGCAAAGGTATTCTCTATCAATTCTGCTGCTTGGGTGTGATAGGAAATTTACAAAATCACCGTTGTTAGAAAACACCAATAACCCTGAAGTATTTACATCAAGACGCCCCACCATGATCCATTTGCCTTTTTTGCGTGGGGGTATGTGGCTGAAAACACTATCATTTTTTTCTGTCGGTACATTTGAGCAGACTTGCCCAGTCGGCTTATGGTATATAAGAACTTCTGTTTCAGGGTTTAAGTCAACAATATGATCTTCACCATCGATAGTTAGGGTATCACCATCTGTCAGAAGATCTGCTTGTTTCGCTTTCTTTCCATTTAGCAAAATTGTTTTTTCGCTAAATAAGTTTGCAATGCCTCTTCTTGATGCAAAACCAATATTTGCAAGATATTTGGAAACTTTTTCCTTAGGATTTTGGAGCTTCTTGCTCTGCTGGTTCATTTTGCAGGGAAAGTTCTGGTGTTATTGATTCTATCTCAGGTAGATCGGGCAGCTCTGGCAAATCAGATAGAGTTTTCATTGCGAAATCATCAAGGAATTTTTGTGTGGTGATGAAAAGTGCTGGTCTACCCGGCACATCTCTATACCCTTTAATTTTAATCCATCCCTGATCAAGCAATAGCTTAATCACATTGGTGGCTACATTAACCCCTCTAATGTCCTCAATATCACCTCTGGTTACTGGCTGCATATAGGTAATAATGGAGAGAGTTTCCAATGTTGCTCTTGAAAGCCTCAATGGCTTAACTTCCCAAAGTTTTGCTATATCTCCAGCAAAATCATGATGTATTTGCACACGATACCCGGTTGAAACTTCAACCAGGTCATAAGGCTTATCAACAAACTCATCTTTTAACTTATAAATTGAATTCATAACCTCAGACTCATGTTCGCTATTTTCGATTTCAAGTAGCTCACATATGTCGTTAAGTGTTAATGCTCTATTTGCTGCAAGAAGTATTGCCTCAATTCTATTTTTTAGCTCCATTAGTGAACTACCTCCTCTGAGCCTTTAAAATAAATCTCTCCAAATTGTTCGGCTTGAACAATTTCCACATAACCTTTTCTATTTAATTCCAACGCAGCCGAAAGTATTACAGACACTGCAAGCTTTGATTCGCCCTTGAGAATTAATTCTGGCAAGGAAATAAAATCTCTTTTCTTGAGACTGTCCAGCAACAGTTTCATTTTTGCCTCCACGGTTATATTTTCAAGCTTGACTTTATGGCTTGAAAGACGAACCATTTCATTTAACATTGACTGCAGTGCAAAAGCTAAATCATTTTTGTTGTAGTTGTTTTTAGGTTTTGGAAGCTCAAACTCAGGCATTTTTGCATTTGCTGAAAAAATATCCCTATCGATGCGAGGAAGCTCATCAAGTGTAATTGAAGCCTCTTTAAATCTCTTATATTCTTGCAAACGTCTTATGAGCTCTGCTTTTGGATCTGATTCTTCATCCTCATTTTCTTCCTCTCTTGGTAGGAGGATTCTAGATTTAATTTCTGCAAGATAAGCTGCCATTGCTAAATAATCACCAGCAAGCTCATACTCAAAATCATCCATTAATTCGATATAAGCAATGTATTGATCAGTAATTTCTACAAGATTAACTTCTAAAATATCTAGGTTTTTTCTTTGTATCAGATATAACAAGAAATCCATTGGGCCAGAAAATACATCTAGCAAAAGCAGCAATGCTTTTGGAGGCACATACAAATTTTCAGGCAATTGATCGACTGGATTCCCTTTTACCTTTGGAAGCTCAATTTCTTGTAATGCTGACATACACTAGATATTGTAGCCGTAAATGAAAATAAATACTAAATATTGTGTTTTTAACACAATAGTTTTTTTTATATTGTTTCTTTCCATATTTTGCTAATAACTTAGGTGACTATGTTGTAAAATTGACTGCTCAAATTTTAAAAATGATGTACATAACAGACAACAGCAGAATTCTCTCTCGTGAAGAGCTATCTACACCTGAAGAAATAACCAAAGAAGTCCCCCTCGATAAGGAATCTTCCAAGCTAATTTTTGGAGCCAGACGCAACATTAGCAGAGTCTTACATAATCTTGACGATCGAATTATTGCGATAGTTGGTCCGTGTTCTATTCATGACCCAGCATCTGCAATTGAATACGCAAAGCTGTTAAAAGAGTTTTCTGCCCAAGTTGAAAATGAAATAGTAATTATTATGCGTGTTTATTTTGAAAAACCACGCACAACAATCGGATGGAAAGGATTGATTAATGATCCAAGAATAGATAACTCATTTAAAATCAATGAGGGTTTAAGAATTTCAAGAAAACTGCTCAAGGACATTGCTGATATCGGCCTGCCTACTGGCACAGAATTTCTTGATTTAATATCACCTCAATATGTTTCAGATTTAGTAAGTTGGGGAGCCATCGGTGCACGAACAGCGGAAAGCCAAGTCCATAGAGAACTTACATCTGGTTTATCCTGTCCGATAGGTATCAAAAATTCCACCAATGGTGATGTGAAAGTTGCCATCGATGCTATTAAATCAGCCCAATATCAACATGTTTTTTTAGGAACAACAAAGCAAGGGAAAGTTGCCATCTTCAAAACATCTGGTAACGATGATACACACATAATTCTCAGAGGCGGCAAAGAGCCAAACTATGAGAAAGAAGATGTGAATGCATGCATAGAGAAACTAGATGCATCTGAGATAAATAAAAACATAATGATTGATTTCAGCCATGGTAACAGTAAGAAAAATCATGAAAATCAAAAAGTCGTTTGTGCATCAGTATGCAAGCAAATAGCTGATGGGAACAAACATATTGCTGGAGTCATGATTGAGAGCCATCTAAAGGCAGGCAATCAAAAGATTTCAGATGAGCTTGAGTATGGAAAGAGCATTACAGATGCATGTATTTGTTGGGATGAAACAAAGGAACTGCTCTTGAACTTATCACAGTCAGTAAAACAAAGAAGAGAAATTGGATAAGTATTATAAATTTGAAAAAGAGATTGCAGAATCGGTTGGGATTGAAGGCGCAATTATTCTTCAATGGATCAAAGATAATGAAACTGCAACTCATATTAAGCTTGAAAAAGTTTTTTCTGGTCTTCCTTTCTGGACAGAGACAGATTTGGTTTCACATCTCTTAGATTTACATCAAAAAGGACTTTTAAACGTAGATCTCGATAAGAAAAGAATCTCTAAAGAATCAAATACAAAATCAAAGGTCTTGCAGATAAACAATAAAACAACTTCTCGAACAAATATCGACAACACTTGGCAACCATCTGAAGATGTTGTCGAAATATTGACTCGTTCAGGTATTAATGAGGACTTTATTAATGAGCTCATTGCAGAATTTGTTGTTTATTGGACTGAGAGGCCAGGCACATTGGTCTCCTACAATTCAAAGTTTATTGAGCATGTCCGATTAAAATGGGCTCAACATTCTGCTGAAATACACACCAAAAATGAGCCTTCAACCATTGATAGTGACTGGTACCCATCTGATGATTGTATGGATATTATTCAAATGACTGGTATAGAGAAAGAGTTTGTTGATCAATATTTGCCAGAATTTATCCTTTATTGGAAGGAGGATGGCAGAGCATTCGTATCTTGGGATGTAAAGTTTCTTGATTTTATCAAAAGAAAATCGAACTTTACCCTTGAAGATATGTCAAAAGAACATACACAAAAATTTGACTTTTATAACCCATACGATGAGACTGGTACGGCTGAAAACAAAGGTGATAATGCAGCGTTATCGAAATTAAGAGACAAATATAAAATTTAAAAATGAATAGAAAAAATTTAAGAGCATCAGCGCTACTATTATTGATCGTAGTTCTTTACTGGATACAGGGTTATTTCGCTCCACAACCTGAAAAGCCTCAAGTGCTAGCAAAAGGAATTCAGACAGTTGTTGTAAATGAATCATTTGCAAGTGATTTTAGTTTACCAATCAATGTAAAAAGTGAAACTAAGGCATTTTCAAAAGTTGATATCAGATCACAAACCTCTGAAAAAGTAGTCAATATTGGTTTTAAAGATGGTGATTATGTCAATCAAGGTGAGGTCATTTGTAAGCTTGATTCAGGCGAACGGTTAGCGAACTTTAAGAGGGCTGAAATTGGGTTCAATTCTGCAAAAGAACTAAGTAAAAAAGGTCTTTCATCTCAATCATCATTGGTAGCAGCAGAGACAACTTTTGAACAAGCTCGAATTGCTCTCGAACGAACAAATATTGCAGCGCCCTTTGGTGGCTTTGTTGATAATTTAGCAAAAGAGGGGCAACTTCTTCAAAATGGGCAGATTTGTGCCTCGCTGGTTTCTCTTTCACCTTTGAAAATTGTTGGGAATGTTTCTGAACTTGTGGTTTCAAAAATAAAACCGGGACAACCAGTTAAAATAAAATTGATATCAGGAGAGGAGTTTGAAACTGCTGTTACATTTGTAGCTTCCACTGCTGATTCACAAACAAGAACATTTAGAGTTGAGTCTGAATTACCCAATGATCAAAGTTCTGTTAAAGATGGCTTAACAGGGGAAATGACAATTTTTACAGATAGCCAAAAAGCTCATTTCATTCCAACTTCTGCCTTTCTTCTGGCTGATAATGGTGATGTTGCTTTGGCAACTGTGATGAACAGTGTAATCAGAATTTATACGGTCCAAATCTTAATTGATACGGTGGCTGGTGCATGGGTCACTGGCTTACCTCAAGAAGCCAACATTGTTGTTGCTGGACAAGGTTTTGTTAAAGAGGGAGAGAAAGTAAATTCTGTTTCACGATAGATTATGGGCATTGTTTCAACAGCCGTAGGCAAATTTAGAACAACACTGTTAATCATGGTGTTCCTTGTAATAATGGGCTCACTTGGAAGAGCAGCAATGCCTATTGCTTCCAACCCAAATATTACTTTTCCCTGGGTTTTTGTAAGTGTTTTTCTTGAAGGAGCTTCACCAGAAGATATGTCTAGATTGGTTGCTAAACCAATGGAAAATAAGTTTCTAAGACTTGAAGGCGCTGAAGAAGTTAGGTCAACAAACTCTCAAAGTTTTACAACATTGCAGATTCAATATGATGTTGACTATGACATCGATCAAGCCTTGTTGGACGTAGAAAGAGCAGTAAGCGAAGTTAGAAATCAACTACCTCCTGAAGCTGAAGACCCCGTGGTTAGAGAAGCAGCTGATAATGATATGCCTATACTTGTTTATAGTTTGTACGGGTTTTCGAACCTAAGAATTGGCTACTCAATAGCCACAGACATACAAGAACGATTTGAAAAAATACCGGGAGTATTGGGCGTTGAAATTGGTGGTGTGCCAGAGGAACTTCTTGAAGTTGAGGTTTCAAAATCTAAGTTAGAAAGCCTGGGAGTGAGTCTTGGGGAAATAGCAGGAGCAGTGAGGAATAATAATGTTCTTATACCAGCAGGTTTTCAAGATACTGGGTCTGGTAAGTTTGCAGTTGAAATTCCAAGCATTTTTGAGACAAGACAAGACGTATTTAATTTACCAATCAAAGCATCTGGTTCAAAAGTAGTTACCCTAGGTGATGTAGCAGATATAAAACGAACATTCAAAGACCCTACATCTTTCTCCAGAGTCAATGGATTTGATTCAATTTCGTTAAACATCACCAAACGTGTTGGTTTTAATGAGCTTGATATTGCAAATGCTGTGAAGGGTGAAGTAGCACTTATAGAGAGTGAATACCCAGATTCATTGGTTATAACACCAGGACTTGATACTACCAAGTTTGCTGCAGATATGGTGAGTGAGCTACAGGGCAATATCATTACAGCAGTTATCCTAGTTATGTTACTTGTTGTAGCGGCTTTAGGTCTTAGAAATGGTTTAATTGTTGGTATAGCGATACCATTCTCATTTTTAACTGCCTTTGGTGTGCTCTGGTACTTCATGGGCTTTGAGTTTAATTTCCTTGTAATGTTTGGTATGTTGCTGGGACTTGGCATGCTTATTGATGGAGCTATTGTTGTAGTTGAATATGCAGATAAATTAATTGATGAGGGTCAAACAAGAAAAGAAGCTTACATGAATGCAGCGCAAAGAATGTTTGCTCCAGTATTTGCTTCAGTTCTTACAACATTGGCTGCTTTTTCACCTCTTATGATTTGGCCTGGTATATCAGGTAAGTTTATGAGGTACTTGCCAATAACTGTGTTTGCAGTTCTGGCGGCATCACTGGCATATGCTCTTATTTTTGCCCCTGCAATAGGCTCACTATTAGGAAGAAGAAAGAAGTCAAATGATGCAAAGAATGACAGCGAAGATACTCCATTAAAAAATGGTTATAGAAAAGCTATTGGTTTTGCATCAAGAAACCCACTAGAGACAATTACTTACACATTCGGAATAATGTTTTTAATTTTAGGTCCAAGCGGCATTGTTAATAACTATGGAAAAGACACTGTTTACTTCCCTAGCATCGACCCTTGGATCATAAATGCAGACATACAAGCACGGGGTAACTTATCCCCATATGAAGCAAGAGAGTTTGCTTTAGATGCTGAAGAAAAGATGCTTAACATCAAGGGTGTTGATGAATTATTCATGGATGTAAGATCTGCATCCCGAGGTGGTGGTGATGGTGTTGGCAGAGGATATATTATTGTTGAAGATCCCAAGACACTTGATATTTCCGGCTGGGAAGTACTGAGACTTTTAAGAGCGTCAGTTGCGGACGTTGTCGGTTACAACATAAATATAAAAGAGGTCCAAGACGGTCCTGGACAGT
>JBELJV010000062.1:0-4191 GCA_042090165.1 Gammaproteobacteria bacterium
AAATTCTTCTTTCCTGCAAACGCAATGCAGTAGTTGAATTAATGTCTATTTGATTTTCATCAGCCTCAACTTGTGAAAAATCAGGGTTATATGTGAACTCAAATGTATTGCCACCAAATTCATATTCACCACCTATACCAAAATCACCATTGATCTCACCAGATCTTAATACATTATCCTCAGCACCTCGCTCCACTGAGTTTGAAGTAATTGATGGTATTAGTCTTTTTTTTGATTTCTTTTTTACACCGCTGAGTTCATAAAATTTATCGGATTGACATATGGTGCACCCTGCACCCTGAATAACCTTATGTGATAAGTACTCAGCTTCATTATCTCTGTTATAAAGCTTTCTATAAAATGCTATTTTCCATTTTTGGGAAAAAGCTTCTGGGAAGTTTAACGAAGTAAAAGGTATTCTTATTTCAGCTTGATAGCCATAATCAGTGAGATTTGCATAAGCATCAAATTCAACATTGTAGTTCCGATCATTATCACCAGTTGAAGTTTCTTTAAAATCGTAAATACTTCCTAAAGGATTGACGCCAAATCCAACGTAATAACGTCCATCAGCAAATGTATCTATTCCAACTATTACATGATCATTTTGATATGCAATACCATCACGAGATCGAATGGTAGCCCTAATAGACTCTTGGTTACCATATGCCTTAAATGCAACATAGATATATTTATCATCATGTGTGATAAAGGCTTCAGTTAAATGTTCAGCTGCTATGTTATATGAAGGGGCAATTTCATAATCAATAGTATGCTTATCAGCATCAGCCCATTCATCAGTACCAACATTACCATCAAATGTAATTTCACTATGCACAGCAAAAATTAGAAAAATTAAAATTAGTACTCTGTTCAATGTTGTGCCCTATTTGGTTTCTAAAAACTTTGACTGGATTTTATTGAATTAATTGCAAGATTTACAAGCATTTTTTCATTTTTATCTAAATCTTTAGATAACAGCTCATTACCCTCATCAATATATGCTTGAGCATCAGGCCATGGGCCTTGATTATTGAATCTATCATTCACTATATTTCTACAGTACAAAAGTTGCTCTGATGATATTTGTTCTGGGAATATTTGTCCACAGATTCGTGTTGCAAAATCTTTGTATCTCTCATCATCAAATGTATTTAATATCTTATTTTTTTCCTCAAAATCTTGCGCTTTGTGAAATTGATTCATTCTGTCCTTATCAATCGATGAGGCAAAACCTCCAGAATAAATCTGATCTTCTAGATAGTCACCGACTGGATATGATCTAGTTTGATCGCTCAATATTTCGAGAATCTTTTCTTGTAGCGAAAGATTTTGCTTAAGAGCAGTAGCCCTTGATTGATATAGCTCAACATTTTCAAGCTCTATATTATCTTTAAGCAGAGTATTGCAGGATATAGAGGCAGCTGTTCTAGCTATATTCATTTTTTTTATCGGTGAATTTCGACTGTTTAAGTGATCGTTTAAATCATTAAAAGTTAAATTAAATAGTTCTTCAGGATCATTAGTTAAATCAAATATAAATTGATTATTTGATTCATTTAAACCATTGTTTACCAAGCAGAATGGATAATATTTTGTTGTTTTGCTTCTTGGAATGTAGTTGCACATGAAATGCAATTCATCATCATATAAATGTTGAAGCAGATCGGTTTTTGCTGTTGTTTGCATCATTTCCTCGTAAAAATTAGGTGCTATTGTTTTGATAGCAAACATGACCTCTTTTAAGAAAATGCAATCAGCAACAGCATCGTGAGCATTCTCTGTATCTAGACCTAATTTTTGAGCCAAATGCTCAAGTTTTAATGACAATTGTCCATCTATTTCAGGCAATGCATAAACATTGTGATAGAAACACGCAATGACTGACATTTTTATATAAATGTCCAATCTTGAATTGCCTTTTGTATTAGTCAGAAACGGATCATACAAATTCCAATAAAATTGCCGACGCATAACTTCTTCATCAAACCTCATACCATTATATGTGATGAAAATTGAGCCATCAGGAGATGACCAATTAGACCAAGTTGAATGAACCTTTGTAATTAATTCATAGTGTGTTTGGGGATGATCAAATATTTGATCTTTCTTATTAACTAATAGGGCTTTGGGTGTAACGAGTGTCCAAGGCAAGGGAGCACAAATAAGATCAAAACTATCTAAATCTGTAAAATCTTCATCTGTTAAAAGAGAGCCTATTTGGATTACTTGAACATAGTTAAGCTCTTTAAGACCTGTAGTCTCAGTATCATAAAAAATAAATTTCTTCACTGGGTTTCTAGATGCTGAAATAGGTCTTGGTAACCACCAATTAATTGATCTTTTCTGAATATTACAGGCATGGTACGCATAGAAGGTGCTCTTTGTCTCAATTCCAAAAACAGGTTCTGGTTTTCATCAATTTTTTTCACATCATGAGTAAGACCTTTGCTTTCTAATAACTCGATTGCTCTAACACAGTACGAACAATTTCTTTTGGAATAGACTGTATATTCACTCATTGGTTGGTTCTTCTTCTTTGGAATTTTCTTCATCGTTCTTTTTTGATGAAGATTTAATAGCACTGCCATCTTTGTAACAAATCAAAGTGTCTTGGCCGAGAAAGAATTCATTATCGAAATAGGCATAAGAACATTCATCTTCAACAGCATCAAGCTTCGCTTTTCTCTCGTTGATTACGTTTGAGTCGTCCGTTGATGAGCAGTTGGATAATATCACTAGGATAGAAATTAGGAGTACAATATTTTTTAACATGTCCAATAAGATTTTAACAATAGATCAAGGCACTACAAGTTCGCGTGCGATTATCTTTAGTATATCTGGTGACATTGAACATATTTCTCAAGAAGAATACCCATTAATTTATCCAGAAGATGGTTGGGTTGAGATTGAACCAGAAGTTCTCAAACAATCTGTATTAAATATTATTAATAAGGTGCCTCTTGATGATGTTGCGTCTATAGGCATCTCAAATCAAAGAGAAACTACGCTCATCTGGGATAAAACAACACTTGAACCAATTTATAATGCCATTGTGTGGCAAGATCGACGCACAGCATCGTATTGCGATTCAATAAGAACTAGCCAAATTGAACAAACCATAAAAAACAAAACTGGTTTACAACTAGATCCATATTTCTCTGCAACTAAAATTAAGTGGATTCTTGATAATGTTGAAGGAGCTCGAGAAAAAGCTTCACAAGGAAAACTGTCTTTTGGCACAGTTGATACCTATTTAATGTCATTTTTATCTGATGGTGCTATCCATGCCACTGACATGACTAACGCGTCACGCACCATGCTTTACAACATCAATACACTCGAATGGGATCATGAATTGATGCAGCTTTTCGATATTCCATTAGACATGATGCCTGATGTAAAAACTTCCAACGCAGATTTTGGCTCATTATCAAATGTTAATGATATTTCTGTTTGTGGAGTCTTAGGTGATCAGCAAGCTGCTTTATTTGGACAAGGCTGTCTTGATACAGGAGAAAGCAAAAGTACTTATGGAACTGGTTGCTTCCTTATGACAAATACAGGGACAAAACCATCATTCAATGATTCCGGTTTATTAACTACTATTGGGTATAGCATTAATGAAGACGTTATCTACGCTTTAGAAGGCAGTATTTATTCAGCTGGTACCATTATTCAATGGCTACGAGACAACCTGGAATTTTTTACTGATAGTTTTGACTCAGAGGGATTAATTAATGAAAATGCAGACTCCAATGGAGTCAAGTTTATTCCTGCTTTCAATGGACTAGGGGCACCATATTGGAATTCGGACATTAGAGCAAGCTTTCATGGTATTACCAGGGATACAAACAAAAATGATCTTACTACAGCCGCATTCAATTCAATTGCTTATCAAACTCTTGATATTGTCAATCTGTTAAAAAAAATGAATGTAGATGTTCCATCATTGGATGTCGATGGTGGTATGGTTGCTAACCAGACCTTTGTATCCCATCTCTGCAATACACTTAACATCCAGTTAAATATTCCTGAATCTACTGAATCAACTGCTAAAGGCGCGTTTTATATGTCTGCTCTAGGCAAAGGTTTAATTGATCTGAAGCAAGTCAAAAATCAGCAGAAAAAAAAGGTATCTCCTTCACAAGAGCTTCACAATACAATTAATAGTGATTACACAGATTGGGC
>JBELJV010000007.1:0-5287 GCA_042090165.1 Gammaproteobacteria bacterium
AGATAATATCTGCTTTCTTTTGTCGAGAAATACTCTTAAGGCCATGCTCTTCTGCAATAGCAATAAGTTCTTTTGTTGTTTTTTGTTTTAATTCTAGTGCGTTCATAATTTAAGTTAAGTTTGTTTGAAGATAAAGGAGGTGTGTGTGCCTTAAAATAGATTCTATTTTATTTTGAAAGTGATTAGAAGTTACGTGTAACCAAATCTTCTAACTCTTCAAGGCTAACAGCACCAATAAGGCTATCAACCATCTCTCCACCCTTAAAAATCATAAGAGAAGGTATGCTTCTCACATTATATTCGAGAGCCAAATCTCTGTTAGCATCAACATCAGCTTTGCAAACATTTAGGTTTTCGGAATATTTTTCTGCAAGCTCTTCAAGCCTTGGAGCTATCTGTTTGCAAGGACCACACCATTCTGCCCAAAAATCTACAAGGACTAATTTCTCGTTGCCAAGAACTTCGGATGTAAAATTTTCTTTAGTTACTGATGTTGTCATAATTTTCCGCTACCCATTTTGCAAAATATGTAATTACTGAAGATGAGCCAGCTCTGAATAGACTTATTAAAGTCTCAGGCACTACATTATTCTCAAAATAATTTTTGTCAATACCCATTTTCAACATTGCATACTCACCGCTCACCTGGTAAGCAAAGATTGGAACATCAAATTTAGACTTCAGTTTTGAAATAATATCTAAATACGCTAACGCTGGTTTCACCATCACAATGTCAGCACCTTCGTTAATATCAAGCTGAATCTCTTTAAAAGACTCATTTACGTTTCGGTAATCCATTTGATATGTATCTTTATTTATTCCTTCAGACTGTGCAGATCCTACTGCATCTCTAAACGGACCAAAGAAATTAGAGGAGTACTTTGCAGCATAACTTAATAGGATGGTGTCTTTGTGATTATGTTTTTCAAGCTCTTCTCTAATGACGCCAATTCTGCCATCCATCATATCTGAGGGAGCCAAGATATCAGCACCAGCATTAGCAAGATTTATTGACATTTTTTTTAGGGCATCAAGCGTCACATCATTATCAACTTTCCCATCAATAACTATTCCATCATGTCCGTTGGAATTATATGGGTCTAGTGCAACATCTAAAACAAGCATTGTGTCGGGAAACTTTTTCTTTATTCTTTGACAAAGTTGGCACATAAAATTGTTTTCATTAAGTGCCTCTTTTGAAAGCGGATCTTTAATTTCTGTATTTATGTTTGGAAATAGTGCAACAGTATTTATGCCACAATCTTTTAAGCTTTCAATTTCATTAAAAATATCTTCAGATGAATATAAGTACTGTCCCGGCATTGAGCTAATTTCCTGCTTTGAGCGGATAGTATCTGAAACAAACAGCGGCTGAATGAGCTTAGATCGACTAATTGTTGTATCTGAAACTAGATTTCTAATTGTGCCGTTTTGTCTGAGTCTTCTTGGACGAACTTTAGGAAATAATTTTTTGTACATAATTAAATTGGGAAATAATTATAACCCAATTGTATTATTTCAAGGTTTTTATAGATATTTTTTACAAAAAAAATAGTATGTTTTTATATTTTTTAGTTTATAAAATGTACCTATAATCGTTGAATTTGTTTTTAACTTTCATTAAAATCGTCTAAATGAAAGTTTTAGTATTAAATGGAGTAAATCTAAATATGCTCGGTATAAGAGAGACTGAATTATATGGTTCAGAGACTCTAAGTGACTTAGAAGCTAGACTTACATCTTTGAATAAGGATGTAGATCTTGTGTTTTTTCAAAGTAACTCCGAAGAAGACATTATAAATAAAATACATAGTCATAAGGAAGAAAAATATGATTTTGGTATATTTAATTTCGGCGCTCACACTCATACCAACATAGCAATTAGAGATGCAATAGTGTCCGTAAAGCTTCCTTTCTATGAAGTACATATTTCAAACGTCTATGCAAGAGAGGAGTTTAGACATGTTTCTTTCTTTAGCGATATTGCTGAAGGGTCAATTGTTGGGTTTGGGTTTGATGGTTATGAATTTGCTCTATTAAAAATATTGAGGGATAAAAATGGATCTTAGGAAAATAAAAAAATTAATTGAAATGCTTCAAGAATCAGATCTAA
Organism: Gammaproteobacteria bacterium; assembly: GCA_042090165.1. Classification (GTDB taxonomy): domain Bacteria; phylum Pseudomonadota; class Gammaproteobacteria; order Magnimaribacterales; family TMED112; genus TMED112. The sequence goes on from JBELJV010000007.1 coordinate 2,114, forward strand.
ATGAAATTGAAGTAAAAGAAGGTGAAGAGAGTGTTAGAATTAATAGGAAGAAGGAAAGTGTCATACATACATCTACTCCTGTTTCAGTTGGACAAAATTTAAACCAATCATCAGCGCCATTGCCGCAAACAGATAGCTCTGAAATAGAAAGTGAACAAGCTATAGAGGATTTAAATCATATTACTTCTCCAATGGTTGGAACATTTTATAGAAAACCAGCCCCAGACAAAGAACCATTCATAGAACTTGGCCAGACTGTGAAAAAGGGAGATACAGTATGCATCATTGAAGCAATGAAAATGATGAATCAAGTTAAATCAGAATTTGATGGGAAAGTCATAGCCATTAACATTGAAGATGGCGATCCAGTCGAATTTGGTCAAGAGTTAATTTCAATTGAAAAGTCCTAAAAAAATACTTATTGCTAACAGAGGTGTTATAGCAATAAGAGCACTACGAGCAGCAAAAGAACTTGGTTATCAAGTTGCTTCGGTTTATTCCACAATCGATAAAGATCAAAAACATTTAAAACTATCTGATGAAGCAATTTGTATTGGACCTGCAGCTACAAAAGATAGTTATTTAAATGAGGCAGCTATAATTTCAGCGGCAGAGCTGGTTAGTGCTGATGCAATATATCCTGGATATGGTTTCCTTGCAGAAAACTCATCTTTTGCAGAAAAATGCAATCAAAGTGGCTTTAAATTTGTTGGTCCCGATCCAAAAGTAATAGCTATTATGGGGGACAAAATTAAGGCGAAGGAACTTGTTGAATCTTTGGGAGTGCCAATTGTTCCTGGATACACTGGCAGGATTGAGTTTAAAGAGCAGGTTGAAAAAATTACAGATGATATTGGTTATCCAGTTATTGTTAAAGCTTCAGCTGGTGGTGGCGGCAAAGGAATGCGCGTAGTGCTTGAAAAAGAAGAGCTTTGGGATTCGGTTGTGAGTGCACAAAATGAGGCACGACTTGCTTTTGACAATGATGAAGTTTTTATAGAGAAATATCTCCAAAAACCACGTCATATAGAGGTGCAAGTTTTTGGTGATGGAAAAGGCAAAATGGTTCATCTTTTTTCAAGAGATTGCTCTTTGCAAAGACGTTACCAAAAGATTGTTGAGGAAGCTCCTGCAAAAAATATCCCACTAGATAAATTAACCGAGATTCAAGATATTTGTGTAAAAGCATGTGCAGAACTTAAATATGAAGGAGCAGGAACTCTTGAATTTTTATATGAAGATGGTGAATTTTTCTTCATTGAAATGAATACCAGAATACAAGTTGAGCATACTGTAACTGAAATGATTACAGGCGTTGACCTTGTTCAAGCACAACTAGCTCTTGCACTTGAAGACAAATTTGATTTGGAGCAATCAAATTTAAGAATAAATGGTCATGCTATGCAGTGTAGAATAAATGCAGAAGATCCTGAAACGTTTATACCTTCGCCTGGCGAAATCACAACTCTTCACAGGCCAGGTGGTTATCATGTGCGTTTTGAATCACAAGCTTATAGCGGATATAAAGTACCAGCAAATTATGATTCACTTATTGCCGAGGTGATTGTTAAAGATAATAATCGGGATAATACGATCAATAAAATGCGGATGGCTCTTGAAGAACTTGTGGTTGAAGGAATTAAAACCAATAAATCACTTCATCAGAAGATTCTTGATGATAAGGGTTTCAAGAATATTGACTATTACATTAAGTACTTAGAAGAGAAGTTAATTTAAATGAATGAAATTTATAACCACCAAGAAATAGAAGCTCAGGCGCAATTAAGCTGGGAAAAAAATTTAATATTCAAAGCCAACATCAGCGATACAAGGCCGAAATACTATTGTCTATCAATGCTTCCATACCCTTCAGGAAATTTGCATATGGGCCATGTAAGAAACTATGCAATTGGTGATGCTGTTTCACGCTATAAACGCTTGAAAGGATTCAATGTCCTTCAGCCAATGGGATGGGATGCATTTGGTTTGCCTGCTGAGAATGCAGCTATTAAAAATAATATTCATCCTAAAGATTGGACAGAAAAAAATATTGCCCAAATGAAAAAACAACTTATGTCTTTGGGGTTTGCATATGATTGGTCAAAAGAAGTGAATACTTCTGATGAGTCATATTATAAATTTGAGCAGAAGCTATTCTTAAAATTTTTAGAAAAAGGTTTAGCGTACAGAAAGAAATCACTTGTTAACTGGGATCCAGTTGATATGACCGTGCTAGCAAATGAGCAGGTTATAGACGGCAAAGGATGGAGAACTGGTGCTGAAGTAGAGTTAAAAGAAATCGAAACATGGTTTCTCAAAATAACTGATTATGCTGATGAGCTTGAAGCTGATTTAGAAAAAATTGATTGGCCTGAAAATGTCATTAATATGCAAAAAAATTGGATAGGAAAGTCTAAGGGGGCTGAACTATCATTTGGTCTTGATAACGGCGACGAGATAAAGGCATTTACTACTCGGCCTGATACGCTTTTTGGTGTAACTTTCTTTGGCATTTCTCCAAATCATCCACTTACCAAAGAATTAGCTCAAGACAATGAGGCACTTCAAGAATTTATTGATGAAGTGAATAAAACTTCTGCGGCCGAAGCAGATATGGCTAAAGCTGAAAAAAAAGGATTTAAAACTAATGTAAATATTATTCACCCAGTAACCAAAGAAAAAATTCCTGTTTGGATAATAAATTATGTTCTGATGGAATATGGAACAGGAGCCATCATGGGAGTTCCAGCACATGATGAAAGAGATTTTGAGTTCGCAACAAAGTATGAAATCCCTGTTACAAGAGTAATCTCATCTGAGCAAGATTTACCATTTTCAGATGAAGGACCATTAACAAATTCAGGGAAGTATGATGGCTTGTCATCTGCTGATGGCTTTGAAGCAATTACAAATGATCTTCCTAAGGGTAAATGCAAGATTCTTTATCAATATCGTTTGAGAGACTGGGGAGTGAGCAGGCAAAGATACTGGGGTTGTCCTATTCCAGTTGTTTATGATGGTGATGATGCAAGACCTGCTAGTGAACTTCCTGTTAGCCTTCCATCTGAGTCTATGCCTCTGCATCAAAACGATAACTTCAAACAACTACCTAATGGGCTAACAAGAGAGACAGATACATTTGATACTTTTATGGAATCATCATGGTATTTCATT
>JBELJV010000007.1:5387-23179 GCA_042090165.1 Gammaproteobacteria bacterium
AACAAGAGAGACAGATACATTTGATACTTTTATGGAATCATCATGGTATTTCATTAGGTACGCATCTGCAGAAAACAAAAATAAAGTTTTTGATTCTAATACAAAGTATTGGTTACCAGTAGATTTATATATTGGTGGAGTTGAACATGCAATTTTACATCTTCTGTATTCAAGGTTCTTTTTTAAAGTTCTGAGGGATATGGGTCTAGTTGAAGGAGATGAGCCTTTTAAAAAGCTTTTAACACAAGGGATGGTGTTAAAAGACGGAGCTAAGATGTCAAAATCCAAAGGCAATACCGTTGACCCACAGGAATACATTGTGAAATATGGTGCTGATTCGATAAGAACTTTTATGATTTTTGCTAGCCCGCCTGAGCAATCGCTTGAATGGTCAGATAATGGCTTAGAAGGCTGTCATAAATTCTTAAAAAGATTATGGGCAACATCACATAAAATTAAATCTGCCAATGAAGGAGATTTTGTCCCAAGTGGATCATCTCTTGAAGATGATTGTAAGAGCATCTTCATAAAAATAAATGATGATTATGAAAAAAGGCTAAACCTCAATACAGTAGTTTCATCATGCATGGAAATACTCAACAATATCAATAAAAGAATATCTGGAACTACAATTTCAGCTTCGAAAGAAGATTTATTTAAGGCTTATGACTTTTTGATTATCGCTTTGTCGCCAATTGCACCACATATTGCTGAGACTATCTATCATGAGGTTCTTGGAAAAGATATCAACGTTGCTCAATGGCCAAATGATGAATTCTTTATTAATCAACAAACAGAGGTCAAATACCTAGTCCAGGTTAATGGAAAGGTAAGAGGCAACATGATGCTTGAAGCTGGCCTAGATCAGGCTGCAGTTGAAGCTAAGTCAATGGAAAATGAAAATGTTGCAAGACACCTAGAAAATAAGAATATAATTAAGGTTATTTTTATAAAAGATAAGTTAATTAATTTTGTACATTCATAGATTTTTCATTGTTTTATTTCTAACTGCTTGCTCTACAAGTATGAAAGACTTCACAACAATAAAATTTGATAGCAGCTTTTCTTCATCTGATAAATTCTTCTTCACTGAATGTCTTTACGGTAAAAGCTCTGAGTACAATCTTCAGAATCTTACATTCAAGTCTGTAGCTGAAAATATCACAAGCGAAGGCCTCGAATTTAACACTAGATATTTAGGATCAATGGAGTATGAGACTGGGAGTGAATCTTCCTTATTAGAGGCAATGCGAATAAATACGACCAACTATATTTCAAGCAATATGGCTAAAGAAGAGCAGAACAGAATTAAAGATAATATGCTTTCTGAATTCTGCCAAACAATCAAGACAAATGGCTAGCATGGATCTGAAAGCAACTAATTTTTTATCTCAAAAAAATCCAAACTATATAAACTTTTTCCTTTATGGCGAAGAACCGTCTCTTACTTTTAGATGTTTGAAACATGCAGTTTTAAATGAGGACATGAAGATGGTTGAAAAGATATATCTTAATCTTGACGACGATAACTTTGAGTCAAATTTTATGCAATCAATAATGACTAACAGCTTATTCAACGAAAAAAAAATAATTTTTATCAATTTAGAAAAAAATAGACTCAATAAAAATGTTCTTAAAAATATTAGCATAGTATGTGGGCTTGAATCGAACAATAAGATCATAATTCAAACACCCAATATTTCTAGAAAAGTCTTTAAAAAAGATATAGTGCCAGCTCTGACAGATAAATTCACAATAATAGATTGCTCAATACTTTATGAATCCGATGTTGTTGGCTTTTTAGAACAAAATTTACCAGAAAGCTTAAATAATAGAAAAAGCATAATGGAATTAGTCTCACTCTATGAGGGCAATTTTTCATTACTTGTTAACGATATAGAATTAATCCAACTACTCCCTGAAGATTCAGATTTAAGACAGCATGTTTTTGGGGATAGCTCTGTAAAGAATAATTTTAAATTAGCTGAGCACATTGCAAACAATAACTATGAAGCTGCTCTTGGAATAGTTGATTCAATGGAGGGGAATGACAGAAACTCAATTACCCTGTTAATTTGGATGCTCACTAGAGACTGCAATGCGCTCAATGCATTAAAAATGGGTAAACAAAATCTAAAAGAATTTGGCATTTGGGATAACCAGATTGATTTGTATCAAAAAATGGGAAATAGATTAACTAAACACCAAATAACGGAAGTAACTAGTGTCCTGGATGATGCTGATAAGAAAGTAAAAGGAGTATTACCTGGCAACTCTTGGTTAACAGCTAGAGAAGCTGTTAAATTACTTTCTGTTTAGCCAAAAAGAGACTTAATCCAATTCCAAATTATTGCTATGAGTCTTTGGAAGAAACCTAATTCCTCGACATCTTCAAGATATACTAAGCCTGTTTCAGCAAGCACATTATTGTCACCATCAAGAACTCTAAGTGTACCGGCCTGATCAGACGCTGAAATAGGAGCCAATATTCTTGTCCCTACTTCAACCTCATATCTAATAGACTCTCTTTGATCTTTTGTTAATGTAAGAATTATGTCTTCTGTTGCACCAACGGTAACACTCTTACTTTTCCCAGCAACTATTTCAACATCTCTTAAAGATTCGTTTGCATCGAAGAGTTTGACAGTATCGTAGTGTCTAAACCCATAAGTCATTAATGCTGAAACATCGTTAAATCTTTTGTCGTCCTCACTGCCCAAAACCACAGCAACCAACCTCATGTCCCCTCTTATAGCTGACCCAACTAGACAATAACCAGCCGCTGAGGTGTAACCAGTTTTACCGCCATCAAATATTTCATCTCTCCACAACAATCTATTTCTATTGGCTTGTTTAATGCCGTTGTAAGTAAAGTACTTCTCTGAATAAAGCTGATATTGCTCAGGAAAGTCCTTTATCAGTGCTGCTGTTAGTAATGCGAGATCATATGCTGAAGTAACATTTAATGGATCGGGAAGTCCTGAAGCATTATTAAATGATGAATTTTTCATCCCTAAGTTATCTGCAAACTCATTCATTACATAAGCAAAATTGTCTTCACTGCCTTCTGCGTGTTCTGCTAAAGCAACTGCTGCATCATTTCCTGACTGTACAACCATCCCTTTTAAAAGGTCTGAAACTTTAACCTTAGTTCCCTCCCTAATAAACATTCGAGAGCCTTCGGTTTTCCAGGCCTTGATTGAGATCTTTGGCTCATCATCTAGGCTGATAAAATCTTCTTTGATGTAATCTGCAATTACATAACTTGTCATTAATTTTGTAAGGCTTGCTGGCTCTACAGGCTCATCAGCATTGTAACTAACCAAAACCTTGCCAGTATTTGGTTCATATAAAATGTAGCTACCGACTCCAAGATCAGGAGGGTTTGGTATTGCTGATAGATTTAGTGAGAAAGAAACTAAAAAAATATTTAATATTTTATTCATAAAACTTTTCTGAGATAGCAACCGCAAGTTGATGAACAGATAATGCGTATTTACTACTTCGATTATATTTAGTTATTACCCTAAAATTGTCAAACCCAATAAATAATTTTGTTGCACCTTCTTCAAAAAATAATAGAGGTGTAAGATCATCGTCCTGGTTAATTGAAACACTGAACCCTGCTTCATTCAGAACATCAGGTGAAACTTTGGTGCGAAAGTTATTTATTTTAAATGGGAACTCAAGCTCATCTATCTGCTCATCGTTTAAATTACTATATTGCTCGTTCAATGCTACTTGGGCTGCTGCAGGCTGATTAGAATTCCACCCATGAACCTTTAAAAAATTTGCCACACTGGCAATACCATCCATTCTTGAATTTAAAAGATCTACATAACCATCATAATCGTAGTCAACTCCGTAAGCGTTATAACTTGATGGTATAAATTGTCCCAAACCTATAGCTCCTGACCAAGAACTTTTGATTTCTTTTGGGTTTAAACCATATCTTTTTGATAGAACCAACAATTCAACCAACTCTCTTTGCCAAAATTTACTATCAGGATCAAACGCACGAGTAAAAATTGTATCCAAAGGGTTAAAAGAACCTAAATAACCGCCATAATTTGTTTCCAACCCTATTATCGATGCTATATAAAACTTTGAAACTCCATAGTCTTTTTCAACTTTATTGAAGATATCAGCATTTTCATTAATAAAGCTAACACCATTCAATACTCTGCTGTTTGTTACTCTTTTTGACCTGTAGTCGTCCCATGTAGCTTTTACTTCTGGCTGATTGCTCCTTAACTCTACTGCTTTTGAAGAGGGTTGTGCATCTTTGATGAAATCAATTATTTCTTCTCTTGTGAGGCTTGATTCTTCAACTGCCATGTCAATGAACTTTTTAACATCATCTCTTTCAAGCAAATTTGCTTTCAATGACATTGATAAAAAAAAGATTAGTAAAACTCTGATCATCTTAAAAACCCTCTGGATGAAAATATTAAGCCTAGCATCATAGAAAAGCATAACAAAGATGAGCCTCCCTTTGTAAAAAATGGTAATGGCAAGCCCACCACAGGGATCAGACCACTTACCATTAAAATATTTAAAAGAAAGCTAAAACCAATAACCAAAGTAAAATATGTTCCTAGATAATATGGTGACAAATCATTTGTGAGTCTTTTTTCAGTCATTGAGAATAGAGTAGTGAATACAATGAAAAACGCTAATAAAAGAAAAATCAAGAAAACGCCTAAGAAACCAAATTGTTCAGCATAAATTGAAAAAATAAAGTCAGTATCTGCTTCAGGCAAAAAATTAAATTCGTTTTGCTTGCTATTTAAAAATCCTTCGCCTACGATGCCGCCGGAACCAATGCTTATTTCTGATTGCAGTATATTCCATTTTTCCGAAAGTGTTTGATCGGAAGAAAACCAGCTGACAATTCTTCCTTTTTGATAATTTGTTAATCCAAAATTATAAATTATTGGTGAAAATAGAATTGCAAAAGCTCCCATGCCTATGAAATATCTTCTATCCAGCCCGCATATAAATAAGAGCATTAATCCAGACAAAATATAAACAAGGCCGGTCCCTAAATCGGGTTGAATTATTATTGGAATTGAAGAAAAGAATAAGGTTCCAAGCAAAAAATATGACCTAAATGGATTAAATTGGAAGCTATAGAATCGTAAATACTGAATTGCAAATAGGGGGTAAGCAATTTTCATAAATTCAGTTGGCTGCAAGCTCAAGAAACCAAAATCAAGCCATCTTTGAGCGCCATTAACCTCTTTACCAATAATCTCTACGCTTAAAACAAGTAAAATATTCCCTAAGAAGAAAAGCCAGCCAAATGACAGAATTCGATTAAGGTTAATTTGATAAAAGAAGAGTGTTACAAGGACAATTGCAAAAATATTTATAACTAAAAATCTTAAGAAGTAATAAATATCTATTGAGGTTACTGAGTAAATTGTTAACGAGCCCATAAAAATAATGCCTACTAATGACAAAAGAATTACAGCCGACCGTAGATCAATTAACATCAAGCAGACCCTCCAGAACTTCTTTTGCTATTGGGCCAGCAGTTCGCCCACCGCTCTCTCCATTTTCAATAATTACTGCTATTGAAAATTTTGGATCGTCATAAGGCGCATACCCAATAAAAATTGCATGGTCTCTGAGATTGTTATTTTTTCTTACTTCGTCATATTCTTCACGAGAATTAATATCTACAACTTGTGCTGTTCCGCTTTTGCCTGCAAGTTTTAAAGCACCAGCGTTTATTCGAAAACCAGTACCATTTGGAGAGTAGATTACATCTATTAGGGCTTTGTTAAGCTTTTCCCAATCTGAATCTGACATATCAGTATTTATCGATAGAGATTCTTCATTGCTTGTGGCTAGATAAGGTAACTTGTAGTTACCTTTAGAGGCTAAAATCCCAGAAATTAAGGCAAGATGAAGAGGAGTTGTAAGCATATACCCTTGACCAACCCCCAGGTTTATAAAATCTCCTTTAAAAAGATCTTTGCCAAAGTTTTTTTGCTTCCAATTATCATCAATCAATGGACTAAATTGGTGAGGGTAACAATCCTGACATAATTTAGAACCAAACGATGATGATTCTAAGAAATTCACAAATTTATTTTTTTCATAACGTATTGAAAGATTCATGAAAAATGGATTTGAACTTTCAATGAGAGCCTTGCTTAAATCTGTTAGGCCATGCCCTCCTTCTCTCCATGCATTAAAAACACGCTCTTCTTCCTCAAATCTAAAGAAACCGTCATCAAAAATAGTTTCTTCCCAACTTGTGTATTGATTGCTTAATGCGAAGGCACTTAGCAATGGCTTGATAGTTGATGCAGGCGGATATAATCCCATGAATGCTCTATTAAATAATGGTCTATTAGAGTCGTTGAGGAGATCTTGATATTGAGATGAAGTTATATCTCTTAAGGTGTTTGCACTTATAGAGGGAGCGCTCACTGCAACAGGTATACTGAAGTCTTCTAAATCTATTACAACGACAGAGCCTTTTCGATTGCCAATCAAATCATATGCAATTTTTTGGGCTTCATAATTTATTGAAATTTTAAGCTCTTCACCCTCTTGGAATGAATCTTCACCTGTAATGACTCTTTTTGTTCCTCTGGCGTTCCTTTGGTAAAACCTTTTGCCATGTGATCCTCTAAGCTCCTCTTCAAAAACCCTTTCTACACCTGATTTTCCAACCCTTCTCCATATTGATGGATCGAAAGAATTAATTCTCGGGCTGAAATATTCAACATCAGCTTCAGTAAGATAGCCCATATGCCCAAGAACATGAAAAAAAGAGGGGTGGTTGTCATATTCTCTCTCATATCCTTCAATAATTGAAAATCCCCCAAACTCAGAACTTCTAACTAGGAATTTTGCTAACTTTTCCTGATCAAGTTTTTCAATCACTATCTCTGGTTTTCTTGAATTTAATGATTTTCGAACCAATTCTCTTGTTTCATCAAAATCAACTACGCTTGGAAAAAGCTGAGAAAGCTTTTTTATTGAATCTTCGCTTGGCTTTTGCTCCAAATCGATTGCAAGAGAAAATGTTTTTCTATCTTCTGCAAGAACATAACCATCACTTGAAAGAATTCTTCCCCTTTTTGGATAAATATACTCAAAAGCATTGATATTATTTTCTCTAATATTTCTCAAGTCATCCCCTTTGATAATTTGCAGGTAAAAGAACCGCCCAGTTACTAACACAAGGAGAATTAAAAAAATAATTAATAGTAAATTGGTTCTTCCTCTATAAATTTGTACCTTACTATTTCTCATTTTGGTGGTATGGATGGTTAGTTTTAATACAGTGGCCTCTATAAAGCTGCTCTAGCAACATTAGCCTAAATAAATCGTGTGCAAACTCCATATCTGAAAACGATATTAGACGATCAGCTTTTAATTTAATTTCATTACTTAAGCCATAAGTCCCTCCAATTACTAAATTAAATTGGCCTGAAGTATTAAAAATAACTTCGGAAAAATTTTTTGAAGTAAGCATGTCTCCTTCTTTGTCAAAGCATATTGTTGTGCGTGAGCGATCTAATTCTTTGGATATTAGATTGCCCTCATAGCCCATTAACTCTTCAACTGATGAAAATTTCTTTTTATGACTTAAAGCCTTAAAGTCAAATTTTATACTGTGGTTAAGCCTTTTAATAAGATCATCTTCGAACTGGTAAGATTTATTTTTTTTGCTATTTTGAATATAGATTAGCCTGATAGAGATCATCTCTTAGCTCTATCCCAGATTGATTCCAGATCATAATGGTCTCTTGATTCTTCATTCATGACATTCACCAGCACGTCTCCAGCATCAATTAAGATCCAATCTTGAGATTCTGTGCCCTCTATTCCTAGTATCTGAACCTTATTGTCTTTTAAATCATCGACTACTTTCTCCGCTAATGATTTAACATGTCTGTTTGATGTTCCGGTAGCTAGTAAAATGTAACTGGCAAAGGATGATGTTTTTTCGACATCAAATGCATTGATATCAACTGCTTTCAAATCATCCAAAGCAATATTGCATAAATCTTTTATTTTTTTCGCTGAAATTTTTCTAGGCATTTATGTGCATTATAAGATTAAATCAACGCATCAAGAATAGACTTTTGAAATCCAGAGAAATTTCTATTACCACACATCAAAATTATGTGCTTTTCAGTTGGCTTAGAAGTTATTTGCTTTACAAGATTTAGATTTAGTTCTTCAGAAATATGTAAAAACTTTTCAAGCTGGTCTTGCGAAGCATTAATTGTATAAGTTTTTTGACCTTGCATGATTTCAATAAGCTTCTCATCATGAATGCCTTTGCGCATTGAATTTGAACCAAGCTCAAGAATCAATATCACATTTAAACTTTCTTTTTTTGCAAGCTTTAGCGTCTCAGCAATTGCTGTTGGATGATGAGCAAAGTCATCTATCACTTTAAAATCATCATTCTCAAAAATAACATCATATCGTCTTTTTACCCCTGAGAAACTTTTAAGAGAATCATAAATTACGGACGATGAAAAATATTTACTTAATGCTTTCGTAGCTAAATTTTTATTTATCTCATCTATTGTGGTTGTGCCAGCGCTAAATGCTTCTACCGAATTAAAAATACAACTCTTTTCTAAAAATCTATTGCTTACTGCATCTTTATTTATGTAAGCCATACTATCTGAATCGAGAGATTCCAGTAATGAGAAAAATTTAGACTCTATCTCTTCAATATTGCTAAAAATATCAGCATGATCAAATTCAATATTATTTATTAAGAGGATGTGCGGCCTGTAATGAAAAAATTTTGGCTCCTTATCAAAACAGCTTGTATCGTACTCATCTGCTTCAATTACAAAAAATTTTGAATCAGAAATATTCCAAGATTTATTTAACATTTTTGGAACACCAGCGATTAAATATCCTGGATTTTCACCTTGCTCTAATAAAGCATGAGCAATCATCGTTGTTACTGTTGTCTTTCCGTGGGTACCTGAAACAGCTATCACTTTTTTATCTTTTAGAACATTTTCATATAACCATTCAGGTCCAGACATTACATTTTTTCCAAGGCTTAAAATTTTAATTAAAAGAGGGTTGTCTTTTGATATTACATTTCCAAGGATATAAATGTCAGCATCCTGAAAATTTTCTACTGTGTAGCCTTCCTCGAAAGATATTCCGGATTTAATAAGCTCATCCGACATTGGTGGATACACTTTTTGATCAACTCCCACCACATCATGACCATTCTGTGATGCCATTTGAGCCAAATTACCCATAAAAGTCCCAGAAATTCCAATAAAAAATATTTTCATCTTTTAGTTGCTTCCAATGAAGTATAAGATATGTGTCATGAAAAATGCATTCTACGCGCAATCTGGAGGCGTAACTTCAGTAATTAACTCATCTGCATATGGCGTTCTTAGCCAAATTAAAGAGAGCACTCCAGAGTCAAAAATTTTTGCATCAAAAAATGGCATAGTGGGCCTCTTAGAAAACGAGCTTTATGATATGCAAAAGACAAAAAAACCACTTGAATTACTTTTAGAATCTCCAGCAGGGATGTTTGGTTCTTGTAGGTACAAGCTTCCGGCCTTGGAAGATGAAGGCTTTTATAAAAGTCTTTTTGCACAATTAGAAAAATATGAAATCAAATATTTTTTTTACAATGGCGGAAATGATTCAGCCGATACATGTTTGAAAGTTTCTCAAGCTGCCAAAAACTTTGGCTACGACTTGAATGCAATTGCAGTTCCTAAAACAATAGATAATGATTTGGCTGTTACAGATAATTGTCCTGGTTTTGGTTCAGTTGCTAAATACATAGCAACTTCAGCAAAAGAAGCTTCACTAGATATAAAATCAATGTGCAAGACATCAACTAAAGTATTCATTCTTGAGGTAATGGGAAGGCATGCTGGTTGGATAGCTGCTGCTGGAGAATTAGCTAATGACGCTAAAAACACATATGTTCATAAAATTCTACTGCCCGAAGTTCCATTTAATAAACAGGCATTTCTTGATGGTGTCAAAAGTGATGTTGAAAAATATGGATACTCAGTTGTTATTGCATCTGAGGGTTTAAAAGATGCCGATGGGAAACTATATGCAGCATCTGATGAAGTTGATTCTTTTGGCCATTCTCAGCTTGGGGGGTTAGCACCAAAGATTGCTGGTCTTATCCAAAATGAATTGGGTTACAAATATCATTGGTCTGTATCTGATTATTTACAAAGAAGCGCTAGACATCTTGCTTCCAAAACAGATCTAGAACAAGCCGTGGCTCTTGGCAGAGAGGCTGTTAAGCTAGCTTTAGATGACAAGACTGGAATCATGCCAGTTCTTTTAAGGACCAACAATCAACCATACCAGTGGGGCATAGGCGAAGGAGATCTTAAAGATATTGCTAACGCTGAAAAAACTCTTCCTGAAAACTATATATCAGAGGATGGATTTAGAATTACACAAGCGGGTGTTGATTACCTTAAGCCGCTAACAATTGGGGAGAGCTATCCAAAGTTCAAAGACGGCGTACCAATCTATGAGCAATTGGATCTTCATTTAGCTGAAGTTTAGTTCATGAACTTTGCGTTTAAGGATAGCAATTAATTCATCCTTTTCGTCAGCGGTAAGAAATCTGCCAATTTCAATTTGCTCTTTATGTGATTGAAGCAAAATTACTTTTGCCCCATTTTTCTCTTGGATCAAAAATTTAGATAGAAACCTATCATAAATTTTCTTTCTTTTGTTGTTTGTGATTTTTACATGCAGCTTATCAATGGCAAGTATTTGCAATTGATTAGACCAGTCTCTATTGAGCTTAATTATTGTTATGAGAGCAAGTATTTCCAATCCAGCAAACGGCAAGATAAGAGGAGCTCCTACAATAAAAAAACCAACCCCAAAAGTAATACAAATTAGAGATAACATGCCAAAGAAAAGCACATTTTGTCGTAATGAAGAGGATTTATTAGGCCTCAACTCAATATAAAATTTATCGTTTTTATTTTTTGTGGTTAGCATCTTTTCTTTTTGTCTTTTACTTTCTAAATTTGCACTTATATTGCAGAATACAGTCTAAATTAAGAACTATGAAAAAATTTACAACTCTTATTTTGATATTTTTTGCTTTGAACACATTTTCAGAGGACTTACTTGCTCTATATAAAGAAGCGCTTGATAAAGATCCTGACTTTAATAGCAAAAGGGCTGATCTTGAAATATCACAAGAATTTTTAAACCAATCTCGGTCATTATTATTGCCACAACTAAGAGCTGTTGGTGGCACAAACTGGAATGAATACTATCAAGACAGAGAATTAGAAAATGATTACAACACATTTTCCTATGGTTTAAATTTAAGTCAGCCATTATTTCGTTTAGATACTTGGTTTCAGACAAAACAAGCAAAGAAGAATTTTCAAGCTGCTGAGGCAAGGTTTGCTTACCAACAACAAGACCTAATGATTAAAGTTACTCAAGCCTATTTTAAAATCTTATCTGCACAATCTTCTTTAAAATCAGCTGAAGCTACTGAGAAAGCTCTTGAAAACCAATACAACACTGTACTGGAAAGATTTAATGTTGGAGCAGCTTCAAGAATCGAACTTGCAGAGTCAAAATCAGCCTATAACCAAGCACAATCCAATAAAGTGCTTGCGAGTGGCAACTTAGAAATTAGCTTTGAAGAGCTTAACTCTATAGTCGGAAGAAAAATAACTTTTGTAGAATCTTTAGATTCAAATTTTAGTTTTGATGTAGCTCCTACTGATATTGAAGCCATGGTAAACCAAGGACTCATGTCTAATTATCTAGTAATTGAAGCAAAAAACAGATTAAAAGCCGCTGAGTCAAATACAAAGTCTAAATCCTCAAACTTTTTACCAAAAATTGATTTAAACGCAAATGCAAACAGAAGAACTTCCAAACAATATACATTTGATGGAGTCGATTCAAGCGTTGACCTACCATTCACCATCCCTACTGAAACCGAAAATAGAACTTTTTCAATTCAGTTCTCAATGCCTTTATTTACATCAGGTCTTAACAGTTCACAAAGAAGACAAGCTCTCTTACAAGAAGTAAAAACAGAAGAGCAATTGGTATTTATAGAAAGAACTGTGGTGCGATCAATTAGATCTCTCTACACAGCTCTCAAAACAGCCGAACTAAATATTGAGTCTCTTGAAACTGCTGTAGAAAGTTCAAAAGATGCGCTCGATGCTACGAGACTTGGTTATGAATTAGATTCAAGAAATTTAGTTGATTTGCTGCAAGCTGAAAGAAACTACTCAGATACTCAAAATAGACTTGCTCAAGCAAAATATGGTTTTATTGTGACATCGCTTCAATTTAAACAAGCAGTTGGTTCATTAAAACCATCAGATATCGTCGAGCTCAACTCAAACTTTTAAAAGTGCCTGAACTCCCAGAAGTTGAAACCACTAAGAGAGGCATCGAAACACATTTAGTTGGAAAGAAATTTATTGGTTCAACCTTAAGAAGACTAAAACTACGAATAAAATTTAATAAAAAAGAACTAAAACAAATACTCAACAAAAAAATAGTTTCAGTTACAAGAAGAGCTAAATATATCCTGATCAATTTTTCTAATAATTCTACTTTGCTAATACATTTAGGGATGACTGGCACCCTAAGAATAAGCAACTCAAGCAAATACCTAAAACATGATCACTTAATTTTTCATTTAGTAAATAAGAAATCATTGATATTTAATGATGCAAGACGGTTTGGACTTGCTCAGATTATATTGGAAGGTGAAAAGTTTAAGATGCTCGAGAGTAACGGTCCAGATCCGTTTGAGCTAGACAAAGACTGGGCATATCTCTATACAAAGATGAGCAAATCAGATGCTTCCATTAAATCAATACTTCTAAATAATAAAATTGTCTCAGGTATTGGAAATATTTATGCCTGTGAGACGCTCTTTGAATCTAACATATCCCCTTTAAGACCTGGAAAAAAAATAACCGAAGAAGATGCAAAGAATTTACTCAAAAATTCAAAAGCAATTCTCACTAGAGCAATCAAAGCAGGCGGGACCACACTGAAAGATTATCTTAGTGCGGATGCAAGACCAGGATATTTTAAAATTAAGCTTAAAGTTTATGACCGTGAGGGCCAGAAATGTAAAAAATGCTCAGATTCAATAATGAGAATTGTCCAAAACAATCGAAGTAGCTTTTTTTGCCCTAGCTGTCAGCAGAGCTAAATTTTTTAGCAAGATAATTTTTAACAATTGGATGAACAAAGGAATCTATTTTGCCGTCGTACGTTGCAATTTCCTTAACCATGCTTGATGAAATAAAAGTTAATTTCTCATCTGGGGTAAAAAATACACTTTCTACCTCTGGAGCCTGTGATCTATTGATACTTGCAATTTGAAACTCATATTCAAAATCTGAAACAGCACGCAACCCTCTAATGATTGCTACAGCACCAAGATCTTTTGCTAAATCAACTGATAATCTTGAATCCAGGCCAACACACGAAACATTAGAATTATCTTTATAAATTTCTTCTATTAATTCTGTTCTCTCTTGAAGGCTTAAAAATGTATTTTTTGAGCTGTTTTTAACAACAGCTATGACTACCTTATCGAAGATCTTAAGTGCCTTGTCCAAGATATTCATATGCCCTTTGGTAATAGGATCAAATGAACCAGGATACATTCCTATTTTTGCCATACTCAAATATTATGATATTTCTTTAGAGATTTCTTAAACAAATTCTTTAATGCTTCAACATTTTTTATCCCTGGATATGTTGGTCGAATTATTATTGCCAGCTCTCTATGTGGTCCGGGTTCTGCTAAAGGAATTTTTAATAGGTCATTATTGCTCTTAATGAGCTCATTTGTTGCCATCTGAGGAACAAGCGTTGTCCCCATATTGCCCGCAACTAATTGTATCAAAGTCGACAAACTTGATGCTCGTATTTTATGCTTTGAATCATTTTTAATTTTACATGCTGTTAAAACATGGTCCTTGAAACAATGACCATCTTCCAAAAGCATGAGTTGTTTATCGGTAATCTCTTTTGCAGTGATTTTTTTCTGGGGCTTATTTACGTGGTCCTTATGCGTAATCCAGTAAAAGTTTTCAGACCAAAATTTAAACGCCAGTAAGCCTTTTATTTTGTAAGGCAAAGCAAGAACTGCCATATCTAAATCACCGTCTCTAACCTGATCAATGAGCGTAGCAGATTTACCTTCAACAATTTCTAGGCTCATGTCTGGAAACTGGTTTTGGATATTAGGTAAAACAATGGGCAGAAAATATGGGCCAATGGTTGGAATTACGCCCAGTGATATTTTTTTCTCAAAGTTTTGTGAATGCTCTTTGCTAATTTTATCGAGATCGTCAATTTGCATTTTGATATTTTTTGATCTTTTAATTATTTCTTTACCAATTTTTGTGATTATTACTTTTTTGTTATCTCGCTCAAAAATATGAACGCCTAAATTTTTTTCAAATTCACTAATTCCATTGCTCAGTGTTGAAGGGGATACAAAGCATAAATCAGCTGCCTTTTTAAAGTTTAATGTTTTAGCCACAGCTAAAATATATTTTATTTGTTGAACACTAATCATAACTAATTCGACTTTATCGAATATAAAGTACATTATTATTATATTTAATAATATATAGATTTAGAAATTTATTCATATAATCTAATATGTAACACTTTTTTTTAATACAGTGAGGTAAATAATGAGTGAAGAATCAAAATGCCCTGTAATTCATGGGTCTAATACTAAAACTGCTGGGAGTCACTCCAGTGTAAATTGGTGGCCACAGCAGCTTAATCTAAACATCCTGCATCAGCATGATAAGAAAACTAATCCTATGGAGGAAAACTTTAATTATCAAGAAGAGTTTGAAAAGCTCGACTTTGATGCACTAAAGCAAGATCTTTACGATCTAATGACTGACTCAAAAGATTGGTGGCCAGCAGATTATGGTCATTATGGGCCTTTCTTTGTCAGACTTACATGGCACGCAGCTGGCACATATAGAATTGGTGATGGTCGAGGTGGAGCTGGCACGGGCGCACAAAGATTTTCTCCACTAAACTCATGGCCTGATAATGGAAACCTTGATAAAGCAAGACGACTCCTTTGGCCAATTAAACAAAAATATGGAAAACAATTAAGTTGGGCCGACTTATTAGTTCTTGCTGGTAATGCAGCAATTGAATCTATGGGAGGCAAAACCTTTGGATTTGGCGGAGGCCGTGAAGATATCTGGCACCCAGAAGAAGACATTTATTGGGGGCCAGAAGAAGAAATGCTTGGCAACAATAGATACGTTGGGGAGAGACTTTTAAATAATCCTCTTGCTGCCGTACAGATGGGTTTGATTTATGTTAACCCACAAGGCCCAGATGGGAACCCAGACCCTAAGGCTAGTGCGCATGATATAAGGACAACGTTCAGTAGAATGGCAATGAACGATTATGAAACTGTTGCACTGATAGCAGGCGGTCATACTTTCGGCAAAAACCATGGTGCTGGCGATGCTGGTTTAGTTGGAGTTGGGCCGGAAGATGCTCCAATGGAACAGCAACAATTTGGTTGGAAAAACGGATACGGGAAAGGTATGGGTCGTGACACCATCACAAGCGGTCTTGAAGGCCCATGGACCAAAAATCCAACACAATGGGATAACGGTTATTTTGAGAATCTATTTAACTATGAGTATGAGTTAGTAAAAAGCCCGGCTGGAGCATATCAGTGGCATCCAATCGATCTTGCTGAAGAAAACCATGCTCCTGATGTAGAAGATGAAAATTTAAAAGTTACTACAATCATGCTTACATCTGATCTAGCTTTACGAGAAGATCCTGAATACAGAAAGGTGTCTTTACACTTCAAAGAAAACCCTGAAGAATTTGCTGATGCCTTTGCAAGAGCATGGTTTAAGTTACTTCACAGAGATATGGGGCCAAAAAATAGATATCTTGGTCCAGAAGTCCCTGCAGAAGATTTAATCTGGCAGGACCCTGTACCTGCAGGAAACGCAGATTATGATCTAAGCAAAGCAAAACAGCTTATTGCTGATAGCGGTCTTTCAATCCAAGAAATGGTCGAAACTGCTTGGGCAAGTGCATCAACATTCAGAAACTCAGATTTACGAGGTGGAGCAAATGGAGCTCGAATTAGATTTGAACCAATGAAAAGCTGGCAATCAAACTCTCACGTTCCTTTAGATAAAGTGCTTGATGTGCTTACAAACATTGCTCAAGAAGTCGGAGCCTCAGTTGCCGACATGATTATTTTGGCTGGTAATGTTGGAATTGAAAAAGCTTCAGGTGCTGAAGTACCATTCTTGGCTGGTAGAGGAGATGCAACTGAAGAGCAAACTGATGCAGAGTCATTCAAAGTTTTAGAGCCGCTTGCAGATGGTTTTAGAAATTACCAGAAAACAGAATACTCAGTAAGTCCGGAGGAAATGTTAGTAGATAAGGCACAATTGCTTGGTCTTACAGCTCCAGAAATGACTGTACTTGTTGGAGGCTTTAGATCGCTTGGTATAAGTGCCAGTGGCGATGGGGTCTTCACTTCAGATACAAATACATTATCGAATGACTTCTTTGATACTCTGCTGGATATGAGTGTGGAGTGGAAGCCAAGTGGAAATAATTCTTATGAAGCTACACATAGAGTTAGTGGTGAAAAGATGAGATCAGCCTCTAGAGTTGATTTAGTTTTTGGCTCTAACTCTCAACTAAGATCCATTGCTGAAGTCTATGCAAGTGATGATGCTAAAAATAAGTTTGTGTCTGACTTTATTGCAGCTTGGAATAAAGTTATGAATGCAGATAGATTTGATGTCTAATCAAATGCAATAAAATTAGGGGCTCCTTCGGGAGCCCTTTTTTTATAGTTGTCTTTTGAAATACGCAGCAGCGTCAGCATCAATAGAAACTAGCTCCCATCCATCGCTACCATATTTGTTTAAAACTATATTCCTCATCTCAAGTTTCCAATCAACATTTTGGTGATTGGCTTTGAATTCTTCGGTCTCTGGATTAGAAAATCCCATAGAAGTAGAGTTGCTTAGATCAACTAATTTATATTCCCAGTTATTGCCCATTTTTTCCTCCAATATAAAAAATCTATTTTATTATTTTCTTTTGAAAAGCAATAGTTAGCAAGCTTTAATGTTTTAGAATATGACTATGGCCAAAATCCAATTATCTTTTATCTTGCTATTAGCAACACATCTATTTGCAGTTAGTAATGATGTGAGTGTAAATTCTAAAAGTAATCTTTTGCTTGTGCACAAAACGCCTACTTGTGGCTGCTGCAAAGAGTGGGTTAAGCACGCCAAAAACCATGGCTTTAATATTACTACTCAAGATCATCAAAATTTAGAAAAAATTAAATCAATGTACAAGATTACTCCTGAATATAAATCATGCCATACTACTGTATCTTCTAATGGCTTTGTTTTTGAAGGACACATACCAAGCAAATATATCGAAAAGTTTTTGTCTGAAGATCATCCAAATGCTATTGGTTTGACAGTTCCTGGCATGCCTTTAGGTTCACCTGGGATGGATTTTGGAGATAGATTCATGCCTTACGATGTTCAAATTCTTTTTAAAGACGGAACAAGTAAAGTTTACGCAGAAATAAGAAAATAGAGTTAATTGAATGGTGGGCCCGCCAGGACTCGAACCTGGGACCAATGGATTATGAGTCCACTGCTCTAACCAACTGAGCTACAGGCCCAAGAGATGCTAGTCTATAATTTTTTCACAACTTCGTCACTGAAATA
>JBELJV010000063.1:0-4108 GCA_042090165.1 Gammaproteobacteria bacterium
TAATTGAGCATGAGGTCATCAAGACCACAGTTGAGAAAGGCAAAGAGCTTAGAAGATTCTTAGAGCCTCTTATCACACGAGCGAAAGAAGATACACTTCACAACAGACGCACCGTGCTTTCAAACTTAAATTCTAAAGATGCAACTTCAAAGCTTTTCTCCGACCTTGGTCCAAGATTCAAAGAAACAAATGGCGGTTACTTAAGAGTCATGAAAGCTGGATTCAGAGCTGGTGACAAAGCTGATGTCTGTTATGTTGAGTTAACAATCAGAAATGTTAATGAAGCAGAAACAGATGACGCTGAAAATACAACAGAAGTTTCTAGCTAATTAATTTAAGCATTTTCCCTGTATAAGATTTTTTTGATTTCTTGATTGTTTTGGGATCACCTTCTGCTACAAGATAGCCTCCACCATCTCCACCTTCAGGCCCTAAATCGATTATCCAGTCAGCTAATTTGATTACATCTAAATTATGCTCAATTACAATTACGCTATTACCTTTGTTTACCAGTTTATTTAAGACATCCATTAACATCTGAATATCATAAAAATGTAATCCAGTTGTAGGCTCATCGAGAACATAAAGAGTATTACCAGTGTCTCTTTTGGACAATTCTTTTGATAATTTAACCCTTTGAGCCTCTCCGCCTGAAAGTGTGTTAGCAGCTTGGCCAAGTTTGACATAAGAAAGACCCACTTCTTTTAGGGTCGATAGTTTTTTTAGTACTTGTGGGATTGATTTAAAAAACGATATTGCTTCCTCAACTGTCATTTCTAGAATCTCATGTATATTTTTATCCTTAAATTTAATCTCAAGCGTATCATCTCTGAACCTTTTGCCTCTACAAACATCACATTCAACGTACATATCTGGTAGAAAATGCATTTCAACTTTAACCCAGCCCTCACCTCTGCAATTTTCACACCTTCCACCTTCGACATTAAAACTAAACCTGCCTGGTTTGTAACCTCTTTCTCTTGATTCAGAGGTATTGGCAAAGATATCTCTTATATGTGTAAAAAGGCCTGTGTAAGTAGCTGGATTACTTCTAGGTGTTTTGCCGATCGGGCTTTGATCAATTGAAATAAGTTTATCAATATTTTCTTCGCCAATTATTTTAGAAAATTTGGTTTTTTCAGGCAGTTTTGAATTATTTAGTTTTGAGTTGATCCCAGGAATAAGGGTGTGATTTATTAAAGATGATTTGCCAGACCCAGAAACACCAGTCACAGCAACAAGTTTATTTAAGGGAATATCAACATTTACTTCATTAAGGTTATTTGTTGTCGCTCCAGAGATAAGTATTGAATTATTTGAATCCTTTCTTTCACTTTCTTTTAGCTCAATAAGCTTTTCGCCCCTAAGATACTCTGCTGTGATCGATCTCTTTGAGTTACAGATATCTTTTAGAGTACCTTCTGCAACAATTTCTCCACCATGAATGCCAGCACCAGGACCCAAGTCAATAACATGATCTGCGGCTCTAATCATCTCTTCATCATGCTCAACCACTATAACTGTATTACCTAAGTCTCTTAGTTTTGCCAGGGTTTTTATAAGTTTTATGTTATCCCTTTGATGCAGTCCAATAGATGGTTCATCTAGCACATATATCACCCCAACAAGACCTGACCCTATTTGACTTGCAAGCCTGATTCTTTGCGCTTCACCTCCTGAGAGTGTATTAGCACCTCTGGAAAGATTTAAATAATCTAGACCAACATCCAGCAAAAAAGACAATCTAAGAATTATTTCTCTACTAATTTTCTCTGCTATTTCAGATTTGTTACCAATTAAACCCATATTTTCAATAATGTCCAAGGCATCTTTGATTTTTAAATTGCTAATTTCAGGAAGACTCATACCATCAACAAAAACATTCCTTGCAACTTCATTAAGTCTTTGCCCGCCACATGAATTGCATGTCTTTTCGGAAACATAAGTACTTATCTTTTCTTTTATGAAAAATGAATCAGTTCTATCGTATTGTTTTTGTAATGAAGGAATTACTCCTTCAAACTTTTCAGTTTTTTTCTTTTTATCAACAAGGTCTTCAAAAGTAATTTCTTTTGTCATGCCCCATAAAATAGTTTCTTTTGTTTTTGTTTTTAAGTTATTCCACGATGTATTGATATCTTCCCCAAGCACATCAAATAATCCGATTAGCTTGCTTTGGTAATATGGAGTATTCCAGGGCTCTATACATCCTTGTGCAACTGATAAATTTTTATATTTAATTATTTTGTCTTCATCAAAATATGCTTTTACGCCAAGCCCATCACATTCCTCACATGCCCCGCTTGGGTTATTGAAAGAGAAAATTTTTGGCTCAAGTTCTTGAACAGAATAATTACATTTTGGGCATGAGTGTCTATTTGATAGTCTATATTCGTTCTCATTCCCGGCAATATCTACACTACCGTTTGAAAACCTTATTGCTGTTTCAATTGATTCTGTCAATCTTTGTTTGCAGTCTTTTGAATCATCTATTAATAATTGATCAACTAAAACTGAAATATTGTGTTTTTTATTTTTTTCTAAAAGAGGAACCTTATTGATCATATAAATTTCATTATCGACTCGAACTTTAGAGAAGCCCTCAGCCATAAGTTGGCCAAGTAGTTCGATATGTTCTCCTTTTCCATCCATAATGATTGGCGAGTAAACAGAAATTTTATTTCCTATTTCTTTTTTAATTGTATCTGCCACCATTGATACAACAGGTTTTGCATCAAGCTCAAGCCCATGATCAGGACATTTTGGAATGCCTACTCTTGCAAAAAGAAGTCTTAGATAATCATGAACTTCAGTAATAGTTCCCACAGTTGATCTCGGATTATGGGATGTAGATTTTTGCTGAATAGAAATGGAAGGTGAAAGGCCTTCAATTGACTCAATATCAGCCTTATCCATTACTGAAAGAAACTGTCTGGCATATGTTGAAAGTGATTCTACATATCTACGCTGACCTTCAGCATATATTGTGTCGAATGCAAGAGAAGATTTGCCAGAACCAGATAGTCCTGTAATAACAGTTAGCTTATCCCTTGGTATTTTTAGGGATATATTTTTTAAATTATGTGCTTTTGCACTTTTGATCTCAATAAACTTCAATTTGATAGCATGAAATAGAAAAAATTATTATAGAATATATATATGTCAAACGGCCTAAATAAAGTCCTAATTATCGGAAATCTTGGATCAGATCCTGAGATTAAATATACTCAAGCAGGAAGTCCTGTTGCAAATTTATCTGTCGCGACATCAGAAAGATGGAAAGATAAAAATACTGGTGAACAAAAAGAGCAAGTTGAATGGCACAGAGTTGTTATTTTTGGAAGGCTAGCAGAAATCGCAGAACAGTATCTAAAAAAAGGTTCTAAGATTTTTGTTGAAGGAAAACTTCAAACAAGAGATTGGGAAGATTCAGAAGGTAAAAAGAGGTACACAACTGAAGTTGTTGCTAGAGAAATGACAATGCTTGATTCGAAAGGAGACAGTATGGAGAGCTCATCTTCCGCCAGTTCATCTTCAAAACCAAATAATGATAAATTCGAGGAAGATATACCCTTTTAGGCTCTT
Source organism: Gammaproteobacteria bacterium (assembly GCA_042090165.1). GTDB lineage: Bacteria > Pseudomonadota > Gammaproteobacteria > Magnimaribacterales > TMED112 > TMED112. The sequence goes on from JBELJV010000063.1 coordinate 3,586, forward strand.
CGAATAATTATTGACCCGTTAGTCCCACCGAAACCAAATGAATTAGATAAAAAACAATTTATCTTCTTCTCAATATTTTCTTTAATAATTGGAAAATCTTCAGCTTCATGATCTATCTCATCAATATTGTGGCTTCCACACAAAAAATCGTTATCCATCATCATAAGACAATATATAACTTCATGAACTCCAGCTGCGCCTAGGGAGTGCCCAGTAAGTGATTTGGTTGATGAAATCAAAGGCATATTATCGCCGAATACTTTTTTGATTGCTTTAAGTTCTGTAATGTCTCCTGCAGGCGTGCTTGTTCCATGTGTATTAATATATTCAACTTCCTCTAGGCCTTTAAGCCCTTCCATACATCTAGAAGCTCCTTCTCCAGATGGGCTGACGAGAGAGTAGCCATCACTTGATTCTGCGCAAGATACAATTTCTCCATAAATCTTCGCACTTCTTTTAAGGGCACTGTCCATATCTTCTAAAATAACAATTCCACCACCTCCTGATGGAACAAAACCATCGC
>JBELJV010000008.1:0-22893 GCA_042090165.1 Gammaproteobacteria bacterium
TTAACTTTCAAAGCGAAACCTTTGAAATATCAGAAATAATAAGAGAAAAGGTAATCCGACTTTTGGGAGATGAATTGCCATATGAAACTGCAGTTGCTCTTGATACATTTAATCGGAACGCAAATGAAGTTTCTATTGGCGCAACTATTTTTGTCCTCAAAGAAAGTCAAAAGAAAATTGTGATTGGTAAAGAGGGCTCAAAAATAAAAGCAATTGGTGTTTCTGCCCGAAAAGATATTGAAATAAAACTCAGTTCTAAAGTTGTTTTGACCCTTTGGTGCAAGGTCAAAAAAAATTGGGTTAACAATCCTATAACACTGGAAAGTCTTGGTATTAAGAACTGATGGATACTAACAAGCAGAAAGCTTTTGTAGTTCATTCAAGACCTTACAAAGAAACAAGCCTTATAGTTACATTCCTTACGGAGAGAAACGGTAAGGTCGATGCAGTTGCAAAGGGAGCTAAAAGAAAAAAATCAAAATTTTCTGGAAACCTTGAACCTTTTCAGCTACTTAACATTGATTATGGCGGAAGGAGCAATCTTAAAACCCTTTTTTTAGCTGAGTCAATTGAGCCTTACAAAGATTTTGTTGAAAGTGAAAACCTTTTCTCAGCCTTCTATGTTAATGAGCTAATAAATTTTTTACTGCCTTATTCAGATGAATCAACTGTACTCTTTAAAATATACCAAGATTGTATTCAAAATTTAAAAGCTGAAAAAAATATAGAGGTAGTTTTAAGGATCTTTGAGCTACAAGTGTTATCAGAGTTAGGTTACGAAATAAATTTAGAATCTGAATATTCAAACGGTGAACCTATCTCAGAAGAAAAAAAATATAGTTATCGACCTGAGAGTGGGTTTTACGAGTGTAGTGATGGCCACACTGGAAAAGATCTTAATAGAATAAGTTCCATGGATTTTTCTGAATCGTCATTGCGAGTTTGCAAAGTCATAATCAGACAAACATTTGACCACTATTTTTCAGAACTTAATATACAAAGTAGAGTATTTTTTAAATGATTCATTCTATTGGTACAGATTTAGTTGAGAACGAAAGAGTTAAATATCTTTATGAGAGGTATGAAGGAAGGTTTGCAAAGAAAATCTTGTCAAAATCTGAGCTTGAGGATTTTGAGAAACTTACTTTATTGCAAAAAATAAAAAAAATGTGTTCATCTTTTGCTGCAAAAGAGGCTCTCGTTAAAGCATTAGGAACAGGCTTTAGAGGCATTTATCCACCTGATATATCTGTTATTAAAAATAATCTTGGGAAGCCCGATTTATCTTTTAATAATTCAGCAAATTTTAATGTTCATCTATCAATAACAAATACAGCCAGATATACTTTGTCTTTTATTGTTTTAGAAAAATGAATCTTATACTACTTGGCATGCCTGGTGCCGGAAAAGGAACCCAGGCCGAAATAATTGAAAGAGAAAACAAAATACCCCAAATTTCTACAGGGGCAATTTTGCGTGAGGTAGGGCAGTCTAATACATCACTTGGAGAAAAAGTTCAGGAATTTCTTTCATCAGGCAAATTAGTGCCAAATGAAATAATTATTGAAATGCTGGTTGAGAGAATCTCAAGAGAAGATTGCAAAGAAGGTTTCTTGCTTGATGGATTCCCAAGAAATATTGATCAAGGCATAGCTCTTGATGATGCAAAAGTATCAATTGATAAGGTAATTTTTTTGAATATTTTAGAAGATGAAATTATACAAAGAATGTCAGGAAGAAGAGTGCACCTTCCGTCTGGCAGAACATATCATATCAAGAATAATCCACCTAAAATTGACGGTCGTGACGACATAACCGGCGAAGCTCTAATTCAAAGAGAAGACGATAATTCAGAAATAATAAAAAAGCGATTAGAGGTTTACTACAAGGAAACAGAGCCTCTGTTGAATTTTTATAAGACGAAGGAACAAGATTTCCATGAAATAGATGCTTCTAGAACTCTTGATGAGGTTAGAACTGAAATTGGAAAGCTACTAACTTGAATATTTTTGCAATTGATTTAACAACTGATATTCACTTCATTTCGATTAAATATGATGATGTAGTAACTGACTTTATTTTTGATGAATCTGATCGCTATAAGAGTAATGATTGGAGAAAAAAAATTAATGACATTCAAACTTCTTTACCTGATTTTAGTTTTTTTAAAGTTGATCAGTTTGCCTATGCAGCAGGCCCTGGCTCATATACAGGGGCAAGGCTAGCATATACTTTTCTAAGCACATTGAAGTTAATCACTAAAAAAGATTTTCTTGCTTATTCAAATTTAACAGCATTGGCTTGGGGAAAAATCGATAAAGTTCCAGTAATAAAGGGCAATAAAAATGATTTTTACTACCTAAAAGATAACAAAGAAATTTATGCCCAAAATATAGATACATCTGATGAGAGGCTTAGCTTTGTTTCTACAGAACCAATAAGTAAGATAGAGAATTTAGAGATACTATCAGACAACATAATCGCAAAAAATATTGTTGATATGGTCAGCGAAGGCGCTAATCACTTAACCTCAAATCAACCAAACTATATTAAAGAACTTCAATACAGAAAATTAAATGGGTGAAGTAGATCTTTTAAAAATAATTATTCTAAGCATAATTCAAGCTATTACAGAGTTTCTTCCTATATCAAGCTCAGCACACCTTTTATTGCCCAGTAAACTGCTTGGTTGGCCAGATCAAGGCATTATTTTTGATATTACAGTCCATGCAGCAACATTGGCAGCAGTTTTATTGTTTTTTCGTAAAGAATTCTTAGACATCAATTTCTACAAATCTAGAATGTTTTTGTTATTAGTTCTAGCAACAATGCCTCTAGTGGCATCAGCACTCTTAATTCCAGGCTTAGGAAATAGATGGACTTTGAGTAGCATTGCTATAGCAAATATAGTATTTGGAATTTTACTGCTAATTAGTACCTATGTAGGCAAGAAAAATAAGCAAAATGGAAGGATGAAGGTCTGGGAAGCCTTTTTTATAGGATTATTTCAATGCTTTAGTCTAATATCTGGCGCATCTAGATCAGGCACAGCAATAACTGCAGCATTATTTTTAGGTTTTAATAAGACGGATGCAGCAAAATTCTCTTTGATGCTATCTATACCCACTATAGCAGGAGCAATTTTATTCAGTTTTTTAGATATTATAGATTTAGATACAGATATAAGCATTTTAACTACAATTACAGGTTTTTTAACGACATTTATATTTGCATATGTATCAATTGATATCTTTTTGAAGGTTGTAAAGTCTATAGGGTATACTCCATTTGTCCTATACAGGGTGTTACTTGGGATCTTAATTCTATGGCTGATATAGAAACAATAAATTTTGTAGAAGAAAGGTATAAAAAAACAGCATCTCATTACGCAAAAAAATACCAGTTAAATACAAATTTACCTAATACACCATGTTATATTGAAATTTCAGATGAATCGAAGCTATATTTTTTAGATCATTACATAAGCAACACTTTTCTGAAGGGGAAATTCGCTTCAAGAATTCAGAAATATCAAACTGAAAACCTTATAAAAAAAGCATTTGGTAAAAATATTAGCTCGATGACCATCCTTGATTGCACGGGAGGACTTGGCCATGACACATTTATATTGGCACTATTGGGCGCAAATGTTACATATGTAGAACAGAACAAAGGGCTAACAATTCTTTTTGAGGAAGCGCTTAGATGCTTGCCACCAACAAAATATTTTATCAATGCGGTAAAAAGAATAACTGTAAGACAATCAGATTCAAAGGCCCTTCTGAAGCAAGCAGAGCATTATGACGCTATTTACATCGACCCCATGTTCAATTCTGAAAAAAAATTAGCCAGAAATAAGACAATGACATTTCTAGATATGTATTTAGACGATCATGGCGATGAGTTGTTTGATCTATTTGTAGCTGCAAATTACAAACGCTTAGTTGTAAAAAAAGAGGGCAGAGCTGTAAGTGCAAGAAAACCAAATTTAGAAATTAAAGGAAAATCTGTTAAGTTTGATGTGTATATCAAATAAACATACAATCAAATTATGAATTTTGGCCAAGCAGTAAATTCCTCGTTAATAAAGAAGTATTCAACTTTTAAAGGTAGAGCTTGTAGAGCAGAATGGTGGTATTTTCTCTTATTTAGCTTTCTAGTATCACTTTTAGTATCAACAGTGACCGTCTTTTTTACTTTTGGTAGTGTTGATTGGGAATATGTTGCTACATTGAGCGAAGATAACGCAACCACTTTCATACTTAATAGTGATTTTGGGACCTCAATTAGGGTAGTGTCAATTGTATTGGCTCTAGCTTTATTCCTTCCTGGTTTCGCTGTTACTGTTCGAAGGCTTCAGGATCTTGATTTAAGCTATTATTGGTCATTGCCGTATCTAGTTGCTTCGGGAATAAATATCTACGTAACAATTGCCCCTTCAGCAGTTGAATCAATGGTTCGACTTGATGCTTTTGGAAATCTAATTGTCATTATTTACTGCCTTACATTTCTGAGGAAAGGTGATTATGATGATAATAGGTTTGGTCCAAGCCCAATAGAATTAGAGGAAGACACTTACTAGCCTAACTCTTCAATGAATACGCCAGTTCCATAGGCGACGACTTCTGATGCACCTTGAGCGATAGTACTGCTTTGTATTCTAAATGCAATTATGGCGTTTGCTCCTTTACTTTCAGCATCTTTAACCATTCTTTCAATTGCTTGATCTCTTGTTTGTTGTAACAGGCGGGAGTATTCAGAGACCTCTCCACCTACAATATTTTTTAGACTTGCAAGAACATCTGCAACTGCGTGTCTGGCACGTGCAGAACTTCCTTTGACGTGCCCAATTGTGGTTATTATATTTTTTCCTGGTATTGAATCAGCTGTAACAATTATCATAGGTCAATCATACAAGACTTTTAACAATTTTATAATTAGCTTCACAATATCAAATAAAAGATTTAAAATGGCGTCTTCATGGCTGTACAAAAAAGTAAAAAAACAAGAAGTAGAATAGGAATGAGGCGTTCACATGATGCTCTCAATTCAAACTCATTGTCTACTGATCCAGTTTCAGGTGAGAAGCATCTAAGGCACAACATGTCAGCGGATGGTTTTTATAAAGGAAGATTGGTTAAAGATCTGAAGAAAAAAACCAAAGAACCTGAAGAAGAAATCCAGCAATAAATTCATATGAGTTTTTCATTCTTATTCCCTGGCCAAGGGTCTCAGTATAATGGAATGTTCAAAGAGCATTTTGAGGAGTTTCCTGAATTCAACGAAATACTAGGGCTAGGCGAGGAGTACTACAAAGAAGATTTCAAATCTATAATTTTCACTGAGGATCCAAGATTATCAGATACATATTATACTCAGCCAATTTTAATGCTTATGAGCTACGCATTATTTAAAGTCTGGGAGAGACATAAATGTCCAATGCCAAAAATTTCTGCTGGTCATAGTTTGGGCGAAGTTTCAGCTTTGTTATGCTCTGGTGTCATGAGTTTTGAAGATGCACTCAAGTTCATCAAGTGCAGAGCTACATTCATGATTGAAGGCAAAGGTGACACTAAAACAAAAATGTCTGCTGTACTTGGATTGGATGGTTCTGAACTGCAAAAAATATTAACTAACAAAAAAGCTAAATTCTTAGAAGCTGTTAACTTTAATTCACCAACACAAACTGTGATTGCAGGTAATGCTGATGAGATAGAGTCAGTAAAAAATGACCTTGCAGAAAATGGAGCAAAGAGGGTAATTGATTTAGCTGTATCAGTTCCATCTCACTCAAGCTTGATGAGCATTGCCTCCACAAAGCTTAAAGTTGTGCTGCATGAAATAAGTCTAAAAAAGCCTGACTTCCCTATTATTCAAAACTTTCAAGCTAAGGTTCCAATAACTCTTGCTGAAATTGCAGAAAACTTGTCAAATCAAGTATCTAAGCCTGTTCAATGGGTCTCTTCAATGAATAGGCTCAAAAAGTATGGACTTGATATGCACCTAGAATTTGGTCCCAATAAAGTGCTTTCTGGGCTAGCAAAACAAAATAGAGTTACAGGAGAATTTGCTTCTATGGATAACATTGATAAATTTAAAGAACTATTATCTACACATGGAAAATAAAAAAATTTTAATCACTGGTGGAAGCAGGGGAATTGGCAAGGCAATTGTTGAGTCATTTCTAAATGAAGGTCATGAAGTGCTTACGACATGCCGTGATTCTTCAAAATTTCCTTTTGAAAACAAACTACTAACTGTGTACAGCTTGGATATATCGAGCAAAGATTCAATAGATTCCTTTCTAAGCGTTGTAGATGCATTTGAACCAGATGTTCTCATTAATAACGCTGGGATAACGAAGGACAATTTATTTCTTAGAATGTCAGATGAAGATTGGATGGATGTTATCACAACAAATCTTACTGGCACATTCAGGGTTACAAAGCTTGTAGCCAAGGGAATGTTAAAGCGTAAGTGGGGAAGAATAATAAATATAAGCTCCATTTCAGGCATTATGGGCAATCCTGGCCAAACCAACTATTCAGCCTCAAAAGCTGGAATAGATGGTTTTACCAGATCATTAGCAAAAGAGTTAGGCTCAAGGAATATTACAGTTAATGCGGTCGCACCAGGTTTCATTGCCACAGAAATGACAGAAGATATTTTAAATGAAGAGCTAATGAAAAAAATACCACTTGGAAGAGCAGGAAATGTAGAAGACATTGTGCCTCTGGTGAACTTTTTGTCTTCAGAACATTCAAACTACATAACAGGCCAAACATTAATAGTTGATGGCGGCCTGTTTATGAAGTAATGTATGACTTTACAAATTTAGCAAAGGAGTAAAAATGAGCGAAGTTTTAGATAAAGTTGTAGATATTGTTTGCAGCCAATTAACTGTAAGTAAGGATGACGTGACATCCGAGTCTTCATTTGTTGAAGATTTAGGTGCTGATTCTTTAGATACTGTTGAGCTTGTAATGGCTTTTGAAGAGGAATTTGGTCTAGAAATTCCTGATGATGAAGCTGAAAACATAACAACTATTCAGAGTGCTGCCGATTGGATCGAAAATAACAGCTAAAAAAGCTTTACTTCTACTAATATTCTTTGGGGTTTTATTTTTACAAATAAAGCTCCATATTTCTTTAAATCAAAAAGTTTCATCTGAAGCGAACACCTCATTTGTTATAAATAAAGGCGATAATCTCTACTCAGTTTTAGCTGAATTAGAAGAAAAGTACTATCTTCATAGTACCTGGTGGGTAAGGTTTTACTACATCTTCAAAGAAGCACCAGTCATAAAGACAGGTAGGTACAATATACTACCCGATTACTCTATTAAAGACCTTATAGATGTTTTTGAAAATGGTAACGTACAGCAATTTAAATTTACAGTCATTGAAGGCACAGTGGCCAAAAATAACCTCAAGAAACTCAAAGCAATTATTATTAAGGAAGAAATTAGTGAATCTTTGGATCCAGTATTGCAGGGATTATTCTTGAAAGAAGCATTAATTGCTCCCGATACTTATTTCTTTTCATCCCAAAAAGATTTAATTGCCGTATTAGAGAGCTCAAGAAATTACCTAGATGATTATTTAGTGTCAATGTGGAAAGAGAAACCATCGGGCAACCCATTAAAATCTATAGATGAGGCAATGGTATTAGCCTCAATTATAGAGAGAGAATCTTTGTTAGCATCAGAAATGCCAACAATTGCCTCTGTATTCTTGTTTAGGCTTCAAAAAGGTATGAGATTGCAGGCTGATCCAACTTCTGCGTACGGTTATTATGGTGAGTATGGAGACAAGATTGGACGAGCAGTTCTTGATGATAACAACCAGTTCAATACATACAGAATAAATGGATTGCCTCCCAGCCCAATATGCTATCCATCTCAAAGCGCTATTGAGGCAGCAATTAGATCAGTGCCTGGTAACTACCTTTATTTTGTAGCAAAAGGTGATGGCTCACATGTGTTTTCTAAAACCTATGAAGAACATAATAAAGCTGTCAAAAAATATATTTACAGTAAATAATATAGATTGTGTTTATTTCATTTGAAGGTATTGAGGGATCTGGTAAATCTACCCAGATAGAGCTAATTGAAGAGCTCATTAGAACAAAAGGCTATCAAGTAAAAAAACTTAGAGAACCAGGTACGACAGAGCTTGGAGAAAAAATAAGAAATATTTTTTTAGAAAAAACTGCTGAAACTGTAGATCCATTTACAGAAGCCCTCTTATTGTATGCATCCAGAAAACACCTTGACCAAAACTTTTTAAGACAAAATCTTAATGATGGGGCAATTGTTATTGCTGATAGGTATGCAGATGCGACATTGGCTTACCAAAGCTATGGCAAAGGCTTAGATCATAACTTTGTAAAATTAATCCATGATTCTTCTGAGCTCCTATCACCTGATTTAACTTTTTACATGGATATTTCTGCTGAACTCTCCAGAGAAAGAATCTCTGATAGAGAAATGGATAGAATGGAGAGCGAATCAATAGATTTTTTCAAAAAAGTGAGGGAAGGCTATCTTCAGATTGCTCATGACAATCCTGAAAGAGTTGTTGTGTTAGATGCAAATAAAACTATAGACGAGCTACACGAATCAATAAAAAAAATTATAAGCAACAAATTACATGTTTCCTTGGACTAAATCTTTTTTACAGAACCACAATAAATTTGAACCTAAAACAATATTTTTTGGCTCTGAAGGAGCTAATGTTGTTGTTGTAGTAAATCTGCTTATTAAGAAATTGATATCTCAGATTGATGAGAAAGATTATCATAATTTGGCATTGGATCAGATTGCCTCACCAAATTTCTATTTACTCAAAGCCGATGAAGGCAAATCCTTCATCACTATGGATCAGCTTCGTACCCCAAAAGATTTTTTGACTCTAAATACCTCAAAAAATAGGGTGTTGTATATCCAAAGCGCAGAACAGATTAGAATTGATGGGTACAATGCGTTGCTTAAAGTATCTGAGGAAGCTAATGAGAGAATTTACATTATAATAGGTACCTCTAATCTTAATGCAGTACCAGCTACAATTTTAAGCAGATTTCATAAAGTAAAAATTGCCAAACCATCACCTGAAGAAGTTATGATCTATGCAAAAGATAAGGGTATCGATCCTGAACAAGGTGTGATGGAATTTATAAGCTACAACCCCTGGATTCTAGAAGATCACAATGAAAAACTTCTTGACGCATTGCATAGTTTCAGTAAACAAATTTCTGATAAAAAAATTTCAAGCAAGGATAGGTTGGAGTTAGATACTTTAGTTGATTATCTTATCTTTAATAGAAAGAAAAAAGTTAATGTAACTAAAGCTAGAGACAATTTGCAGAAAATCCTTGAGCTAAACGACATAAAAAAATCCCTTAATTCACCTAATAATTTGAGCATAGATATAGCAAAGTTAAGAATTACTTCGTGTCTATGATGGGGCTCGGTATAAAGTTATTTATGTGCTCAGAAGCAAGATGATTTTATGAGAATTAATCCATCTTATTCAAAATTAACTCAGAAGCGTATCAGTTCCAGTTAAAATTGTTATATAAAAGCCGAGAGAAAAACCAAAAACAAAACAAAGGGCAATAAGTAGGGATCTAGCTTTTCTCTCGTCTTCCATTCTTAGAATTCTGGGTATGCTTCTATACCAATTTCTTCTGCATCCAATCCTTTCTTCTGAATATCATCAGACGCCTTAACTGGCGCTACGAGATTAAGCAAAAACAAGAATGCATAAGTAAGAACAAAACCCCATAGAACTATGGATACAACACCATAGAATTGGGATCCAAAATTAGCATCTGCATTGGTGAATGGCACTACCATTACACCGAATATTCCAGCAGTTCCGTGAGCTGAGATCGCTCCAACAGGATCATCAACTTTAAAGAATTGCTCTAAAGCAACTAGAGATCCATAGCAAAGCAAGCCTCCACAAGCACCAATCAATGTAGCTTCATAACCGCTCGGTGATAATGGGTCAGCTGTAATAGACACCAGACCAGATATTGCTCCATTTAGGGCATATATGATATTAGTCTTTTTGAAAAATACCCTTGCCACAACCAAACAACCAATTACACCACCTGCAGCAGCAGCATTTGTGTTCAAGAAAACCTGAGCAACAGCATTAGCATTCTCAACATCTTGAATAGCTAATTGAGATCCGCCATTGAACCCAAACCAGCCTAACCACAGTACAAAAGTACCTAAAGCAGCTATTGGAATATTTGCTCCATAAAGCTTTTTGGTTTCAGCTACAGGAAACATTCCAAAACGTTTTCCAGTTTCTTTACCATATTTCCCAAGTCTAGGACCTATAAATAGCGCTGCAGCTAAAGCACATGCTGCTCCAGCTAAATGCACTGTCCCTGAACCTGCAAAATCAGAATAGCCATCCGCTTTTAAGAAACCACCACCCCAGTTCCAGTAACCTTGTACTGGATATATGAAGGCAGCAATAAAAACTACTAAAGCAAAGAAAGGCCATTGATTCATTCTCTCAGCAACTGCTCCAGAAACGATTGAGCATGCTGTAGCAACAAAAACAACTTGAAAAAAGAAATCGGCAGATTCTGAATAGCCATAGCCGTCCTCGACTGTGTCAGCAACAGTATCCCCAAAACCAAAATCAAATGCAGGCATAAATCCACCTGCAAAAGCATCACCTGGATACATGGCCATATAGCCACATAGAAGATACATAAAACAAGCTATTGAATATAAACCGATATTTTTAGTAACAATTTCAGCAGTATTTTTTCTTCTAACAAGACCTGCTTCTAGCATAGTGAATCCTGCAGCCATCCACATGACTAGTGCTGCAGTAATTAGCATATATAACGTATTTAACGCGTATTCGACTTCCATAGTGCCCCCTATTTAGAATGACGCCCCGATTGTGAAAAACAGACCATCTTCGTCTTCCATCTCTGTCATACTTTCAGCCATAAAAGAGCTGTATGCTACTGATGCATCGAACCCACCAAGGGCAAAAGCATAACCAATTAGATAGTTTGAGCCAGTGTCTTCATAATCACCGTATGAGAAAGAAACAGGCCCAACACCATAAGAAAACTCGTAGTAGTCACCAAATTCATCACCCACGTAGTATGTAAAACCAAACCCCTCATACGAGAGAGACCCATACATCTCTGAAAAGTCAGCATCATCTACTTCTGGATATGCATAATTGATATATCCAAAATCGTATCCAATACCACTTTCAGTTTCGCCTGCATAACCAGCATAAAGATCTAGTTCAAGACCAGCGCCACCAAAAGAAACATTAGAACCCCAAGTTCCAGCATAAAAACCGGACTCATGGCTATAGTCAAATCCACCACTATAAGCGGGACTATCCATGGTTTGAGTCATGCCCCTCCAAAAATAGTTGGATGAAAACGTAAAATTCGAAGATACTTCTCCGAAAGTATATAAAGTTAGAAACATGACAATAGTCATCATTCCTTTTTTCATAAACATCTCCTTATAAAAAATATAAAAAGCATTGATGAATCAAAGGGATCAAACCTTCACATTATGGATTAAAGCGCGTTCCTTCAGCATGAAGCTTACTTCCGTCCTTGTTAGTTAGGATGAACGATTAGCCGCTCCTTTTTTACCATGGAGATTGGTTTAACTTTTAACCCATGTTATATGGGCTCCTTTTTACCCATGGAGTATGGGAGATGTATTGCTACATCATCATAAATACTAGTTATAAAATAACATTATCAAAATTAATATTATATAATCAGTTTGTCAACAGCAAAAAATCATTTAATCAGATTTATTTATGACAGATTACTTAAAGAGTCTTAAACATCACGATAATTGCGGTACAGGCGTAATATTCAGTAAAAATAATGTTTTTGACCATGAGATAGTGCATAGATCTTTAATGTCTCTTCATAATATGCGGCACAGAGGGGCTGTAAGTTATGATGGTGAAACTCCAGATGGTTGTGGAATTCTCTTCGATTTAGACCATAAATTTTTTCAAAAAATTATCCTTGATGAGCAAAAAATAATTCTTCCATCAAATTTTTCTGTTGGCATGTTTTTTGCCAAAGACATTGTTTTTTTTCAAACCGAAATAGAAAAAATTCTATCCAAACACGGATTTCAGATTCTAGCATTACGTGAGCTATCAGTAGATAAAGCTATTCTTGGTGATTTAGCAAAGAAATCTTGCCCAAAAGTAGTACAGGTTTTTTTAGTGCCAAAAATCAAAGATCAAGATAATGACAAAACAGAAATACAACTATTTAAATCTAAACGTTTGATTGATAATAATTTTGACCCCGAGAAAGAGTTTTATTGCTTATCTCTATCATCAAAAACCATTGTTTATAAAGGTTTGGTGCTTCCTGAATATTTCGCAGATTTTTTTACTGATCTTAGAAGCCCAGTATTTAGATCGGCATCTGCCACTTTTCATATTCGCTTTTCCACAAACACTTCTCCAAAATGGCACCTTTCTCAACCTTATAGGGTCTTGGCGCATAATGGCGAAATAAATACGATAGAAGGCAACAGGAATTGGGCAAAAGCTAGAACTGCCAGTTTTGTGTCGCAAAAGCTTGGTAATCTTGATGATTATCAGCCCCTAGTGAACCAAGAGGGTTCCGATTCTTCGTCATTGGACAATATCCTTGAGTTATTTACTCAAGGTGGAATTTCCATAGCACGAGCGGCTCGAATGCTGATACCACCTTCATGGCAAAACACAGATTTAATGGATCCGGATGAAAAGGCATTCCATGAATATAATTCTATGCATATGGAAGCCTGGGATGGGCCTGCATTGATTTGTTATCAATCCAGTGAGTACATTTCTTGCTTCTTAGATAGAAATGGTTTGAGGCCTGCGAGAATTGAATATTTCGATGATGACACTATTTGCATTGCTTCTGAAGTGGGCTCTAATCATTTGCCTTCACTAAAACGTGTTCAAACTGATCGGTTGGGACCGGGCGGACTGTTTCTCTTTGATAGAAAAGAATGCATAGAGCTAAAAGATATTGATGTTGATAGAGATCTTGCGTCCAAAAACCCTTATAGAAAATGGTTAAAAAACCGAGCTAAGCATCTTGAAAGCAATCTACATGAATACGCAGGACCTCAAATGCGCGAAGTGTCGAAGAGCTACTTCAATGAATCAGCAAAAAATTTCTGTCTCACTAGCGAAGAAAAGCAAGTTCTTAAATCTTATGCTCTTGAAGGCAATGAACCAACAGGGTCCATGGGTGACGATGTACCTATTTCCCCCGTAAGTACCAAGATAAGATCGCTCTATGATAATTGCAGACAGCGCTTTGCACAGGTAACCAATCCCCCAATAGATTCCTTGAGGGAAAAATCAGTGATGTCTCTTGAAACATGTATCGGCCCTGAACTTAACATATTTGAGGAAACAGAGATGCACGCCCACAGAGTGGTAGTGAATTCGCCAATCTTGTCTCATAAAAAATTTAATCTATTGCTAAAAAATAAGAAATTTTCTGTTGAGCGTTACTCATTGGAATATTCCACAGAGCAGGGATTAGAAGCCGCACTAAAAGAACTTGTGAAAGTCATATTAAGTGATGTTAAACGAGGAAACTGTTTGATTGTTCTTGATGAAAAGCAATCATCGCCCTCAAAACCAGTAATTCCAGCGCTTTTAATTACTTCAGCCCTACATAATGAGCTAATCAAAGCTAATTTAAGAACCTTAAGCAACATAATTGTTAATACTGCCTCAGCTCGAGACAATCATCAAATTGCTTGTTTAATTGGTTTTGGAGCTACATGTGTCCATCCTTGGCTTGGTTTACAAACAGTGCTAAAGATAGCCAAGGATACAAAAACTGATATGACGCCAAATGAACTTTGTTTGAGTTATAGAAAATGCTTAAACAAAGGATTATTAAAGATCATGTCAAAAATGGGTATTTCAAATGTATCAAGCTACAGGGGCGCAGGATTGTTTGAAGTGATTGGTTTTTCTAATGAAGTGAATAGCTTTTGTTTTCCGAAAAATACGACACTCATAAAGGGAAAGGGTTTCAAGGATATCCATCATGATATTCTGTTGGTAATCGAAGGTGATTATGACTCAAATGACGTTGCTGAAGGACTGCATAAATTCAAAAATAATGGGGAAGATCATGCATTTAACCCTGGCACTGTCATAACTCTTCAAGAGTCACTAAAAAGATCTTTTTACGAAGGTTATCAAGAATATGCAAATAAAATTAACTATAGAAAACCTCTTGCTCTAAGAGATTATTTTGAACTTAAATCATCTCGAAATCCCATTAATATTTCAGAGGTTGAGTCTGAAGAAGATATTTTAAAAAGGTTTGACTCAGCAGGAATGAGTCTTGGATCTATGTCTCCCAAAGCTCATGAAACTCTTGCGGCGGCAATGAATGGATTAGGTTGTCGTTCAAACTCAGGCGAAGGAGGAGAAGATGAAAAGAGGTATGGAACAAATATAGAATCAAAGATAAAGCAAATTGCCTCAGGAAGATTCGGGGTGACCCCACATTATTTAACTAATGCAGAGGTTCTCCAAATTAAAATTGCTCAGGGAGCAAAACCAGGAGAGGGTGGCCAGCTGCCTGGAAGTAAAGTAGATGCATATATTGCCAAACTGCGTTTTTCAAAACCAGGCATAACTTTGATTTCACCTCCACCACATCATGATATTTACTCAATTGAAGACCTTTCTCAGCTTATCTATGATCTGAAACAAGTTAATCAGTCAGCTCAAGTATCAGTGAAGTTAGTTTCTGAGCCTGGAGTAGGTATTGTTGCAGCTGGAGTTGTCAAAGCAAATGCTGATTTTATTACTATTTCAGGACATGACGGAGGAACTGGTGCTAGCCCATTATCATCTATCAGGCATGCAGGATCCCCATGGGAGACTGGGATGTTTGAGACACAGAATATTTTGCTACAAAGCAATTTAAGAACAAACGTAAAGCTACAAACAGATGGAGGTTTAAAAACCGGATTGGATGTTGCAAAAGCTGCTATTTTTGGGGCGGATTCATTTGGTTTTGGCACTGCTCCAATGATTGCTATGGGGTGTAAATATTTGAGAATATGCCATTTAAATAATTGTGCTACTGGAGTTGCTACACAGCAATTACGATTGATAGATGAGCACTTTGCTGGTGAGGTTGAAAAAGTCCAAAACTTCTTCAGGTTTATAGCACGTGAAACAAGAGAAATATTAGCAAGTTTGGGTTATGAATCTCTAGAAGAAATAATTGGAAAAAGCTCATTGCTTAGCTTAAAAAGTGATTATTTAACAGAAGCAAATGCTTTAGATTTAAGCGTATTGCAAGAAAGATTTCGACCAAATAAAACCCAATCAAACACCATTCATAAAAATAATATTAATCAGGTTTTAACGGATGACAGTCTAACAAAAAAAATATCTGAATCCATTAAACATTGTATTAGTAAAGGGAAGGGAGGATCATTTAATTTTAAAATTACTAACTCTGCAAGATCAATAGGGGCTGAAGTCGCAGGAAATATTGCTAAGAAATATGGAAGTGAGGGTTTACCTGAAAAACTTATTCTTAATTTCAAAGGTGACGCTGGGCAAAGTTTCGGCTGTTGGAACTCAAAAGGAGTAGAGTTAAAGTTGAATGGGCTTGCTAACGATTATGTTGGCAAAGGCATGAATGGCGGAAAAATCACTATTCTTAAACCAAAAACCCTTAAAGAGGAAAGGTCAATCATAGCTGGAAATACTTGTTTGTTCGGTGCCACAGGTGGTGAGTTCTATGGAAATGGTACGGTAGGTGAAAGGTTCGCTGTTAGGAATTCTGGTGCAAAAGCAATTATTGAGGGCAGTGGTGATCATTGTTGTGAGTACATGACAGGTGGCGAAGTGATTGTTCTTGGGCCAGTTGGTAACAATTTTGGTGCGGGCATGACTGGAGGTTTTGCCTATGTGCTAGATGAGGACAGAAGTTTCGTTGATAGGTGCAACAAAGACCTCATCACTTTTAACCGTATCACAAGCCAAGATATGGAAGCTCATAGATCATACCTTAAAGATAGGATTGCCTTCTTTATTAAAGAAACTAACAGCGAAGTAGCAAAAAAAATCCTTGAAGATTTTGAAAAATACCAAAACTTATTCTGGATTATTACGCCATATGCTGAAAATCTGGCAAGGATTATTAAAAACACAAGAGAGGAGGCAGCATAGTGTCAACAAATTTTGAGTTTATAGACATTAAAAGGATTGACCCTGACACAAAGCCCTTAGAGGTAAGAAAAGCCAATTTCGGGGAAATATACGAACCTCAGACTCACGATGATATAGCAGCTCAATCAAGTAGATGTTTAGATTGTGGAAATCCCTATTGCGAATGGAAATGTCCTTTGCATAATTTCATCCCAGATTGGTTAAAGCTTGCAAATGAAGGTAAATATGAAGAAGCTGCTGATTTGTGTCATCAAACCAATTCATTTCCCGAGATATGCGGAAGGATTTGTCCACAAGATAAGCTGTGTGAAGGTGCATGTACTCTGAATACAGGTTTTGAAGCAGTTACTATTGGACAAATAGAAAAACATATCACTGACACAGCTATTAATATGGGGTGGAAACCAAAGCGTTATGTTGAAAAATTTGGCAAGAAACATGTGTCCATAATTGGTGCTGGTCCCGCTGGACTTGCTTGTGCAGAAAATTTAATCAGAAGAGGGGTAAAGTGTACCGTATACGATAAAAACCCTGAAATAGGCGGCTTATTAACTTATGGCATACCAGAATTTAAGCTTGAAAAGAGCATTGTTCTGAAACGGAGAGAAATGCTAGAAGAATTAGGTGTGAAATTTGTTTTAAACACAGAAGTTGATACAAAGAAGGTGGCAGAAATTGAGAAGAAAAGTGATGCCATATTTTTAGGTTTGGGAACGTATGAATCAATCAAAGGCAAGGTTGAAGGTACTGAAAAAACAGGTGTAGTGGAAGCATTGCCATACCTCATTAAAAATACAGAATACTTGATGGATCCGGATGATGCAGAAAAAATAGATTTTAAAGATCAAAGAGTCGCTGTTCTGGGAGGTGGAGATACCGCTATGGATTGTGTTAGGACTGCTGTCCGTCAACAAGCAAAAAGCGTAACTTGTATATATCGTAGAGATCAAGAAAACATGCCAGGCTCCACTCGTGAAATTAAACATGCTATGGAGGAGGGCGTTAATTTTCTATTCAATACCCAACCATTGAAAGTCGAGGGCAATGGATCAATTACCAGCTTGAAAGTATGTGAAACTAAGCTTGGTGAGCCAGATGCTACTGGAAGACAGCGTCCAGAGCTAATTGAAGGCTCTGAGAAGGCTATAGAGGTTGATAAGTTAGTTATTGCTTTTGGATATCAAGCGGATGTACCAGATTTTGTTCTGGACAAGAATGTTAAGATCTCAGACGCTGGACTTGTGGAATTGAACAATAACAAATTTAACTACCAGACATCTAATCCTAAATATTTTGCAGGTGGGGACATGATAATAGGTTCAAGCTTAGCTGTGCATGCAATAGCTCATGGCAGAGATGCTGCTAAAGAAATTATTAAATTTATAGGATAGGAAGGGCAGTTATTAAGCAACCGCCCCTTATATATTCTTAAGGAGTTATTCTACTTGAAGCTCCTAAACCTGCTCCATAGACTACAGCATTAAGCCATAACCTATTAGTTCCAAGTGCTGCACCTCTGAAATTAGGCTCGCCTGAAAATAAGATGACTTGACCACGTCCTACTCTCTCACGAGTTAAGTATGCTGAGTTTGCAATCCTTTGTGCTGCTTCTGGCCATACTAATCCACTCATTCTGACATTTAGATCCATGCCTGGAGGGATATCTGACCAATTGATAGAACGGTATTCCTCTGCCTCACTATCCACTATCTCGCCAACACGAACGACTGCTTCTGAGCTAGAGTTAGTCATAAGAACAGGCACTCTGCTGTACAGAAGGGGTAAGGTATCAGTTGTACCAAATGTCAGCCAATGTTCATTATCTATTCTGCCAGCTACAAATGATCCTGAAGGCATAAATTGAGACTGCCATGTATCACGTTTTTCTAGTTCTTGTTTGCTGTATTTTGATGTGCTTGCTTCCCAAGGATATGCAACATCGAAATCAATTTTGTGATCATTGGTTTTATTGACATCAACTACCACATTAAGAGCCTCGAACTCTTTCTGCAATTCAATATTGTAGTCAGCACTTTTATCAAATGTATCTGATAGTTGTTTTACTGAACCAATACCATTTTCAAAGGTTAGGCTTCTTGTGCTTGAGTTGTGGGCAATTAGCGTGCCACCTTGCTCAACCCAGTCTCTTAAGGCATTTATTTGAGCACTAGAGAAACCTCTTCCACTTGGCATAATGATAGTGTTGTATCGACGTAAATCACCATAGAAACTTGACGCATTTAATTGGCTATGCCTTATACCCAGATGATGGTCTAATGAGAACCAGCTAACTCCAACATCGTAAGAGCTAAATCCTTCATGACTAAGAATGGCTATTTGAGGTCTTTCAAGTAACCTAAAATGCCTTCCACCCCAGTCAGGAAGCTCTTCAGCTCCAAATCCTGAGTCAACAGATGAAACTGCTATATCAAGCTCAGATGCAACGACTTGAACCGTGTCTGAAAGCCCTTTGAAGCTTGGATTATCCATCCCTATAACGACAACACTACCCCGAGTAAATTTTTGATTAGACAGGTAGGACTCCTTGTCAATTATTCTTACCTCAACACCCAGCTCCATTAATCGAGCTGCGAATGCTACAGAGCGGTCATCAGCTCCGTTTACAACCCACATGAGAGCATTTTGGTTGATTGTATTGCCTCCTTTTGTTGGCTTCCATTTAGTTAAGCCTGTTTGTAAATTTTGGCTAACTGTAACAGCTTCTAATCCATACATCATTGTTAAGTTGAAAGCGGTAGTGTCATACATTATTGAGCTACCGTTTTTTAGGATCTGTCTTCTCTCTTCTATGAGAACAGGCTCAATAATTTCAGCATCGAATTCAAGGATAGCTGCTATTAGTCGAGCTTCTGGCTGTAGATTTGGGACAATCATACTTCCAGCAGGAATAACATAATTCTCAACCGTTTCTCCAGACTGTTGAAGGGTAGAGCCCACATTTATTGGCTGAGAATTTGTGAACATCTCAATGTCTTGAGCTGCTAGTTTTTTAGCTAAGGTATTAAGTCTTCCATGGTTATCGGTAGGCAATATAACAAAGGTTTGGTTGGCGTACTCACCATTCTTTGAAACGTTATATTTTCTTCCATCCCAATAATCCTGATACATTTCTTTTGAGTACATTTGTAAAGTTTTTAAATTGGCAATGGTACTAGCAAACTGATGATGAACAGATTCTTTATATGATTGAATGGTGCCTTCAGGTCTCCTTACACCATCTTCAGCCATTCTTGATTGCTCATATAGAATGCCTAAGCTACCTCTAAATTGGATATAAAAAGAGTATCCAGGGTACAAATCTTCATGCCATTCTCCGGTATAAAACCTCCAATTATTATCATCAAATGCTCTGGCTTGGTCATCTGCAAAAACATTTCCCCACTTTATAAGATCTCTATCAATGTTTGTATTAATTGGTTCTCTTGGAGGGCCTGTCATAAAGGTATCTTGAGCACCCATTTCATGACCATCAACAAAAATTTGAGGCCTCCATTCATTAATTAAAGGCACTCGACCTTGTGTTTCAGGTTGCGTTAGATAGAACCAATCTCTATTTAGATCAAAGAAATAGTGGTTTGTACGTCCATATGGCCAATCTCCTGTATGAAGTATTGATTGATCATCATAATTCGGCGCAGTTCCACGATATTGTTCTAATGATTTTGCAAACCTATCTCTTCCATCTGGATTCATCATAGGGTCAACGATAACAACCATATCAGAGAGCATATCTACGACCCCTTTATCTTCGCTAGCAATAAGGTGGTAAATTATTCCAAGAGCAGCATCAGCCCCCGATGTCTCATTACCATGAATAGAGTAGGCCATCCATGCAACTGCAGGCAAAGATTTTATGATCGAATTAGCCTTTGAATCAGACGTATTTCTGGCATCTGTAAGTTGATTAAGGTTAGCTTTTATAGTTTCTAAGTTAGCAATATTTTCTGGAGATGAAATAAATACAGCGTAAAGCGGTCTATTTTCATGTGAACGGCCATATTCAACTACCTTAATACGATCAGATTGTTGAGCATAAGCTAAAACAGCGGCTGAAATTTGAGCAGGAGACGCGACCCTTTCCGCATAACCAAAATCAAGAAATTGGTCAGGATGATCTATAGATTCGATGTATTTACCAGTAAGTATCGGAGTAGGGTACAGATCTTTTGAATAAGATGTAGGTTTAGAAAGATCTGCGAGTGTAGAAAATGAGAATATCGTTAAAAAAATTGATAAAGATAATTTATTCTTCATAGTAGTCCTTAAAATCACAATTGATCATTAAATATAATAAAGAAACTAAAAATTCGAAAGAAAACTTAAAATAAAATATATCTAATGTCTTGAATCCACTCTCAAGCTCAGATCCGTTCTGTAAGAAATAAATCAAGAAAAGTTATACTAATACATAGCTAAAAGGCACAAGAATGTATTAGAGAATGATTAAGATGGGCAAGAAAGCCCATCTTAAATATTTAAAAAAAACGAGGGTTAATCAGTTTTTTTAGTCCAAATTAGTCCAAGTTGAAATAACACTATAACTAGACTTAGTAGAAGCGCTATTGGTCCCCCAAGTGAAAGGGGGCTTGAAGCACTAGCTTGTAGCCTTTCACACGAATTACCATCAATAGAACAAATAGAAGCAGTATATGCTTCAAGAACATAACCACCAATCAAACCTGAATTAACAAAAGATAATGCTACTAAGACACAATAGGCAGTAGCAAAAATCTTTCCAACTAGATTATTACCTGCTTCACCTTGATAGATAGAATTAGCAAATCTAAAACCAAGCCAAGTAAAAATAGCAAATCCAACAAAATACATAGAGTTGCTAATTAAAAAAATATAGAACAAATTTAAATACTCATATTCACTCATAAAAATTCTCCCTGAAGATACATTAAATTAAATAAACATATCATGTGTGACATTTTGGTAAATTATTGAATATTAGAGGAGGGAACTTTTCCACAA
Source organism: Gammaproteobacteria bacterium (assembly GCA_042090165.1). Taxonomy (GTDB): domain Bacteria; phylum Pseudomonadota; class Gammaproteobacteria; order Magnimaribacterales; family TMED112; genus TMED112. Next base: position 21,250 of record JBELJV010000008.1, read on the forward strand.
AATTATCAACAGATATATAACTTCGCATAATATATATTATGTTAAATAATATATGATAAAATAAGATATTCACAAAAGCTTGGAAAAGCCCTTATATAATGGTTGTAAAGTTTATGGATATTTTAGAGATTAAATTTATTTAACATAATATATGAGATATTATGAATACCATGCATGTTTACCGAATTTATTCTTTTCTACCTTTGTCTTTGTATCTATATATTCAGAAAAACCTCCTACGACGTTTTCTAGATATGTCTTTAACATGATCTTTATATAGAAATGCCATAAAAAGAATTTAATTACTGGGTTTTTATAAGGCAATACAGGAAAAACTGTAATTCTTAGTGATGAGCTATTATCATTTCCTTCAACTAGCCATTCTACTTGTGCTAGTTTTTTCTTTACACCGATATTAAGGACATAACCCGTATCACCCCATTCTACAAATTCTCTGCGATATTTAAGATCATTTAAGTACATCACATAATCTATGGATCCTTCACCAGGCCATTTCTCTACATGATTTTCTTTGCAAAAAGGATGAAAGTTTACCAGATTGCTTGGTTTCCTAATTTCTGCTAATACTTCAGATTTACTTTTATTTATGTCTTTTTTCGCCTCAACCTTCATCTCTCTCCATATAAACTACCTCATAATTTTCATTAAAAATTTTTTCTGAAACCCTTTTAAAACCATGTTTTTCATGAAATGAGATAGATTTTTTATTCATTGGTTTTGTATTAATTTCAGCACATATTTTCATTTGGTTGCCGTATTTTTTAATTATGTATCTATATAACGTCGTGCCAAAACCCTTATTTTCAAGCTCCTTAGCTATACCTATTCTGTCTACGTAAATAAATTTTTCTAAATGGTTATTAAAATGTATGTAGTTTCTTGATTGGTAATCACTCTTTTCCCTAAAACAGACTATAAAACCTACCAGACCCTGTTTGTTCTCAATGAAGTAGCTATTTGAGGATAGGCTTATAAGTTTGCACCATTCATTGGTAGTTGGGATGTCTCCTACCATTGGTACAAGTTTCTGATTAAGTTCATGAGCCTGCTTCAGTAATATATCTGAACCATTTTTTAAATCTTTAACTAAAAGCTCATTCATAAAAATTTATAGTCAAAAAATTTACAACCTGCTCAATATTGTTGTCTGGTATATTCCACCCATCGGGCGCAAATGAGGTTTCTATATCCTCCCAATTAGTAGATCTCATCATCATATTAAACTCATCGTAAAATTCTTGTTCTGAAAGCCCTAAATGTAACTCCACAGCTCCCCAAAACCCAAATTCATAATAATCTTCGGGTATTTTTTTTAAAACTGTCTCCCAAGATGATTTTTGAGCCATAAAGTGAATGGGTGCAAAAGGAGCAAGTTGATTTTCGCAATCATCATTATTATGACCATTTTCAGGATATCCATCTGAGTGTTCAGGACCTAGTTTCCAATCACTACAGTCAATAAGTTCGTAATTAACATGACCTGTCCATTCAATATATGGTCCTCGTGATTGTATTCTTTGCAAGAACCACCAAAATGAGCTATTTCTAGTATTTAGATGATATGAAATAACTGCTTCAATGCTGTTTGAATCATACTTACTCATAAATTCAAGGTTTTGCCAA
>JBELJV010000064.1:0-4050 GCA_042090165.1 Gammaproteobacteria bacterium
TTGGTAGGGATGGAGGGAGTCGAACCCCCACGCCTTACGGCACTGGAACCTAAATCCAGCGTGTCTGCCAGTTCCACCACATCCCCAGCTGATTGCTTATTCTATATGACAAAGGCAAGGATTAAACCCAAAATTGCAAAAATAACCCACATTATTGTTTCTTTTTGGTTTCCCTTCTTGAATGCCATGTATGAAAGGACCCAAAAAATAATGGGTGATAACATTAAGAAGGCTTTGCCAACAAGCAAACCTGCCGGTATTAAACAGACGATAAGAAATATCTTAAAGAAGGTCTCATTTAGGATGTTATTCATTGGTTTCTTCCGCTATAAGTGCTGAATTAATTCTTCCTAGTTCTTTTTCAATCTCATCGGCTTCTCGTGAAAGAGCATTGAGCCTGTTGAGCACATCAGAAATTTTTTGGTTATTCTGTAGTCTGTATTGGTCAATTGCTTCTAGTGCTGCAGTGTTTTCTTCAGCAACATTTTTTTGTTTATTAAGCTCGTTTGTTAGCATTGTGATTTTCAACTGCAGGTCTTCAGCTAACTCTATTTTCTGGTTGAGTGATTCAAGCCTATCTTCAAGACTATTAGTTTTAGCAGAAATATTAGTTAACTTCTTAGTATTGCTATCAGAGCTAGCTGTTTGTTTTTTAAAATTGTCTAGATATCCTTTTCTATGGCCCCAAAGCTTTCTTACTTCAGTATCAAGAAAGGATATTTGATCAGTCATTGTTTCCATATTTTGAACAGAATCTTCATTTGTAATTGATAAGGCATCTTCAATTACTTCTACTTTTTCTTCTAAGGTCGCCAGTTGTTTTTCGTTTAGGCTTTTTTGCTCTTCCATAAAAAAGTACATACCAACCAATGAAGCTATTACTCCAACTAGGATTAATGCACTAAATAGAAATTGGCTACTACCATTAGTTTTTCTTCTTCTAGGTATTCGTGTTGGCTGACTCATAATTTACTCTCTAAATAGTGCCATAAATTCTAGAAACTCTTTCTTTCTTTTACCATCAGCGTTTTGATTTGTTAACAATATATCTGCAATCGGGTTTAATGAACCAGAGACTAATTTCTTGAAGGCAATTGAATCCATATTAATATCTGTTTTCTGATCATCATTTATTACTTTATAAGTAAAAACGCTGTTGTTAATACTCAGTCTCCACATTTGATCAAGATCTTTGAAGTAAACCAGCGAGTCTATTTTTTGGCCATCTACCTTTGAAGGATCTAATCTTGTGGCCATAACATCTAAAAACATGCCAATGTTTAGTTGGTGAAGTTGATGATCCTCTGCATCATCATCACCTATTAGTGCTACATCTGCCAATTCTCCTGTCATTTCAGCAGCTGAACTATTGTAGAAACTAATCGCGTTTGGATTGTATGCTTTGCTTCCAAGCATTTTCAATGCCCGCGCCTTAACATCAATGTATTCATTTTCTTCAAAGTTGTCAGCTTCAGCAATATCAGCAAGATACAATGCCCACTGATAATCCTCTTCATTCATGGCTTTTTGTAACTCTTCTTTAATCTTATCAATACTAACCAGTTCAAGAATTCGCCTATTTAGCTCACTTTCTTTAAATGGGTAAAGATTTGTTGGGTTTCCATCGAACCAACCAAAGTACCCATTAAATAAATTTCGTGAACTCCATTCAACAGTGCCGTATAGCTCAAATAGATAAGGGTCAGTGCTTAAGTTATCTGGAAGCCTGACCATTTGGGATGCATCTGTTGGAGAGAAACCCATATTGAGATATCTCATTGTTTGGTCGTGCACGTATTTAATTGCATCTCTGTATGTTCCCAGAATATTTTGTATCTTTTCTTTGCCAAGTATTGGTTTTCCATGGGATGGAATAAGTATTTCTGGTTCAAGGCTCATCATTTTTTCAATACTCTTGTACCAAGACCTAAAACTACGATATGACGTACCCCTAATCGTGTAAACATTTGGAAATGCTTTGTATATATTATCTCCTGGAAATAAAGCCTTCATTTCGTCAATCCAGACAAACAATTGATCATCTGTTTCACCAGGGGCATGATAAAAATCTACTTTTTTACCACTTATTTGCATTGATAGAGTTTCATGGAAAGTAATGTTTGGTCTGACATAGCCAGGTGTATCTATGCCAGCTTCAAGCTTAATACCAATTCCATTTGATTCTGCTTTATCTTTATTCTGTAGAATTAGTCCAAACATCTTCCCTGACCTTGCGCCAATAATGTCTCTCTTTATCCCAAAGAATTTCTCGAATTCTTCGATTGTTGTTTCATGAGAAATAACATCAAGATCTGGATAACGATCTAAGAAAACTTGGGCACCCAATGTATGATCGGCATGAAAGTGTGTATAAGCTATTGTTGTAACTGGATTATCTGAATAACTAGCGAAATCATTTAGTATTCTCTCTGCAGTCTCCATCCCTCCCATGGTATCAATTACAAAGTCTTCATCTTCACCAATAATTAATATTGAGTTTGCTAGACCGTACCCTACGGCTACAACTATATTCTCATGAGGTTGATAAATATTTTCAGAGAATTCTTCAGAAAGAGCTTTTAAATCATCATTGTTCTCTCGTTGCCTGATTTCATTTTGATCTAAGTCAATCTGTGGCTGCTCAGAGCATGCACTCATTAATAGAACAGATGTGATAGATGTTAAAAATCTCATAAAACTATTTTAATGCAAAAATTTTAGATGTGCAGAAAGATAAACTAGACTGTGTTTATGAATTTAAATAAAAAATCTGACCTTTTATTGAAAGCTTTTGAACTTATTGAAGACGGCATAAAAAACAGAGACTCACTGTTTCATACACTTACAGTGAGCACTTTTGATGGAAAAAATATTTCATCAAGAGTAATGGTGCTGAGAGATTTTTGTAAAAAAACACGCACATTAAGGTTTCACTCCGATGTACGCTCATCAAAAGTTAAAAATTTAAAAAACAACAAATCTACTAGTGTGATTGGTTATGATCCAAAACTAAAAACACAGATCAGGTTTCAAGGAGTATCTAAGGTCAACCACAAGAACAAGAAAACAAAAGAGGCATGGGATGAATCACAAGCCATATCTAAGAAATGTTATTCGGTTATGGATGGGTCTAGTGCCATTATAAATAGTCCAATGAAATATGATTTCCACATGAAAGATATAGTTCTAGAAGATGGTTATGAGAACTTTTCAACCATTGAATTTCAATTCAATTCCCTAGAATTTCTTTACCTACAAAGACAGGGTCATAGAAGATGTAGGTTTTTGTGGAATGAGAAGGGAAAGCTTTCTAGCTCTTGGTTGGTGCCTTAAGAACTTATAATTTCATTCAGAAAACTATTTACGTACTCTGAGATTTCTTCTGATGTAAGTACAAGACTGTCATTGACATACTTAGCTTGTCTAACTCCTGTCCACAGAGGCTCTTCAGTAGCTGTTTCAAAGATTGAAACTCTCAAGAACATTCGATCAACATCATCGTAATCATCATAAAGATAGTTAGAGTAGTAGCTGTTTCTGTACCTGAAATTACTTCTCTTTGAATCTTCTTCAACAGAAAGACTTACTTTTACAGTAATTTGTGATTCAGGACTTTGGTTAAGTCCCAAATTCATCATTTGCTCATTAAACTCATTCTCAAAAGCTTGAACAGTGAATGGGCTAACCTTTACATCATCACTCGGTGCAAAAACTTTAACCCCAAATGTTTGGTAGTTTGATAAATCAAAAAAACTAATTTTTTCGACGTTCACTGGGCTGGAACTACAACTGACGACTGCCAGTAGAGTTATTAAACTTAAAAATTTCTTAAACATACCTTTATTTATGACCTAAAATATATATATTAGTTCCCTAAACCTTTTTCAAGATGCAAAGCTATAAACTTTTAGACAAAAAACAAAACTCTTCTCTGGGCTTCGAGGCAGAGCGCTATTTACTAGAGGAATATGATTCAGAACATATTCATCTGAAAAATGATTCAAAAGAATTAGTTTTTATGGTGATGTTTAGAACAATTCCTGAAGATTC
>JBELJV010000065.1:0-4033 GCA_042090165.1 Gammaproteobacteria bacterium
TTTAGTCGTCAAACTTCAGAGAGCCACCAACTTGATACTCAATAACTCGAGTTTCAAAGAAGTTTTTCTCTTTTCTAAGGTCCATGATTTCTGACATCCATGGGAATGGGTTGTCAGCACCAGGGTAAGCTTCTGGAAGGTTAATTTGAGTAAGCCTTCTGTTGCATACGTACTTAAGATACTCTTCCATTGTTTTTGCATTCATTCCTAGAACGCCCCTTGGCATTGTGTCTCTTGCGTATTCAATTTCTAGCTCTGTTCCCTCAACAATCATATCAGTTGCTCTCTTACGCATTTCATCATCCCAGATATGTGGGTTTTCGTTGATAATTGAATTAATTACATCAATCCCAAAATTCACATGCATAGATTCATCCCTCATGATGTATTGAAACTGTTCAGAAACACCTGTCATCTTATTTCTTCTTCCCATAGATAAAATTTGTGAGAAGCCACAGTAAAAGAACATTCCTTCAAGTACACAGTAATAAGCAATTAAATTACTAAGAAACTCTTTATCTGTTTCTGGTGTGCCTGTAGTGAAAGTTGGATCCTCGAGATTCTTAGTATATTTTAGTCCCCATGCTGCCTTTCTCTCTACGCATGGCACTTCTCTATACATGTTGAATATTTCACCTTCATCCATACCAAGTGATTCAACACAATACTGATATGCATGAGTATGTATTGCCTCTTCAAATGCTTGTCTAAGTAAGTACTGTCTGCATTCTGGGTTTGTGATATGTCTGTAAACCGCAAGAACAAGGTTATTTGCAACCAATGAATCAGCAGTTGAAAAGAAGCCTAAACTTCTTTTAATAATAGTTCTTTCATCTTCGGTAAGACCATCATCAGACCTCCAAAGAGCTATATCATCAGTCATGTTTACTTCTTGTGGCATCCAATGGTTTGCAGCACCATCTAGATACTTTTCCCATGCCCATTTATATTTAAAGGGAACAAGTTGGTTGAGATCTGCCCTTGAATTAATCATGGCCTTTTGTCCAACTTGCACCCTACCTTCAAGAACTTTGTCCATTCTCTCCCTAACTTTTTGCAATTCTGCCTCGGTAGGGTTTTTCATGGTTGTATAATTTTCTACATTCTGCATAGCAGGTGAACTAACATCTTCAGTTACTAATGGTTCTTGTGTTGGTTGTTCTACAGTCTTTTCTTGTGGTATAGCTTCAGTCTGTATTGCTTCTGCAACTTTTGGCTCTGGTTGTTTTTGCTCTTCTTTCTTTACTGGAGCATCTTCGTTATAAAATTCATCCCAACTTAACATAATTTCCTCCTATTATTGGCATGCCTCGCAATCTGGATCGAGTATGCTGCAAGCTTGTGGTGCTTGAGCAGCGACATTTTGTTCTTGTTTTGTTTCTACAGCATTTAGAGTGCTTCTATCAACAGTTGACTTTTCAGTTGCTGTAGCACCCATAGCTCTTAGGTAATAGGTTGTTTTAAGACCTTTGTACCAAGCCATTCTATATGTGACGTCAAGCTTTTTCCCATCAACATTTCCTATATATAAATTTAAAGATTGGGCCTGATCTATCCATTTTTGTCTTCTACTTGCAGATTCAACGATGAATCTTGGTTCAACTTCAAATGCTGTTTTAAATTTTTCTTTGATGTGTTCAGGTATTCTATTAATTTGACTTAAGGACCCCTCATAATATTTAAGATCACTTAGCATGACATCATCCCACAGACTTTCCTTTTTAAGTTCTTCTATTAAATACGGGTTCACAACGGTGAACTCACCAGACAGATTAGATTTCACATATAAGTTTTGATATGTCGGCTCTATTGATTGTGAAACGCCAGTTATGTTGGCTATGGTTGCAGTTGGCGCTATTGCCATGACATTAGAATTTCTCATGCCTGTATCTTCAACTACTGATTTGAGGGCTTCCCAATCAAGAGTTGAGTCTGTATTTTGGTCAATAAAGTCTTTGCCTCTTTGCTCTGCCAATAACTCAATTGAATCAATTGGAAAAATACCTTGATCCCATAATGACCCTTCGTATGATTCGTATGTACCTCTTTCTTTTGCAAGCTCTGCTGATGCTTCGATAGCAAAATAACTAATAAGCTCCATTGATCTATCTGCAAACTCAACAGCTTCATTTGAGTTATATGAAATACCAAGTTTGTAAAGTGCATCTTGGAAACCCATCATCCCAAGACCAATTGGTCTGTGTTTTTTGTTTGAGTTTTCTGCTTGTGGAACAGGGTAGTAGTTAATATCAACTACATTATCAAGCATTCTAATAGCTGTTTTGACAGATTTCTTGAGTTGTTCAACATTGATTTTTCCATCTTGAATATGCTGTGGAAGGTTTATGCTTCCTAAATTACAAACAGCAATTTCGTCTTCATTAGTGTTAAGTGTTATTTCAGTACAAAGGTTTGATGAGTGAACTGTTCCAACGTGTCCCTGTGGCGATCTTATGTTGCATGGGTCTTTAAATGTAATCCATGGGTGGCCTGTTTCAAAAAGCATAGATAGCATCTTTCTCCAGAGGTCTTTTGCTTTTATTTTCTTGTAAAGCTTAAGTTCCCCTGATGCTGCCATCTTCTCATACTCTTCGTATCTTTTTTCAAACTCTGTTCCGTATATATCATGTAATTCAGGCACATCAGAAGGAGAAAACAATGTCCAATCTGAATCACTTTCCAGCCTTTTCATGAATAAATCAGGAACCCAGTTCGCTGTGTTCATGTCGTGTGTTCTTCTTCTATCATCACCTGTGTTTTTTCTGAGATCTAAGAATTCTTCAACATCTAAGTGCCAGCATTCTAAGTAAGCACAAAAAGCACCTTTTCTTTTGCCGCCTTGGTTAACAGCCACAGCCGTGTCATTTGAAACTTTTAGGAATGGCACAATGCCTTGGCTTTTCCCATTGGTTCCTTTGATTCTTGATCCTAGAGCTCTTACATTTGTCCAGTCATTACCTAAACCTCCTGCCCATTTAGACAACAATGCATTATCTCTTATAGCTCCGTAAATGCCTGAAAGATCATCAGGTACTGTGGTTAGATAACATGATGAAAGTTGAGGTCTGTTTGTTCCAGAATTAAATAGAGTTGGGGTAGAGCTCATGTAGTCAAAACTTGATAGGAGGTTGTAGAATTCTTCCGCTCTATCATTTTTATCTTTTTCTTGAATAGCAAGCCCCATAGCAACTCTCATTAAAAAAACTTGAGGCATCTCATATCTGGTTTCTTCGAATGTAATAAAGTATCTATCGTAGAGAGTTTGCAGACCAAGATATGTAAATTGAAAATCTCTTTCTTCCTTTATTGCGCTACCAAGCCTTTCAAGGTCAAAAGTTTTTAACTCCTCACTGAGAAAGCCTACTTCTATACCTTTATCTATAGTATTAACCAAAGCTTCTTTATACATTGCTGCTCTGTCTGTTTGTCTTTCAAAACCTAAAAAGGAACTTACTTCATTTTCTAAGTTATTTAAAAGCAGCCTTGCAGTTACATAAGAATAGTTTGGTTCTTTCTCAACAAGCGTTCTTGAAGTCATAAGCATACTTTCAGCTAAATCTTTTGGAGATATGCCTTCATAGGTTGAGCCCTTTATTTCTTGTGCTAATGATGCTGCATCTACATTTTCTAGACCACGACAAGCTTTTTCAACTGCTGCGTTAATTACTTGTTCTATATCGCCTTCAACTTGAACGGGTTTTTCTTCTTCAACTCTCTCATTTTTTCGAGCTTCTCTATAAAGCACATAAGTTCTTGCAACTTTGTGATGTTCATTTCTCATAAGTTGCAACTCAACTTGGTCTTGTATTTCCTCTATGTGAATTGTTCCGCCAGAAGGCATTCTTCTCTCAAAAACATCAACAATATCTTTTGTCATCTTTTCAACTGTTTCGTGGATGCGAGAAGAGCCTGCGGCTATTCCACCTTCGACGGCAAGAAACGCCTTCATTATTGCAACCTTTATTTTTTCTTCCTCGAAAGACACTACTTTCCCATTTCTTTTTATAACTCTCATCTTTCCAGGAGTCATCAC
>JBELJV010000009.1:0-22277 GCA_042090165.1 Gammaproteobacteria bacterium
CCACATGAACATTGACCGCATGAGTGTTGATATGCAAACAATTTGCCTGTTCGTCCCAAACCAGACTGAATCTCATCAAGAATCATCAGGACATTGTGTTTAGTGCAGATTACTCGTACCTCATTGAGGTAATTATCTGGCGGAACAATTATTCCACCCTCACCCTGAATTGGTTCGATAATAACTGCTGCTGTGTTTGAGGTAATTGCATCTTCAATCGCTTTGCTTGAACCATATTCTACTGCCACAAAACCTGGAGTATGGGGGCCAAAATCTTTTCTAGAATTTTCGTCTGTTGAGAAACTAATTATTGTTGTCGTTCTGCCATGAAAATTTCCCTCAGCAACAATTATTTCAGCTTTATTCTCCTCAACTTTTTTTGTTCGATAAGCCCATCGTCTTGAAGATTTAATTGCAGTTTCAACTGCTTCTGCACCAGAGTTCATTGGCAAAGCCATTTCAAACCCAGTCATCTGAGTTATTGTTTCTAAATATGGTCCAAGTGTATCTGTATAGAATGCTCTTGAAGTCAAAGAGAGCCTGCTGGACTGATCATGAAAAGTTTTCAATAACACTGGGTGCGCATGGCCATGGCTCACGGCAGAGTAACCAGACATCATATCAAGATATTTTTTTTCACTCACGTCCCAAACCCAAACGCCTTTGGCCTTTGATAAAACAACTGGAAGTGGTTTGTAGTTGTCTGGCCCGTAAATTGACTCTTTTTTTATAAAGCTTTTTTGAATATCATCTAACACTGACATTATTTTAATCACAAAGCATAAGAACTGCTAGGGCAAATATGGGAATAAAACAATCAAGCAATCATATCTTCATGATCGAGCCAAAAACTTTTTTCATGAATCCTGAAACACTTGCCTCCAACCATTACCAAGATGGAGACGATGAAAATCCTGAACTCATTACGGCCCAAGCAAAAGATGAATTTTTTGCACTAAAAAATGCTATTGAACAGAATGGCGTAACTGTTACGAGCATGCTTGGCAGCGAGCTTTGCCCTGATCATATTTTTCCAAATTGGTTTATAACTTTTGAAGACAAAACTGCCCAATTATTTAGTATGTGTGCGCCAAACAGAAGGTTTGAGAAAACACCGGAGATGGTTGGCTTTCTAAAAGAGCATTATTCTTTAACAGGTGATTTATCCAACTTTGAGAATGAAAATATATTTCTTGAATCAACTAGTAGCATGGTTTTTGATCGGGTAAATAAAGTTGTTTATGCAACGCCTTCCCCAAGAACTAATGAGGAATTATTAAGATCTTGGTGTGCGGACAATGGATTTAAACTTGTATGCTTCGAAACAGAAAGTCACACAGGAGAAGCGATCTATCACACTGATGTTCTGATGTATGTTGGCACAAGCCTAATTGGAATATGCTTTGAAGTGATAAAAGAGGAGTACAGAGACATGGTAAAAGAACATGTAGAAAAATATCATGATGTCCTGGAAATAACCAAAGATCAGATTCTAGATTTTTGTGGGAATAGTTTGGAAGCAAGAGATGAAAACGATAATCTCTATTTGATTATGTCTTCAAGAGCATTTCATGCGCATACAGAAGATCAAAGAAAAAAATTAGCTCAACATTTTACAGAAGTAATTCATGCAGATATCCCTACCATAGAAAGATATGGCGGGGGATCTGCTAGATGTATGCTTTCGGAATTATTCTGAGTCAGCAAATTCCAGTTTTACTTTGCCATCTCTTCTGATTTCAGTAACTTTAACCCTGATGTTGTCACCTTCATTAATGACATCAGTTAAATGTTCAAAATCCTGTTTAAATTGTGATATGTGAAGCAAGCCATCTATTCCAGGCATGAATGTTACAAAGGCACCAAACTCAACTATTTTTGCGACAACAGCATCGTACTCTTTGCCTTCTTCAGGCTCAGCACACATGAGTTCAATTTTTTCCTTAGCTGCTTCTGCAACTGCTTTGTTTTCTCCAAAGACGCTTACACTTCCGTCATCTTGTAACTCGATAGTTACACCAAACTCATCCTGTAGTCCTTTTATAGTTGAACCACCTTTTCCAATAACAACCTTTACCTTGTCTTTATGAACTTTGAATTTGCAGAAATATGGAGCCAAGCTAGTCAGTTCATTGGTTTTTGGCATAGCCTCATCCATGATCCCAAGGATATGCATTCTTGCATCGCGAGCTTGCGTAAGAGCTTTTTCTAAAATTTCTTCGTTTATCCCATCGATTTTGATATCCATCTGTAGGCCTGAAACACCATTTTTTGTTCCAGCAACTTTAAAATCCATATCTCCAAGATGATCTTCATCTCCAAGAATATCAGTTAGAACTTCAAAACGATCTCCATCCTTAATTAGGCCCATAGCAACTCCGGCTATGTTTTCTTCAACTGGCACACCTGCCGCTCTAAGAGCTAAACAGCCACCACAAACAGAAGCCATTGAGCTTGATCCATTTGACTCAGTAATTTCACTTACAACCCTTATTGCATAAGGGAATTCCTCAAGTGTTGGCACTGCAAATCGAAGCGATCTTTTTGCTAACGCTCCATGCCCTATTTCTCTTCTCTTTGGACCCATTGGGAAACCTAACTCACCTACGCTGTAGCTTGGGAAATTATAATGAAGCATGAAGTTGTCTTTTGTTTCGCCAGCTAATGCATCCACGATTTGAACATCTTTAGATGATCCAAGTGTTGCAGTAACAATAGCCTGTGTCTCACCTCGAGTAAAAAGTGCTGAACCATGAACTGAGGGAAGGAAATTTGTTTCAATCGAAATGTCTCTGACTTCAGTCAAACTTCTACCGTCAATTCTTTTTTGCTCTGAAAGCACATTTTCTCTGACAACGTCCTTCTCAACTTCTTTAAACTGCTTCAAATAATCGTCATGCTTCTCTTCGTCTAAACCTTCAAGCAATTGATCTTTAATAGCAGAGATCTTCTCGCCACGTTCTTTCTTGTCTACAGTTGTAAACGCATCTGCCAGGGCTGCTCTATGATTTGAATTAACTTCATCGAATACCTTTTGCTCTTCATCTGCATGAGCATTTACGTATTCTTTCCTTTCAGGAAGAACCTCATCTGCAAATTCATTGATTCCTTTAATAACAGACTGCATTTCTTGGTGAGCAAATAAAATACCACCAATCATCAAATCTTCACTAAGCTCATTTGCATCAGATTCAACCATCAAAACTGCACTTTCTGTTCCCGCAACAACCATATCAAGATCTGAATTTGGCATATCAGCAAATGATGGATTCAAAACATACTCATCATCAATGAAACCAACTCTTGCCCCACCAATTGGACCATTAAATGGCACATCAGCAATAGACATTGCCGCAGAAGCAGCCAGCATGGCTACAACATCAGGCGGATTTTCTTTATCCAGTGATATCAACATACAATTTACTTGAACCTCCTGAGTAAAGAAGTCTGGGAAAAGAGGGCGCAAAGGTCTATCAATCAACCTAGAAGTTAAAGTTTCGAACTCAGTAGGTCGTGCTTCTCTTTTAAAATATCCACCAGGAATTTTCCCAGCAGCATATGTTTTTTCTGAATAGTGGACACTCAATGGGAAAAAGTCACGTCTTTCCTCATCAGCTTTTGTTACTATGGCGCACATCACAACAGTATTTCCCATGGAGGCAATTACTGATGCTGTGGCTTGTCGTGCGATTTTGCCTGTTTCCAATACAAGCGTTTTTGATCCCATTGGGATCTCTTTTCTTACAATTTTTTTCATATTAATCTCTTAGTTTTAAGTCTTTGACAAGCTTTGTATAAGCCTGAAGATCTGATTTCTTTAGATATGTAAGCAATTTCTTTCTATCACTTACAATTTGCAATAATCCAGTTCTGGAATGATTGTCCTTTTTATGTGTCTTAAAATGACCCTGCAGGTCTTCGATTCTTTTTGTTAGAAGTGCTATCTGCACAGCTGTAGAACCGGTATCATTCTCATCTTTACCAAACTTCTTAACAACATCTAATGTTTCATCTTTTGTTAAACTCATTTTTTCTTTTTCTCCTTTACGATAAAACTTTTACAGGCTGAACTTTCATATCTTCTTCAACCTTTCCAATACCTAAAAATTCCTCTTGGGCAAACACCATAAATTGGCCTGTTTTTGTATTATTTTCTGGCTCAACCTTTGAACCGTTTCGAAACTTATTTACCTCAGTAGAACTTATATTTATTCTTGGAATATTAATTAAAATTTCTTCAACCCGCTTAACATACTGCATTTTTACTTGATTGTCCAAGTTTTTTAGGGCTTCAAAACTTATAGAATCATCTATTGATAAGTTGCCAAATCTAGTGCGTTTTAAATTAGATAACACTGCTGTTGTACCTAGCATCTTCGCAATATCACAACCTAGTGTTCTTACATATGTTCCTTTGCTGCAATTGACTTGAATGGAAAAGTTAGGATAATCATATTCGATCAAATCTAAGCTAGTAATTTCTATTTCTTGCTTTCTACGCTCAAACTTTTCACCCTTTCTTGCCAACTTATACATTGGAACCCCTTTAATTTTTTTTGCTGAATATTCGGGTGCTAATTGATTAATTTTTCCTATAAAACTCTGCAAAACCACCTCAATATCATTCTTTGATGGCTCTTTTGAGTTTGGGTGATATTCAAGCTGGCCAGTAATATCTTCAGTGTTTGAAGATAATCCAAGGACAAATTCAGCCACATATTCTTTTGAATCGTTTGCTATGTATTCAATAAAACGTGTTGAGCTGTTAAAAAAGATAGGTAGGACACCTGTAGCCAATGGATCTAATGTTCCACCATGTCCTGCTTTTTTAAATTTCATTTCTTTTTGTACATCTTTAATAGCTTTAAAAGATGTTACATTTTTTTCTTTATTGAGAATTATTACTGACATTAATCAATTTCATCAATTATTGAATCAATCTTCCTTACGTTATCTAAATGATCATCGTAAAAGAATCTAAGCTCTGGAACTCTTTTTATTGGCAATGAATTTGATAAATCTTTTCGAATACGCCATGCATTATCATTTAGCAGAGCTTGAAGCTCTTTTTCACTAAGCTTGCTGTTTATGGTTGTAAAAAAAACTTTCGCTTTTGATAAATCACGGGACGTTTCAACGTGGTTAATACTCATAAAGCCACATTGATCTTTAAGGTCTGAATTGATTATTAAATTAGCTATTTCTTTTTTTAGGTTGTCGCTAACTCTTATTATTCTGTCTCTCTCCATTAAAGCGATCTTTTCTCTTCTTTTTGTTCAAAATTTTCAATCATATCTCCAGGCTTAATATCAAGATAATTTTTGATACCAATACCGCATTCAGTTCCATTTTGAACTTCTTTTACGTCATCTTTAAACCTTCTCAGAGAGTCAAGCTCGCCCTCATGAATCACAACACTATCTCTAAGCACTCTGACATGCTTCTCTCTTCTTACAAGCCCCTCAACAACCAAGCATCCAGCTACAAGACCAAACTCAGGTGATTTAAACACTTCTTTTACTTCAGCAGTTCCTAATATCTTTTCAGAATAAATTGGGTTGAGCAGCCCTGACAGCAATCTTTTTATATCTTCAATCAGATCATAGATAACGCTGTAATAACTAGCTTCAATTCCCTTCTCTTCAAGAATTTTTTTGGCTTTGTTATCTGAACGAACATTAAATCCTATGATTCTAGCGCCTGTTGTTATTGCTAAATTCACATCAGATTCTGTGATTCCACCGACACCTGAACTCACTATATCTACATCAACTTCTTCGTTGCCAATTTTTAAAAGAGAGTTATTAATAGCTTCGCTAGTACCTGCAACATCTGATTTCACAATAATTCTTAATTTGTTGATCTTTTCTTGATCAAGTAAATCGAAGGCAGTTTGAGATGTCATGACATTCTTATCGTTTATGTCTTTGAGATAGGACAGCCTTGCATCAATGATAGCTCTGGCATCTTTTTCATTGCTCATTATATTGAAGACTTCACCTGCAGAAACACAATCTTCAAGCCCTAAAACTTCAACAGGTGTTGATGGTCCAGCTTCTTTTACTTGCTCCCCAAGACTA
Organism: Gammaproteobacteria bacterium; assembly: GCA_042090165.1. Taxonomy (GTDB): domain Bacteria; phylum Pseudomonadota; class Gammaproteobacteria; order Magnimaribacterales; family TMED112; genus TMED112. The sequence continues at coordinate 6,081 of JBELJV010000009.1, forward strand.
TTTATAAGAGACTTGATTCGTCCTTTCTTTTCTCCTGCAACGACAGTATCACCAACCTTCAATATTCCTTTTTGAACTAAGAAAGTGCCAAGAGGACCTTTGAACCTATCTAATTGTGACTCAAGAACAACCCCAGTAGCATTGCCTTTTGTTGGAGCCTTCAATTCAAGCATTTCTGATTCAAGCTCAATAGCATCCAAAATATCATCTATACCTTTTTTGGTTAAAGCTGATACTGGAATCATTTGTTGTTTGCCGCCCCAATCCTCTGGAACAAGCTCGTATTTGGCAAGATCACCTTTGACCTTGTCTATGTCTGCAGCATCAAGATCAACTTTATTAATGGCAACAATTATTGGAACCTCAGCTGCCTTTGCATGTGTAATGGCCTCGATAGTCTGAGGTTTAACACTATCATTTGCTGCAACTACCAAAATTACAATATCTGTTGTGTTGGCACCTCTCGCACGCATAGCTGTGAAAGCCTCGTGTCCTGGTGTATCTATAAACGTAATTTTTCCGGTTTTAGTTTTAACTTCATATGCTGCAATGTGTTGAGTAATTCCACCCGATTCGCCGTCCACAACATTCGTTGATTTAATTGCATCAAGCAGTGAGGTTTTTCCATGATCAACATGACCCATCACTGTAACCACAGGATGACGTTTGGTTTGTGTTTCTTGGTCTGAAAAACTTAATTCAACCTGTGGGTAAGAAAGTTGCTCTTCGCTGAGTTTTTGTTCTTCTTCAAACTTAACTTGAAAACCAAACTCCTCTGCTACTAAAACTGCAGTTTCTTGATCAACTTCATCATTTAAAGATGCCATCTCACCAAGCTCCATGAGTTTTTTGACAACCTCATTACCTCTTCGGCTAAGCTTTCTTGAAAGATCATTAACCCTAATTGAACCATTGATGTTTACAGTTTTCTTAACTTTTGTATCTTCTGCTGGTTCTTTTTCTACCTTTGGTTTCTGCTTTGGCTTGTCTGTAACTTTTGGACTAGGCTTAGATTCTTTTTTTGGTTGTGGTTGAGGCGAAGGAACTGGTGGTGTTACCTCAACAGCAGCAGTTGGTTTTGCAGGTGCATCTTTTGAGCTTCTAATGTAGGAAAGTAGTTTTTGTTTGTCTTCTGTGGATACAAGATCATCTACGCTTTTATGCGATAACCCTGCATCTATCATTTTTCTAAGAAGGACTTCAGGATCTATCTTAAGAATCTCGGAAAGTTTTTTTACAGATATATCCATTTCTTATCCTCCTTAATTAAACCATGGCTTTCTAGCCTCCATGATTAGAGCTGATGCCTCTTTTTCTGTAACTTTATCGCAAATTTCCATCAACTCACCAACTGACATCTCAGCTAAATCATCCAATTTTTTAAGATTATTGGAACTCAATGCACTAAGAACATCATTTGTTATGCCGTTTAAGTTTACAAGTGCGTCTTCCATTGTTGGATCACTAAAATCATCATTAAAAGCATCTTGTAGCAATAGTTCGTTAGCTTTATCAGTCACTTCACTTGCTCTTTTTTGGGTTTTGAATATTTTTGATAGTGTGTCTGCATCCGCATCAACAACTTTTTCAAGCGTATCCATCTCAAACGCCATCATCTGCTCTTTTTCAGCTTCTGCAAGGCCAAGCCTCTCTGCTACTTGATCAAATTTTTCGATTAGGCTGGAATTTTGATACTCAGCAAACTGCTCTTTATTTAAAACTTTAAAAGACCAACCAATCATTTGCGTAATTAGTCTTAAGTTTTGGCCATTTTTACCAATAATTTGCGCTTGGTTTTCTTCCTCAACTTCTAGAATTAATGTAGATGTTCTGTCATCAACTAAAATTGAGAAGATTTTAATAGGGGCCAAACAATTGACCACAAACTCAGCAGGATTCTCACTATGAATAAAGATATCTATTCTTTCATTACCTATTTCGTTAGAAACTGCCTGAACTCTTGATCCTCTCATTCCAACACATGCACCAACTGGATCAATTCTGCCATCATATGTTTTCACTGCAATTTTTGACCTATAACCTGGATCCCTGGATATAGCTTTAATTTCAATGGTTCCTTCTGAAATTTCGGGAACTTCTTGTGAAAATAATTCAACTACAAGCCTTTCATCAGTTCTGCTTAATATAATTTGAGGACCTCTTGGCGTAGATACAATTTCTTTAATCACTGCTCTGACGCGATCATTAAGTTTGAATATTTCTCCAGGAATTATTTGATCTCTTGGAATTTGTGCGTTTAGATCTTCTTCTATTTCTAACAGCAAAAAGTCTCGGTTGATTCTTTTTACTTGTCCAGATATGACTTGCCCAACAAGGCCTTCATATTTAGCAGTAATTTTACTTCTTTCAGCTTCTCTGACTTTTTGAATAATTACTTGTTTTGCGGCTTGGGCAGAAATTCTCCCAAAGTCTATATTTTCAATTTCAACTTTAGCAAATCCGTCAATAATTTCTTGTTTATCAACATCTGCTTCTGTAATTTCATTTACCTCATTCATGACTTCGTCAACAATTTCCCAAGCTCTGAATGTGTTGTAGTTGCCTGTGTTTTGATCGATAACAACATTAACTAATGCTTCATCATCCAATAATTTCTTAGAGGCACTGGCAATGGCTTCTTCAAGTGCTTCGAAGATAATTTCTTTATCAACACCTTTCTCCATTGAAACAGATGCAACTACTTCTAAAATTTCTTTATTCATATTTTTCTTTTCTTTATTTGATCATCCAGATCTAATTTACACTTCTCAATATTGCTAAATTTTAGCAAAACAACATCTCCTTCTGTTTTGACAGAAATTTCTGATTCCAAAACTTCTAGGAGAATGCCCTTAAATTTTCTAAGGTCATTGACCTTAGAGAAGAGTGATAATGATACTACATCTCCAACAAAATTTTTATATTGATCTTTATTAAATAAAGTTCTATCTAAACCAGGAGATGAAACTTCAAAGCTTCCAAAATCTGCAAAAATTTCGTCGAATTGAAAATGGTAGTCAATTTCTCGGCTTACCCTCTCACAATCCGCAATATCTATACCTTGTATAGCATCAATGTAAACTCTTAAAATCTGACCTTTGCCCTTTGCTGTGCTAAAGCCTAATCCCCAGAGCTCACATCCAGAATCTTCAATTATCGGCTTTAAAAAAGCCTCAATATCCTCTTTAATCATTACACTTGGTAGCGGGGGATGGATTTGAACCATCGACCTCCGGGTTATGAGCCCGACGAGCTACCAGACTGCTCTACCCCGCAGTGACGTTAAAGGATAGTTAAAAGACTTAAAATCGTCAATGTTTATAGACTATAATTTATTCTTTGGATTATTTGCCGAAGTGGTGGAATTGGTAGACACGCTATCTTGAGGGGGTAGTAAGCAATGCTTGTGAGGGTTCAAGTCCCTCCTTCGGCACCAACTTAATTATTCGACTGGAGGTTCTTCAAAAACTTCCTCTATTACCTCTTCATCTATATCAAGAGTTAGTTCTTGTTTGGAAATATAGGCAAGCAGAAGACACAAGACGAAGAAGACAGTAATAAGTGCCCATGTAATTTGTGAGAAGAAATTAGATGGTCCCAGTGGGCCGAATAATGAGTCAGAACTGCCTCCACCAAACGCAGAGCCAAGATCAGAGCCTTTGCCTTGTTGCAGCATAATTGAACCAACAATTAATATTGCAAGAATAACTAAAATAATTTCTATCAACATGACTGCGCTATCTTAGCAAATTCTTGTGGGTTTAGAGAAGCCCCACCGACTAAAACACCATCTATATCAAAATTATTCAGTAAATTGGAGGCATTTTCTCCCTTAACGCTACCGCCATATAGGACTTTTATAGTTTGAGAGAAATGTAAACGTATATGTTTAACAATTTGCTCAATATCATCATCGCTCGGCATTAAACCAGTACCGATAGCCCAGATAGGCTCATATGCAAATGTAATCTCATCTTCAATATTTTTAAAATGTTCTAACTGTTTGGTTATAAAATCAAAGGTCTCATTTGATTCCCTAGTTTCAAGGGATTCTCCAATGCATACTATAGGCTTCATTTTATTCTCTATAAGTAGATCATACTTGGCTTTAATGTCTTCATTTGACTCATTTAAATATACTCTAGCTTCTGAATGCCCAATTATGCAGTAACTCACATTATTGTCTGCAATCATGCTTACTGAGATCTGTGAGGTATAAGCACCACTTTCTTTGGCTGAAACATTTTGAGCTGATATTTTTACATTTCCATTCCCTGACATACCTAGATAAGGGGCTGGCAGAGCAACTATTACTTCATTGGAGGATGTATCTTCTTTATTAAAGGCATCAAACCATTCTTCGATAAATGAGATTGATCCATTCATCTTAAAATTTGCGGCTATAAGTTTTGGCATTAGGTGATTATATTTTCGATGTCTGCAAAAAGGCTATCCACCTTTGATTTATCGCGAGATTCTACCATAACTCTTAACTTTGCTTCTGTCCCAGATTTTCGCACTGATATTCTGGAATCAGTATTGGATTTCTGTAGGTCATCGATCTTTTGATTGAATTCGTTTGAACTAAGAAGTGCTTCATTTTTGACGTCATAACTTTGTAATTTATGTGGCCAGTAATTAATTTTCTTTTGTATGTCAGTCATTGTTGCGTCAAGATCAGAAAATGCAGTGAGTGTTTGAATAAGCGCTATGTTGGCATCGCCACTTTCTGAGAATTCGCGCTGAATGACATGTCCAGAAGTTTCTCCTCCAACATTCAAGTTTTCTTTAACTAGTTCTCTCGAGACATACTTATCGCCCACGTTTGATCTGAGCAGGCCAACATCAATCTCTGCTAAAGCTTCGCCTATCCCTTGATTTGTCATGATGGTTCCAACAACACAATCTGACATATCTTTTCCGAGAGCTTTGTTACGAGATGCAAGTGTGTAAATTATGTCGTCACCATTGAAAACATTTCCAGTACTGTCACTTAGAACTAATCTGTCCCCATCACCGTCTACTGCAACACAATAATCAAAGTCATAATCTTTCGCATACTTTTCGAAGAGCTCAGGCTTTAAAACAGCGCAATCTTCATTGATGTTAAATCCATCTGGATCGCAATTTATCCTTATGACTTTCGCGCCTAGCTCAGTTAAAAGCATTGGGGTAATCTTGTAGTTTGCGCCATTTGCAGCATCTACTAATATTGTTTTATCTTTCAGGCTAGCTTGCCCCTTTAAGGTGCTTTTGCAGTATTCAATGTATCTGCCTGATGCACTATCTATTCTAAATGCCTTCCCGATGCCTGAAGCATTTCTTGTTTTAAGTGGTGTGGTTAACCTCGCTTCAATTTCTTTCTCAAATTCCTCGGAAATCTTTCTGCCGTGTCTATTAAAGAATTTGATTCCATTGTCTTCAAAAGGATTATGGCTAGCACTTATTACTACCCCAAACTGGCCTGCATAAGTGGCTGTTAGAAACGATACAGCAGGTGTGGGTATCGGTCCTGCTAACTTTACGTCGATACCAGCTGATATAAATCCAGCTTGAAGAGCTGACTCAAGCATATAGCCTGAAACTCTTGTATCTTTACCAATAATTACAGAATCGTAGCCTTTGTCTTTAATTATGGAACCTGTATGAAAACCAAGGTTTAAACAAAAATCTGGAGTGATTTTAGTATCCGTTGGACCTCTGAAACCATCAGTTCCAAACTTCATGACTACGAATCCTGTACTGGTTTAGAAGACCCTGTTACTTTTGCTTTTGGTTTAGAGCTTTCATCATCACCGCTTTTATCGCGTGGAATGGCTCCAGCCATGATGTCAGAAATTTGATCCTCATCAATGGTTTCGTATTTCAATAGAGAATCGGCCATATTATGAAGTTTATCCATATTTGCAGCCAGGATCGAACCAGCTTTTTCATAGCAAGTTCTGATGATGCCTCTTACCTCATCATCAATCTGCTTGGCTGTCTCTTCAGAGAAGATTCTCTTTTTCTGACCTGCAGATCTACCCAAGAATGGGTTTTCATCTTCGTCATCGTACTTAAGTGTTCCCATTTTTTCTGAGAATCCCCATTTGGTAACCATATTTCTTGCTAACTCACTGGCTCTTTCAATATCATTTGATGCACCAGTTGTTATGGATTCTTTACCATTGATAATTTCTTCAGCAACTCTGCCGCCAAATAACGTAGTAATTGAACTTAAGATTGCTGTTTTTGATTTCATGTAGATGTCTTCTTGTGGTAAGAACATTGTCACCCCAAGAGCGCCACCACGTGGAATAATTGTTACTTTGTAGACTGGATCATGCTCTGGTAGACAAAGACCAACAATGGCATGTCCTGCCTCATGATAAGCGGTAATTTTTTTGGTTTTTTCATTAAGAACCATGGTCTTTCTCTCAGGACCCATCATTATTTTATCCTTGGCATAGTCCATCATGTCTTGGGTAACTTTCTTGAGATTTTTTCTTGCAGCTAAAAGCGCTGCTTCATTTACTAGGTTTGCTAAGTCAGCTCCAGAAAACCCAGGAGTTCCTCTTGCTATCACATTTGATTCAACACTTTTATCAACGGGGACTTTTTTTAGATGAACATCTAAAATTTGTTCTCTACCTTTGATATCTGGCAATCCAACCATGACCTGCCTATCAAATCTACCAGGTCTTAGTAAAGCCTGATCAAGAACATCAGGCCTGTTTGTTGCAGCAATTACTATGACTCCAAGATTTTCTTCAAAACCATCCATTTCAACAAGTAGTTGGTTTAATGTTTGCTCTCTTTCATCATGTCCACCGCCAAGACCTGCACCTCTTTGTCTTCCGACAGCATCAATCTCATCTATAAAGACTATGCAAGGAGAGTGCTTCTTAGCTTGCTCAAACATATCTCTTACCCTTGATGCACCAACACCAACGAACATTTCAACAAAATCTGAGCCAGAAATAGTGAAAAATGGAACTTTTGCTTCGCCTGCAACAGCACGTGCAAGTAATGTTTTACCAGTTCCTGGAGGGCCTACCATCAGAATACCGCGTGGTATTTTTCCACCTACTTTAATGAACTTTGCCGGATCCTTAAGAAAATCAACTAATTCTTTAACATCATCTTTGGCTTCTTCGCAACCAGCGACATCACCAAAATTTGTTTTAACATGTCCACCATCAAGTAATTTTGCTTTACTTTTTCCGAAAGTCATTGGCCCGCCTTTACCGCCAACACCGCCTTGCATCTGTCTCATGAAAAGGAAGAATATTCCCAGTAACAATAAAAGAGGAAATGCACCAACAAGCAACTGTGTCCAAAGACTTGGTGTTTCTTGAGCTTCATAAACCACAGAAACATCTGCTTCGGTTATGAATGAGGATAATTCTGGGTCATTAACAAAAGCTGGCTTAGTTGTTGTAAATTTTGTTCCATTAAAACGTTCAGCTTCCACAGTCTGGTTATCACCCTTATAAATAATGGACTTAACCTTCTTGCCTTGTATTTCTTGTTTAAATTCTGAGTAAGTCAGTTTTTCTTTTACTGCGCCCGATGAATAGCCATCCATTAGCATTACTACTAATGCACCTGCGATTAGCCAAAAAATTAAATTTTTTCCTAAGTTTTTCATATTTTCTTTATTTAGGGATTAATCCTAACAAATAAACCTCTGCAGAAGAAGTTTTTGATGCTGGTGGTTTTTCCACATGAACAGTCTCAAAATAAGACTCAAATTCACTTGTAACTGACTTAAAAGTATTGTTATTAAAAGCTTTTATTAAAAGTGCGCCTTTACCACTTAGAAGCCTTTTTGCAACGTCCAAACATTTAAGATTAAGCTCCTTATTAGACTCATCATCTACTAATTTTATTCCAGATAAATTAACACTCATATCACTAAGAATCAGATCAACATTGCCAATGTAGCTGGACGTAAGCTCTTCAAAATCATTGGAAAAGATGTCGCATTGAGTAAATTCGATATTTGCAACATGCTCCATAGCAAGAATATCAATTGCCACACACTGAGAACCTTTCTGCTTTTTCTTTCCTATTACTTGTGACCAACCACCTGGGGCAGAGCCTAATTCAATAATTAATTTAGACTGCTCAATGAGTTTAAATTTTTTATTTATATCAATTAATTTATATGCAGCTCTAGATCTATAACCCTCGGATTTAGCACGTTTTGCCCAAGTATCTTGAATTTCTCTCAATTTAATTCAATGTTAATTATTTCAAATTCTTTGTCGCCACCAGGAGTGTGGACTTCGATAAACTCACCAAGTTCTTTTTTTAGCAAGGCGTGTGCCATTGGGGTGGTAAAAGATATTGTATTGTGTTCAATATCAGCTTCAGCATCTCCAACAATTTGATATTTTTTAATTTCATCAGTTTCAATGTCTTTGATGGTAACTGTTGATCCAAAGATAACTCTATCTTCAACTCCCATTTGCTTGTATTCAACTACTTGTGATGTGCCCAGAACATCCTCAAGTTCCCTTATTCTTGCTTCGTTTAATCCCTGTTCTTCTCTGGCTGCATGATATTCAGCATTTTCTTTAAGATCGCCATGAGCTCTGGCTTCTGATATGTCATCAATAATTTCTTGTCTTTTGACATTCTTTAATTGATCAAGCTCAGCCCTTAATCTTTGTTGCCCTTCGGGCGTGATTGGTTTTTTATCCATAGCTATGTTTCTTGTAATGGCTTATATGTCCAATTCTCTACCCCTTTTTCTAAAGATTCAACTATTGCAAAACCTCCAGAAACAGTTGTGGTAAATAAAACGCTATGTTCAAGTGCAGATCTTCTGATTGAAAATGAGTCTTTAATGGATTGTCTTCCTTCTGTGGTATTAATAATCATGTCAATCTCTTTGTTAAGAATTGCATCTACAATGTGTGGCCTACCTTCCAACACTTTGTTAATTAATTTAACTTTAATATTGGTGTCTTTTAATGCCTCAGCTGTTCCCTTAGTAGCTACAATGGTAAAGCCAAGTTTCTCAAGCTTGCCGCAGAGGGAAGGAATATACTTCTTGTCATTATCTTTGACACTCACAAAAACACTACCACTTGAAGGAATTGACTCACCAGCACCTTTAACCGCCTTACCAAAAGCCTCACCAAAAGTATCGCCCCGACCCATGACTTCACCTGTTGACTTCATCTCAGGCCCTAATATTGGGTCGACTTTTCTAAATTTATTAAATGGGAAAACAGGTGCCTTCACAGCATAGTTTGTCGGCATTATCTCATCCGTCAAACCTAAGTCCTTTAATGATCTACCCAGGATCACTTTAGAAGCAATTTTAGCCAAAGAATTGCCAATGCATTTTGAAAGAAATGGAATTGTTCGTGATGCTCTTGGGTTGACCTCAATCATGTAGAATTTGTCATCTTTAACAGCAACCTGAGCATTCATTAGGCCAACAACATTTAACTTTTTAGCAACTGCTTTTATTTCTTTCTTAAGCATATGCAGCTGTGTGTCACCCACACTATATGGTGGGAAAGAGCACGAACTATCACCGGAATGAATCCCAGCTTCTTCAATATGTTGCAGTACGCCTCCTACCAGAGCATTCTCACCATCACACACAATATCAATATCTAATTCCACCGCATCATCAAGGAATTTTTCTATGAGCAATGGATTGTCTTTTGCAATTTCTAACTGGTTGTTGAGGTAATTCTTCAAATCACTGCTAGTGTAGATCAACTCCATTGCTCTACCACCCAAAACGTAGGAAGGTCTAACTATCACTGGATAACCAAGCTCATTGACTGCATCAAAAGCCTCTGATGAAGTTTGTGCAATTCTGTTTTCAGGTTGTAAGAAATTAAATTCAGAAAGAAAAGATTTAAATTTTTCCCTGTTCTCTGCGGTGTCGATTGAGGATGGCGATGTGCCCAATATTTTTACACCATTTTTTTCAAATTCATCGGTTAATTTTAAAGGTGTTTGACCACCAAACTGCACCACAACTCCCTCAGGATTTTCATGTCGAATAATCTCAAAAACATCCTCAGCAACTATAGGTTCAAAATAAAGCTTATCCGATACATCAAAATCAGTTGAGACTGTTTCAGGGTTAGAGTTAATCATGATTGTTTCAACTCCCTCCTCTCTAAATGCAAGTGCAGCTTGCACACAACAATAATCGAACTCTATTCCTTGGCCGATTCTGTTGGGACCGCTGCCAAGAACAATAACTTTTTTATTTTCCGATACTTCTGACTCGTTCTCTTCATCGTAAGTCGAATAAAGATAATTGGTTGTGCTGTCAAATTCTGCAGAACATGAATCTACACGCTTGAATACTGGATGAACATTAAGATTGTATCTATGATTTCTGACATCTTCTTCAGGAATGTTTAAAAGATTTGCAATTCGCGCATCAGCAAAACCTTTCTTTTTAAGCTGTAACATAAAGTTTTTGTCAATCTGGCTTAAACCTATTTCTTCAATTTGCTTCTCTAAATCTATGATTTCTTTAATTTGGTGTAGGAACCAACAATCAACCTTGCAAGAAACAAAAATTTCTTCCATTGACCACCCTCTTCTAAAAGCATCTGCAATATACCAAAGCCTTTTTTCACCTGGAGTAGAAAGTTCAAGCTTTAATGCGCCATTGCCCTCGTCATCCTTGAGTATTTTTGATAATCCAAACAAACCGTTTTCCATTGAGCGGATTGCTTTTTGAAAGGATTCTTGAAAATTACGGCCAATGGCCATTACTTCGCCGACCGATTTCATTTGGGTTGTTAATCGAGGGTCCGTTTCCGGGAATTTTTCAAAATTAAATCTTGGAATTTTGGTAACCACATAATCAATTGTTGGTTCAAACGACGCTGGGGTTTTGCCATTTGTAATATCATTCTTTAATTCGTCTAAGGTGTAACCAACAGCAAGCAATGCTGCCACTTTAGCAATTGGGAAGCCTGTTGCTTTGGAAGCAAGCGCTGATGACCGGCTTACCCTTGGGTTCATCTCAATAACAACCAGTCTTCCTGTGTCTGGATTCACAGCAAACTGAACGTTCGAACCTCCAGTTTCAACACCTATTCTTCTAAGTATCTTGAAAGAAGCATCTCTCATTTCTTGATACTCCTTGTCTGTGAGGGTTTGTGCTGGAGCAACAGTGATTGAATCCCCTGTATGGACGCCCATTGGGTCGACGTTTTCAATTGAACAAACAATAATACAGTTATCATTCTTATCCCTGACAACCTCCATCTCAAACTCTTTCCATCCCACTAAGGATTCATCAATCAACAATTCTTTTGTTGGAGACAGTTTTAGACCATTCATACAAATTTCTTCGAACTCTTTGAGGTTGTAAGCGATTCCACCCCCGGTTCCCCCCATGGTAAATGAAGGCCTTATGACGCAAGGAAGGCCAATGTCTTTGTGGATCTTCCAAGCATCCTCCATGGAATGGGCAAAACCAGATCTTGGAGTTTCTAGACCAAGCTCTTTGATGCACTTATCAAATTTTTCTCTATCTTCAGCGTTATCGATTGCTTCTCTATTGGCCCCAATCATTTCCACTGAGTGTTTTTCCAATATGCCTCTTTTTGCTAACTCAAGTGAGACATTCAAACCAGTTTGACCGCCCATTGTCGGCAAAATAGCATCCGGCTTCTCTTTCTCAATAATCTTTTCTAAGCTTGCCCAATCAACAGGCTCAATGTAAGTAGCATCAGCAATCTCTGGGTCTGTCATGATTGTTGCTGGATTGGAATTAACTAAAATTACTCTGTAACCATTTTCTCTTAAAGCCTTACAAGCTTGCGTTCCTGAATAATCAAACTCGCACGCCTGGCCAATAACTATCGGCCCTGAACCCACTATAAGGATTGATTTGATATCAGTTCTTTTAGGCACTCATATCCTCAAAAAATTTGTTGAAAAGAACCTCAAACTCTTTAGGTCCTGGACTAGCCTCAGGGTGGCACTGTATTGAATAATAAGGTTTGTTTGTATGCTTAATGCCTTGAATGGAACCATCAAAAAGTGACCTATGGCTAACTTCTAAATCATCTCGACCTTCTAGCTCTGCAACAGCAAAGTTATGGTTTTGAGAGGTAATAAAAACAACATTATTTACTATGTCGTGAACTGGATGGTTGGCTCCATGATGACCAAATGGCATCTTTTCAATCTCCAAGTCGTAAGCTAGCGACATGATTTGATGACCTAAGCAAATACCAAACATTGGAATATCTAATTTCATAAGCTCTTTAACAGCTTGAATTGATTCTGTAAGTATTGTTGGGTCGCCAGGACCATTTGATAGAAATATTCCATCGGGTTTCATTGCTTCAATTTCTTTTGCTGTTGTAGATGGTGGCACTACTGTTATGTCGCCACCCAAATTTTTCATGATTCTGAGGATGTTTTCTTTTATGCCGTAATCGATGGCAACAATTTTGTTTGTTTTTGGAGCCGAAGGCTTACCATAACCATATGGTTCAGATACAGAAACATTGTCTGTGAATGTCATCTGGCTTATGTTTCCAAATTTATTGATTTCATACATAGCCTCTTCATCAGTGAATTTTTCTGATGAATAAATAGCTCCGACCTTACAACCCTCATCTCTTAAAATTCTTGTTAATTTCCTTGTATCAATATCAGAGATACAGATAGCTTTTTGCTCGATCAGAAATTCTTCCAAGGATTGTTTTGATCGCCAGCTGCTTGGAAAGTCACAAAAGTTTTTAACGACGACTCCTCGTGCAGAAATCTTCTTTGACTCATTATCTTCAAAATTAATGCCTGTATTACCAATGTGTGGATAGGTGAATGTAATGATTTGGCCATCGTAAGATGGGTCAGTTAATATTTCTTGATAGCCAGTGATTGCAGTATTAAAAACAACTTCTCCAATACCTATTTTTTCAACTCCAAAACCAATGCCCTCGAATGTAATTCCATTCTCAAGTTTTAGTTTTGCTGGAAACTTCATTTTTTGCTTCAGAATAGTATAAAAAGATATTAGATAATTCATAGATCATTTAGAATAACTACCTATGTCAATTTCAATAAAAAGCAAAAAAGACATCGAAAAAATGAAAATTGCAGGCAGAAAAGCTGCAAGTGTTCTTGAAATGTTAGATGATCACGTCAAGCCCGGGATAACAACAGAAGAGCTTGATCAAATTGCTTTTAAATTCATTACCGAAGAGCTGAAGTGTATACCGGCTAATGTTGGCTACAATGGCTACCCAAAAACATTGTGCACATCAGTTAATAATGTCATTTGCCACGGCATTCCCGCCGAGGAAAAACCTCTCAAAGATGGCGATATTATCAATATTGATGTCACAGTCATCTATGAAGGTTGGCATGGCGATACTTCAAAGATGTATTTAGTGGGAAATGTTCCTGCTCATGCAAAACGACTCGTTGATATCACGCAGCAATGTATGTATGCAGGCATTGAAGAAGTCAAGCCAGGGGCAACACTTGGAGATGTTGGGCATGCCATACAAGTGCTAGCCGAACAAAACTATTACTCAGTCGTGCGTGATTATTGTGGGCATGGCATTGGTACCGTTTATCATGACGAGCCACAAGTCATGCACTACGGCAAAAAAGGATCAGGCTTAGAACTAAAAGAGGGAATGTGTTTTACAGTAGAACCAATGATAAACCTGGGTAGCTACCACACTAGACTCTTAGACGATGGTTGGACTGTGGTCACCAAAGATGGAAAGCTATCCGCTCAATGGGAACATACCATTGCTGTAACAAGTGAAGGTTTTGAGATTCTTACCCTGAGAGAAGAAGAGCTATGAATCTGCCCATTGAAGCCCATGGAATATGCACACATGATAAACAAGGTTTGCTAGCTGTCAGATATTCTAAATTCCTCCCATCAACCAAAAAAACCAATAGCTTTCGCATGGATGCCAATTCAAATGAAATCGTTGTCCACCTGGTTGAGGATGAAGCCATTCAGGACATCCCAACGGCATGGCTAAAGCTTTATCTGTTATCTTTGCGTTACTTCAAACCCAATGAACTCAACTTCGATAATATTTTTTCCATCCTGCCAAACCTTGCGTGGACAAACAATGGTCCAATGCGAGCAGAGAATTTGAGCGACCTAAATCTTAATGAGGATTTGAAAATTTTTGCATTGGATAAGTTCCCACCAATGACAGACTACGTCGTTCCCAAGGGAGTTAGAATTGCTGATGCTTCTCGAGTGCGTTTGGGCGCCTATTTGGGTGAAGGCACAACCATTATGCACGAAGGCTTTGTTAATTATAATGCGGGTACCGAGGGACCAAACATGATTGAAGGCAGAATTTCAGCAGGAGTCTTTATTGGTAAAGATTCAGATCTTGGTGGTGGTTGCTCTACCATGGGCAGACTATCAGGAGGCAATAAAGCTGTTATATCTGTTGGGGAAAGATGCTTGCTTGGGGCAAATTCAGGCATTGGTATTTCATTGGGTGATGATTGCACTATTGAAGCTGGGCTTTATGTGACAGCTGGCACCAAAGTAACACTGTTTATCAAAGAAGGTGAAGAAAAAAATGTAAAGGCACTGGATTTAAGCGGCACAAGTGGTTTGCTATACTATCGCGATTCGCTCACTGGAAAAGTGTGTGCCAAACCAAAAGCATCTTCCTTTACACTAAACAAAGAGCTGCACGAGAATAATTAAGTTGGAAATACAAATAACACAAGATTTAGTCAGAATGGAATCAGTGACACCGAACGATGGTGGCTGTTTAGACTACATATCGTCAAAGTTGGCTGCTCAAGGTTTTGTTAATGAAACACTGACATACGGTAGAGTGAAAAACCTCTGGAGCGTCATCGACAATGGTGGCCCACTATTAGTTTTTGCTGGGCACGTCGATGTGGTGCCATCTGGTCCAATTGATAAATGGGAACATGCTCCCTTCTCAGGCCATAACGATGGTGAATTTATTCATGGACGCGGTACTGGCGACATGAAAGGGGGCATTGCCTGTTTTTTAGCAGCGCTCGAGAAACTAAATCCCAAAGATTTAAATTATTCGCTGGCTTTTTTGATCACAGCTGATGAAGAAGGCCCTTCCAAAGATGGCACAGTCAAAGTTGTTGAAGAATTGCAAAAACGTGGACAAAAAATTGATTATTGCCTCATCGGCGAACCCTCAACCATCGAAAACGTAGGCGATAATGTGCGTATTGGCAGACGGGGCTCAGTCAATATCAATCTTGAGGTCAAAGGCAAACAAGGTCATGCGGCTTATCCAGATAAAGTGATCAACCCAATTCATAAGATCAGTGGATTTCTGAAAAAGGTTACCGAGGAAGTTTGGGACGATGGCAATGAGCATTTTCCTCCAACATCTCTGCAGCTTACTAATATCACTGCGGGTGTTGGTGCCCATAACGTCACCCCCAACAATCTCTATCTAAAATTTAATCTGAGGTTCTCGCCAGCTATCACAGCTGACCATATCAAAGAAAAAATAACTACCATGCTTGCAGAGGAAGGTGTTGAATACGAGATTGATTTTGATATCAGTGCCCTCCCATATTATTCCAACCCTGCGCTATTCACTGAAGTGGTTAAACAAAGCATCAAAGAATCTCAGGGGCTAGAAACTCAACTAAGCTGCACAGGCGGTACCTCTGATGGCAGGTTCTTAGCTAGGACGGGGGCAGAAATTATTGAGCTGGGACCAAAATACGAAACTATCCATAAAATAAATGAAAGGGTTGAAGTAAAAGAATTGGAACGATTAACAGATATTTACCATCAAATACTTTTAAATCTCAATGAGAAGACAAAAGCATGAAACTTTGTATAGAATAGACACAATCAAATGAGCATTAAAAAACTTTCAGTACTATTTGCCCTACTAGCCTTAGCTGCATGCGATGTTGAGAAGGAAGAACTAGAAACACTATCACTTGAATTGAATGCCAGTTCAGAGAATATTGATTACGGCACAACTGTCACTTTGTCTTGGTCATCTAATGCTAGCCAATGCTATGCCTCTGGGGCCTATTGGAGTGGTGAAAGACCAACTACTGATAGTGAAGACTTTGATATCAAGCGTGGTGGTCCTGCTGTCTTTATTATGGAATGTCGCAGAAACAATGAATTCATTAACCAAGCTGTAGAAATTAATGTCAACAAAACACTGGCCAACAACTTTATCTTTGACGAGCAAGGCG